>DATHNL010000175.1:0-21394 GCA_035486035.1 Gemmatimonadaceae bacterium
CATCGATGTCGCCCATGGCAACCGGCAATGCCGAAAGCGCGGGCGAGACGAGGACAAGGGGCGCGGGACGACGCAATGTGCTGATCCCTATGAGCGCAGCACAGAGCGTGATGGCGTAGAGACACGCCGGCTGCAGACGACGCGCCGGTGGAGGGGCTGTCATGGCACGAATGCGCAACTCGAGCGTGCCAGCTGGTCCGCGGAGCCAACTCGTAAACGATCCCGCGAGGCCACCGGAACGCGCACACCGCAACAGGAGATGCCCATATCGTTCGACGTTGGACTCGCGACGCAGCACCCGGGCGTCGCAGTCGAGCTCCAAGGCGCGACGGAGTCGCCGAACCGCGTACCAGAGCGCGACGTGCCAAGGCACGAGCGCAAGCGCTAACTCCCCGAACGCGCCGACCAATGGGTCACGGGCCCGCTGATGCTCTCGCTCATGGAGCATCACGAGCACGCGGTCGGCTTTCGGCAGCGCCAGGAACCACCATGGCACGACTACGCGCGGACGGAACAACCCCACGAGCGCGGGACCGATCGCGTCGCTGACCTGAACGTCAATGCCATCGAGGTCGCGCACCGAAAAACCCACGAGCTGCACATGCGCCCTCGAGAACGAGACGACCAGTCGCACCAGCAGCGCGAAGGACGCGCCGCACCAGAGCAATACGAACACCGCGTTGAGCGGAATCGCGGCGGCGGAAGCCGCGAGACCGCGAGCAACGGGACGATGGGGGCCATAGGCGAGAACACCTATCGTCGCGATGATCGCGGAGAGCCACACCCATCGTGTCTGCCACCTGGCTAGCCGCGCGGCGCGATCGAGCGCCTCAGCCGCGACTATAACTAGGGCACCCGTGGCGGCGGCGTACCACGCCCAGGCGATGAGACCCTGCGTCACGAGCGCCTCGTTTTGCGACGTTGCGCTGCCAGTCGCTCATCCAGGATCCTTCTCAGGGCGTACAACTCCTCGCCGGTGAGCCGCGCGTCTCCCGCCAAGTGCGTCATCGCCAGCCCGGGCATGCCCCCAAAAACCGTTTCGACCAGACGCGCCAGTGCACTGGTCCCAGCGACCTCGCGCGGCGTGACCGCCTCGTATCGACGCACCGGACGGCGAGTTCCCTCTATCTGTCGCACCGCCCCCTTCGCTTCGAGGCGGTCGAGCAACGTCGCGACGGTCGTTCTGGCCAGTCGCACGCGCCGCGCACGGAGTGCGCGTTGCACCTCCGCCACGGTAGCTGCACCGAGGTCCCAAACTGCCCGCATGATGTCGAGCTCACGGTCACTCAGCGCTGGCGGCACGCCCCCAATAAGGGGGCCCGCTGAATGGTTGACAAGAGGGGTGTCGTGACTACACTTGTCGACACTCTTATGCCCATACCCCGTCGCGATTTTCTGAGCGCCGGCGCCGCCTCGGTGATCACACCGTGGTTGGGGCTCGCGCAGCATCCACTGTGGCGCGCACTCATAGACGCCCCCGCGGTGCCTCGGAGTCCAGGCAACACGAAGGTGCTGCACCTCATTGGGTATGCCCACATCGATGCGGCATGGCTCTGGCCATGGCGCGATGGGGCGGACGAGGCGCTCGATACGCTACAGAGCGCGACCGATCGCATGGCCGAGACGCCTGAGTTCAAGTACGTCCACTCATCGACCGCCCACTATCGGTGGATCGAACGAGCCGACCCCCGGCTCTTCGCGATCATCAAGCAGCGCGTCGCCGAGCACCGGATGGAGCCGATCGGCGGCTGGATAGTCGAACCTGATTGCAATCTCCCATCGACCGAGAGCTTCGTCCGTCATGGGCTGTACGGACAGCGCTATTTCCGGGATCATGTCGGGGCCATGGGGACCGTCGGCGCCAACCCCGACTCGTTCGGGCACGCAGCAGGACTTCCGCAAATTCTCAAGAAGGCCGGGCTCCGTCACTACTGCTTCATGCGGCCGCAGGAAAACGAGATGACGCTTCCGCTCGTGTTCTGGTGGGAATCTCCCGATGGGTCGCGTGTACTGACTGGGCGTATCCACGACGACTACGACGGTGACCCAGATGATATTCCAAAGCTGGACGATAACCAGCAGCTAAGAATCAACAAGTATTTTCAGCCGGGACTGGACCACGCGATGTTCTGGTACGGCGTCGGGGACCATGGGGGAGGCCCGACGAAGCTGAACATCGCGACCATCCTCAAGCTCAAAAACAACCCTGCGCTGCCCGAATTGCGGTTCAGCACCCTCGCCGAGTTCTTCGCCACCGTCGAGCAATCCTCCGCGGCCGCCTCGCTCCCCGTGGTTCGCACCGAGTTGCAACACCACTCGCGCGGATGCTATTCCGCGCACGGCGAAGGCAAAGCCCTCAATCGGCGCGCCGAGCGATGGCTCACGCAGGCTGAGTCCATCGCAGCGTTCGCGCAGCTCGCCGAGCAGCATCCGTATCCGACGGCGGAATTCGCCGAATCATGGTGGAAAGTGCTGTTCTGTCAGTTCCACGATATGATGGCCGGCACATCGTTGTACGACGACTACCGAGATGTTCGGGATCAGGTCGGCTACGCATGCGAGGTGGCCCAAACCAGCCGTGTCGAGGCCCTCGAAGTGCTCGCCCGTTCCGTCGACACGTCTACCGTCCCCGAAGGATGCGTGTTCGCGTACAATCCGCTTCCGTGGCCTCGTCTGACCGTGCTCGAGCTCCACATGGACCAGGAGCCGTACGGCTTGGCGAGGATCACCCACCTGTCGACGAAGGATGGGACCCGGATACCGTTTCAGTGGCGAGTCCCCGATAGCATGACTGGGATGGGCCGTTGGACGGCGCACGTCGAGCTGCCGGCGTGCGGGTACCGCGTCTTCACAGTCGACCACGGCGAAGTCTCCGTGGCATCGGCTGACCCAAAACCGATTGGTACCGGTATCAAGATCGATGATCGAGGCTTTGGTATCACGTCGATGCCCGTCGCGGCTGGTGGACCGGAGCTGCTGGCAGAGCCCATCGGTCTCGTGGTCATCGACGACCGTAGCGATACGTGGTCGCACGATGTAACCGACTTCCGTGATGTGATCGGACGACCCACCTGGGTCAACACGGTCGTCGTCGAGGATGGGCCACTCATGCGCGTCACGCGCCAGATCGCCACCTGGCGGACGTCGACGATCAACATGGACATCATCGAGCGCGCTGGATTTGATGCAGTCGAACTCAAATTCGTCATCGACTGGCACGAGCACGAGCAAATCCTCAAGCTCGATATCCCGACCACGCTGACCGATCCCCAGGTGTTCGCCAAAGTGCCCGGCGCCACGATCCCCCGGACTGCGGCTGGAACCGAGGAACCCGCGCAGGACTACATCGCGATCCAAGGGAAGCTCGGCAACTCGGTCGTGACCCTCGGCGTCTGCAATGCGCAGACGTACAGCTACGATGTCCTGGCTACGCCCGCTGGGGCACTCGTTCGGACGATCGTGATCAGGTCATCGCCGTTCGCGCGACATCGGCCCGCGACCGTCCCAGTCAACGACACGAGAGCGTGGCAGGACCAAGGGCGCCAAGAGCGCTCGTTCTGGCTCGTGCGCGGCGTGGGCGAGTATCGCACGCTCAACCTCGATCGGCGCGCGCTGGAGTTCCAAACCCCGGCCGAGTACGTGGTCGACTCGCGCCATCCAGGGAAAGAGGCCTGGGAGGCGTCGTTCCTGAGCGTGTCGCCGGCCAACGTCATCGCGACCGCGGTGAAAAAGGCCGAGGACGACGACCGGCTCATCGTGCGCCTGCAAGAAACGACCGGACAGACGACTCACGCGACGGTTGCGAGTGAACGGTTCAAGTGGTCGCATCCGGTCTCGCTCGGCGCCTGGGAGATCAAAACAGTCGCTATCCGTGGCGGAACGATAGCTGAAGTCAACCTGCTGGAGCTGACCTGATGCGCCGATTGGCCGTCGTGCTACTAACACTTGGCGCGTGTACGTCATCCGGTACGTCCACCGGCGCCACCGGCAAACGCATCGGCGTAACCCTACTCACCACCGAGCATGAGTTCTACCGCCAGCTCGAAGCCGGCCTGCGTGACGCAGCACAGAAACATGGATACACGCTGCTCATTACGTCAGGCGACTTCGATCTCGCCAAACAGCAGGCCGAGATCGACAACTTCATCGTGCAGCGTGTCGACGCCATCATAGCCTGCCCCGTCGACTCGCGCGGCATCGGACCTGCCATTGCGCGTGCGCAAGCCGCTGGTATCCCGGTGTTCACGTCCGATATCCGGGCACTCGGCGCGCACGTCGTCTCGCACGTCGCGTCGAACAGCTACGAAGGTGGACGGCTCGCGGCTGAGTTTATGGCGAAAACGCTGCATGACACTGGGACGGTGGCCGTGATCGGACAGCCCGAGGTGCAGTCCGGTGCGGACCGGGCGCTGGGGTTTAGCGAGACGCTCGCCAAGTCGCATCCCCACGTGCAGCTGGTGAGCGTGCTCAATGGCGGCGGTGTGCGGGATCGCGCGCTTAAGGCCGCCGATGACCTGCTGCAGGCTCACCCCTCTCTTGACGGCATCTTCGCCATCAACGACGAGAGTGCCCTCGGCGCGCTCTCCTCAGCGACCTCGCACGGCAAGACCGGCGTGAACTTTACGATCGTCGGCTACGACGCCACGAGCGAGGCTGTGCGCGCGATCAAGGGGCACACGCCGCTCAAGGCCGACGTTGCGCAGCAGCCCAAACTTATTGGCTCCGAGACGATTGACGCCATCGCGGCCTACTTCGCGAAGCAGCCGTACGACTCCGTCATCGCCGTGCCGATGACCGTCGTGGATTCGACGACGCCATGATCGGCTAGACGTGCTGTCGACGTTTTTCTCGCTCGCCAACCTCGTCAACGTTGCACTCTCGGTCGCCATTGTCGGCATCATGTCCGTCGGGATGACCGCGATCATCCTCACCGGCGGCATCGACCTATCTGTCGGTTCGGTCGTCGCACTTGCCGGCGTCGTGGCTGCGTTGGCGGCGCGCGCCCTCGAGCCGACACTGGGTGGCCTCGCGGCGACTCTCATTGCCCTCGCCCTGGCTATCATCGTCGGCGTCGCAACCGGTGGCATAACCGCCACCGCGGTCGCGTTTCTGCGCATCCCGTCGTTTCTGGTGACTCTGGCGCTCCTCACGATCTGCCGCGGCCTCGCGTTTCTCTTTAGCGGCGGACGATCGATAGGCGACCTGCCGAGCCAGTTTGGTTGGTTGGGACAGAACAAAGTCGCGGGTCTCCCGATCCCGATCATCGTCATGCTCATCATCGTCGCCATTGGCTGGTTCGTGCTCACCGGCACGACCTGGGGTCGTTGGGTCTACGCGGTCGGGGGTAACGAGCAGGCATCCTGGCTGGCCGGCGTGCCCACGCGGGCCGTCACCGCCTGGGTCTACCTCGCCAACGGCGCCCTCGTGGGCCTCGCCGGCGCCGTCATGGCGTCACGACTCGGCGCGGGCGTTCCCAATGCCGGGCTGCAGTACGAGTTGGACGTAATCGCCGCCGTCGTCATCGGCGGCACGGCACTCACCGGCGGTCGCGGCGGTGTACTCGGCACACTCGTCGGCGCCGTATGCATCGGGGCTCTCAACAACGCCCTCAACCTCGCCGACGTCGATCCCGCCATGCAGCGCGTCGTGAGCGGCGTGGTTATCCTGGGCGCCGTGGTCGCCGAACGGGCGCGTACCTTCATCGCCGCGCGTGGGTGACCCGGCTCAGCACGCCTGTATGGTTGCCAGTAATGGCATGCGCTGCGATATCGAGCGCCGCGCCGAAGCCGCCAGCGTCCCGAAGCTCGCGCGGCGCGATCCCCAGATACCGCCGCATCAGCCGCCCCACTGAGCTCGGGCCCCCGAGATCGCGGAGCTCCCGCACCCGACGTGCCGTGCGACCACACACCGTCATCAGCCACACGGCATCCAGCGCCCGAAACGTCTGCAACACCACACTCGGTGGCTGCCAACCCGCGGCCGCGAGCCGCCGGGCCAGCGTACGGCGCGTGACGCCGCTCCAATGCGCGAGATGCTCGAGGCTTCGGCCCGACGGCGCCTTGAGTGCTGCCACCGCGAGAAAGACGTGCAGCGAGGTTGGCGCTAATGGCAAGAACCGCTCGATCAGAATCGGCGCCATCGTGGGCGGCAACGCCGCCGACAATGCTCGGCGCACCGTTGTGCCCAAGGGCTCGGCGTCGCGCAACACGAACTCGATCCGAAGGCCCGGCACCAGAATCTCACTCAGCCGATCGATCGCGGGACGGTTCAAGATATCGTAGAGCACGATCGGCACGGATGGCGCCCGAGCCGTGAGCTCGAGGATCATCGGCGCCACTGAGCGGCCCGTCTCGTCACCCAACTCGGTGATCACCGCGCCGACCGCGCCGTCGACACTCGCCTGCACTAGAGCTGCGGTGCTCTCCACAAACTGCACCTCGGCGACGCGCGCCAACTGCCGCGCCACCGAATCCTGCGTCACGTAATCGCGGACGAGCGCCCCGACCGTCGGCATCCTCAACCGGGCGTCGCTACTGCGGTCGCGGTCGCACTAGCTCGTCCAGGTAATCAACCCGGCCTCCTGCCACGCCATCAGCAGGCGCCCTGCGTCTCCCGCGAGTGCCCCCCGCTCGTGATCGCGCGACCCGCTCAAACAGCCAACGATCGCGGGGAACGTCGGTCGGCTCGCGAGCAGTGCCCAGATCCGCCTACCCATCGCATTGAGGATGCAGCCAGATCCGCTATTCGTATTTACGAGCTGATGCTGACTGCCTGTCCGCCGCAGAACAACGCCCTGTGCCGCCGACAATCGCGTGGCTGCGAATTGAGCTTCTGGCATCCCACACCTCGACCGAGATGCCGCGAAACATTCACCCTCACAGCGCGATGACTCTACGACGCCACACGCGGGATGGTGACCGCGATGCGATGCGCGAGCTCATCGATCACACCGGTCCAGTCCCCTGGCCTGCGCTGCCGAATCAAGCACATCGAGGGATACCAGGGCGTCGCGTCAGCCAGCCCCCATCGCGGGTCGGCTACGACGTGCAGAAGCAGGAAGGTCGGCACGCCGAGACTCCCTGCCAGGTGCGCCACCGACGTGTCGACCGTCACGACGGCGTCCAGCCCCGCAATCAGGTTCGCTGTCTCGGCGAACGTGGAGAGCGGCTCCGGCGGAACAGTGACCGTCGGATAGCTCACAACCTCTTCCGCGCGTGGACCAATTTGCAAGCTGTACCAACTCACGTCGCCGCCGGTGAGGAGCGGAGAGAATGCATCGAGCGACAGCGGTTGGCGAAGCTCCATCTGCGTGAGAGGACTCCCTGCCCAACAGAGCCCGACCCCAGCACGACGAGTGGGCATCGGCGCTCGCAAAGTCTCGAATGGCGGCAACGCGCCGACCATCGCGGGCAACGAGAGAACCGACACGTACCGGTCATACGACGTGACGATCGCGTCTTGGATCGTGCAGATGCTCGTATCAGGGAAGTTGTACGTCGCGAGCTCTACGAGCTCCGGCTGCACCGCGAGCGTGACCCTCCGAGCCGTGCGCGTGATCCACGGCAGGAAGCGCAGCATCTGCATGCAGTCGCCAAACCCACCATCAGACACGATGAGCAGCGACTTGCCGACGATGTCTTCACGCCCATCCCAGCGTTCGCGTATCGAGCGCAACTGGTACGGCAATCCGGTGCCGCCAAGAAAGAACCGTGACTCGCGATCGCGCCACCCAGACCAGTCGCCGAGCAGTAGCTTGGCATGCGCTCGTTCGATCAGCTGCTCGGGCGCGTAGTGCGACAGCCCGAGCGCGATGTCGACCGCCTCTCGCCAGAGGTCCAAGTGCCCATACCACCGGCACATCTCGGCGAAATGATAGTACGGCAGCGGGTCGGTCGATTGCCCCTCGATCCAATGCGCATGCGCGTCAACTTCCGCGGCGATGGAGCGGTCCAGCTGACGACGACAGTGCCGGATGAGATCAGCGGTCCGCTCTTCGCGGCATACGCGATGCGTGCGAGTCAGGTCCGCGAGACTCATACCATGCAGATTGCAGGTGTTGGTCGAGACGGCCAAGGTCAGCCAGCGGCGAATCCTGATCTGCTGCGGTATCGCCCCGCTCGGGCGACAACACTAGCTCGACCACGCCGAGCAGGTAATCGAAGCCGCCGGCGTCGCGCAGTTGGCTGGGCGAGAGACTTGTCACCCGCTTGAGCAGATGCCTCAGTGTCGCACTCGACGTGAAGCGCATCGTCTCGACCACGCGCTCCACCGTGGCCTTCGGCATATCGAGCCGCGCCGCGACATGGAGCAGCCGAAACCAGCGGATCAGCTGATGCACCGGCGGAAGCCCGGCGTCACGCATGCGCGCCAACAGCGTCCGCTGCGATACCCCCGCCCTCGCCGCCCACGCATGCACCGTCAACGGCCGCTCGGCGTGACGCGCACCAATCACAAGCAGCGAGCGGACCGACTGGGGCGCGAGGCGCTCGATGGCCCGCACCACGTTCTGCGTCGCACTGCCCTCACACGCCGAACGGATGGCGCCGGCGATGATCGCCGAGCAGTCATCAAGCTCGCGAATGATCACGGCATCGAGCGCGATCTCGCCGGCGATCGCCACGAGCGAACGCATGTCGTTGCCGTTGAGCGAGAGCCATAGCACGAGAGGAATCGTCGGATGCCAGTCGACGATCGCCCGAACACTCGGCCACAGATTCGAATGGCGGACCGTGTCGAGATCAGCAACGATGGCATCGACCTCGCCAGTCGCGACGAGCGAGTGTAGCTCGTCGCTATCCGCGCAGAATCGTGCGGTGATCTCGCGCCGGAGCGAGCCGGCGAAATGCGCACGATCGGTGGCACCACCGATCAATGCAGCGATCAACACTTACGACAACCTGGGCGACATAGGCTGGACGTACGTTCGACGGGACGATGACACTTTCCTAGCCCCGTCGCCGGCTGGGTCTCACACTCGCCTATGGCATCGTCGATTGCACAGCACTGTGCATGTTGCAAACGTTACTTCGGTGTTGCTGGTGGCCGTAGCACATGGCGGCGCACGCGAACGAAGGCGGACTGAAGACCGGCTCCGATCACGTACGCCAGCAGGGCGCAGAAGAGCGCCGCCGGCACCAGGCCCCACGGTTGGAACCCGTGCAACTCGAACGTCGCGCTCATCGTCAAGACTCGCCCCACGAGCACATACGGTATCGCGAGGAGGTCGAGCCCCAGATCCGCGAACCACGTCCCGCGATGGCGTAGGTAGTCCAGGTACTCGAGGACGAAAACCACCAGGTACAAGGCCGCGAACGCCCACCCGACGGGCGACCGCCAGAATCTCATCGCCTGAGCGGCTGGCGCAGTCGCGCTTTCCGCTCGCGAATCGGCACATACCCGCGAAGCCGCTCGAACGCCCACTCGCGCGCCTCGGTCAGCCATCCCATGGCACCGCCGCCATGGCTCGCGGGATCGAGTGCGTCCTCGAGACCATACACACCATCGAGATCGCCCTTATCGAGCGCGTCCGACTCCAGCACATCGAACAACTGGAGGCAGTGCTCGCCGTTGTACCCTGCCGCCGTACACATCTCGAGCGCCCGGGCGTCAGCGGCCGACTCGTGCTCAGGGCCGTGCACGCGCCGCTCAATGAAAAAGATGGCCATCATGAGCGCCGCACGCCCGTGTGCGAATGATGGGAACTCTCGCGGCATCGCGGCGGCCCACGAGTCGAGCCCGTGCAAGTGCCCGAGATCATGATGCGCGATCTCGTGCGCCAACGCGAACGCGACCGGCTCGTCACTCGCGCAGCGCTCGAGGAGCCGGCGCGAGATGTAGACATAGTGGCCCGGCAGCGTGAACGCCGTCACCTCGCGCACCCACAAGATCTCGGCCTCGAGTCGCGGGCCACCGGCGGTGCGCACCGCGGACAAGCGCTGCATGATCCGCGACACCTTGTCGGCCGCCCATGGCACGGGCTCCTTCTCTGGGCCGAACTCCTCGATCAGGTCCCGACGGAGCCACTCATCGAGCGGTTCATTCATCAGGGAGCGCCGCGATCGAACGCGTGCGACGCCGTCGTCACATCGGGATCCATGACGGCCGCCACATGATAGTACCCGGGCTCGCCCCACTTCCCGTACGCCACGGCGAGCGCCAACCGCCGGCTCAGCAAACGATCCGCCGCATCACCCGTCGCCGCCGAATCCCCGTGCGATGCCACGAACGTGCGGAAGTCGGCGATCGCATCCGGCGGGATCGTCGGCGCGGCCGCGAACGCGTCGAGCGTCGTGTACTGCGCGCCGTGGGCGTCGAGATACCCGCCGATCCACTGCAACACCAGCCGATCCTCCTCAATGCGCTCGAACCACGGCGGCGCGCCGAGGTGCGTCGGCAGCAGCACGTCGGGCACGATCCCTCCGCCGCCATAGACCGTCCGGCCCGCGTCGGTCTTACAGGAAGGGCGCCCCGTCGTGTCGCGCGACGACCACGCGCCCTCGTAATAGTCGCGAAGGGCGAGACCACGATAGCTGCGTTGCACGATCCGGCCACAGGGCGTGCGGACGTGGCCGACGACCAACATCAGCGACGAACCGGCGCTCATCCCCAGCGGGACCATGAGCAATGCCTTGCCGAAACTCGGACGCCCGATGATCAACGCCCGATCGTGATCCTGAAGCGCGCCCGCGACGAGCTCCGAGGCGCTCGCGGTGCCGCCGTCGATCATCACGACCAGCGGATATTTCGCGCGCGTCGCGAAGAACGAGCGCGACACGCGGCCCGTGTCGGTAATATCCTTTTTGCGGCCCTCGGACGTGTAGATGAGCATGCCCTTGGGCAAGAACTCACCGGCGACGTGCGCCGCTTGCTTGATGCTGCCGCCGCCGTTATCACGGAGATCGAGGACGAGGCGCTGCATCCCTTGGTGGTCCAACGTGCCGAGCGCGGTGTGGAGATCGTCGGCGGCACGATCACTCAAGAACGTCGTGATCCGGATGTACCCGGTCTTCGGATCGAGCATGAAGACCGCCGGGACCGCCGACTCCTCGTCCGGAGAATGGCGCGTGAGGCGGCGGTCGAGGCGCACGGTCGAGCCATCGAGCCGCCGGCGCTCCAACGTCAGCAGCGCGGTCGTTTTCGGGGCGCCCGAAAGCATCACCTCGAGCTCGACGACGCTCTCGGCCCGAACGGGCGCGCTATCGATCGCCACCAGACGATCCCCTGGCAAAATGTCCAGGCGCTCCGCTTCCGATCCCGATGCCGCGCCTGCGACGACATAGGCGCCCCGCACCTCGACAAACTCGACCGGAACCGGCACGAGCTTGCCGGCGCGGTAGTCGGCCTCTTTGGCCGGGTTCAACCGCACCGCCGGAATCACGAACGAGTGCGGATCGGCCGCGTGCACCATCCCCTCGATCGCCGACATCACGAGCGTGTGCGTGTCGAGTGAATCCGGATGGTTCAGCTTGAGCTCCGAAAGCACCTGACTGAAGAGCTGCAGGTCCTCATAGGTCGTCCACTGGCGGACGGCGTGCTTCGTCGTGTCCTGCTGCGCGAGCGCATACGGCGCCCACGCGAGCGCGAGAACGAGACTTAGGGAGCGCATCAGTGCGTCGCCGTCGGTGACTTGGAGATCGTCAGCATGCCGATCGCGTCCTCGGCGCTCTTACGCAGGCGCTCGCCGCGGGCGGCGTGCGCGAGATACCCGCGGTACGCGGAGACGGCCGCGGTGTCATTGCCCGCTTGCTCGAGCGCCTGGCCCAAATAGTAGTACGGGATCGAATAGTACGGGTCGACCGTCGTCGCCTGCCGCAGATGGTCGATGCCGTCGCTCATGTGCCCCGCGTTGATGAGCGCGTAGCCGAGGAAGAGCTGCACCACGGGATCGTCCGGCCGGATCTGGGCCGCGATCTGCGCTTCAGTGATCGCGGTCGCCGTATCGTGCGCGCCGAGCGCCTGGCTCGCGAGATGCAGGTGCGCCATGTGGAAGCCCAAGTTCTGCGTCACCACGAGCTGGAAGTTCGCTTTCGCGGCCGAATCGTGGTGCGCTTGGGCGTTCGCCATCGCAATCGAATAGGTCAGCATCTCACGCGAGATGTACACCGGGAGCAGTTTCGTCGTATCACGTTTCTCGATCTGCGCGATCGCGGCGCTCAAGGTGGCCGTCGCGCTGTCGAACTGCTTGAGATAGTACTGGGCCTTCGCGCGATACGTATAGAGCTGGAACGCGTCCGGATTCTTCTTGATCAGCTTCGCCAGGTCGGCCGATGCGCTGTCGAAGTGGCGATCGACGTACGCCGTATACCACGTGTGCTCCAGTTTATACCCGTTATAGAAGCCCATGAACGGCGGCTCGCCTTCCGACATCTGCTCCCGGTTATAGTCGTTGATCGCTTTGTTCCGGAGCGTATTCGCCAGCGCGATCGTGCCGTGCATATTGCCGCTGGCCGCCTCGAGCGCGAGCTTCTCGTCGAAGAACGGATCGTGGATGTCCGCCAGAATCACGAGCGAGTCCAAGTGCTTCAACGTGCTGTCCGGCACGAGCACCAGATCTTTGTTCTTCTTCTCGTCGTTCTTCTTGAGCACCGCCGTCCGCTCCGCCGCCTGGGTCAGCACGAACCAGCGTCCGAAGTACGGCTCGGCCCATGACGGATTGAGACGGCTGGCCCAGTAGAATGCCGCGGCCGCACCAACGGGGTTGGCGTCGACGGACGCGACGCCGGCATCGTAGTACGTTCTGGCGTCGTTCGTGTCCGGCAGCGTCGAATCGACGGGCGCCGCAGTCGGCGTGGCCCGCACGTACTTGCCGGTCTTCGGATCCTTGACGAACGGCATCACGTTGCTCGTCGACCCTGTGACGACCGTCGGCCGCGCGGGCACGAGCGACAGATCGTACATGTCGGGAAGCTTCACCGGCGCGGGCGGCGTCTTTTGCGCAAGGGCAACGCTGCCGCATCCTACCGCGAGACACAACACGATGAGTCGCATCGGCTCTCCGATTGGAAGGCGAGACAATGTAGCGACAACCGGGTCTCGGGCGCATTACGTTTGCGTTACTTCACCGGTCCACCGAGGCGAGCGAGGGCCTCCTCGGCGCTCGGGCGCAAATTGTCCGCACGACTGGCGTGCGCGAGAAAGGCACGATACGCCATGAGCGACGCCAACCTGTCGTGCGCGAGCTCGCTCGCCTGTCCTGTGTAATAGTATGGCAACGCGAAGTAGGGGTCGGCGACCGTGGCCGCGCGCAAATGCTCGATGGCTTCGGCCGGGCGATGCGCGGAAAGCAACGTCTTACCCAAGAACAGCTGCACGACTGGATCGTCCGGCCGAATATCGGCGGCAAGCTGCGCTTCGGCGATCGCCGTCGCCGTATCGCCCGCATTGAGCGCCTCGCTCGCCAGGTGCACGTGTGCCATGTAGAACCCGAGGTTCTCGGTGAGCGTGAGCTGAAACGCCGATCTCGCCGCCGAATCCCGGTGTCCCTGCTGGTACGCCAAGCCCATGGCGTAGGTGAAGATCGTCCGGGCGAGATAGCGGGGCTGGAGTCGCGTCGTATCCCACAACGTGATCCGATCGATCGCCGACTGGAGAATCGCGGCCGCGGTGTCATACTGGTGGAGATAGTACGTGGCCTTGGCGCGATAGACGTACACATCCAGCACGTTGGGGTACTTGGGGATCAACTTCGCCAACTCCTGCGACGCGAGGTCGTAGCGCCGTCCGGAGAATGCGAAGTACCAACGGGAAATGCGGCGGTCCGAACGCCCTTGCAAGCTGATTTGCTCGTCGACGAACGGATCGCGCATGAGCGCCACATCCCGCAGCGAATCGACGAGGGTCCGCACGGAGTCACCGATCGCCCGCGGCTCCGCACGCCGCAGCACGTACCAGCGGGCGAAGTAGGGCTCAGCCCACGACGGGTCGAGGCGACTGGCCCAGAAAAATGCCGCTGCCGCGAGGGATGGGTTGGTGTCGACCGATGCCATCCCCACGTCGTAGTACTGGTGGGCGTCGTTCGAGTCGAGGGTCGCGAGCGCGGCGAGCGGCGGTCGCGGAGGAACGGCCGACAGATCAAGCATCGGGTCCAGTACGACGAGTGGCGCCGGAGTCTGCGCCTGCGCCACGCTCGCGACCGCGAATAGGGCCAGCAGCAATCGCATCAATCGCCCCCTGAAGTGCTGAGTCGCTCCAGCACCGCCATCGCGTCGGCCACGCGATCGGTGGGCACCAGCAAGTGATCGTGGTGATACGCCGAGACGGGATTGACGCTGATGCCCGCGGCGGCGAGCGCCGATGTGATGGCCGACACAAATCCGATCGCGTCGAGCGACGAGTGGACCGTCAGCGTGATGAGGCGGCACGGGTATATGTACGCGAGCCCGGCGCGCGTCGCGGCGGAGCGCTCGAGGATCAGGCTCACGCCCTCGGATTCCATGAACGTCGCGACAAGCGCCGTGCCAGATCGGGAGAGCTCGGCGAGGGTGTCGAGGGACCCCGTCGCAAAAACAAATTCGCGCGGGTCGAGTTCCGGGCGCATCACGGCGAGAAGGTGAGCGAGATCACGAGACGCGCGCATTTGGTGAGTGAGCAGGATAATCGTGTGATAGCAGCGATGCGATGAGGAACGCGGAGAACAGTTTCGGTCTAGTACGATAGGTGACGCAAGATCAAACGCCTCGTCGACCAAATAGCATGAGAGAGGAGCGAGTTGCCCGATGCGATACACTGACGCGACACACGACTGCCGAGGGGGGATTGGCCGCATGCGCTATGCGGTCCTCCTCGGCGTGTCGCTCGCGCTCAGTGTGACATCGCCCGCCAGCGCGCAGGTCATGCGGTATGGCGTCGTCATGGACGCCGCGCGCAATGCGCTGGCCGCGGAGTGGACGGACAATCCGGCGCAGGTCGAACGCGCGTACTGCGTCACTCAGTGGTGGACGGCGACCTCGCGCAATGCGCGCGTCCATGCCTCCAACGACTCGGCCGCCGTGCAAAAGCCCGACGGACGCGATGCCGACACCGTCTTCCGGGTGCTCGAGATCAAGCCCGTCGAGACGAGCGAGGCGACGCCGAACGGTGCGACCTTCGCCTGCCCAGCGGGCGTGCCAGAGGTGCATACGCATCCGCCGGCCACGTGCTATAGCGATCGCGCCGATCAGTGCTATGCGGGCGGGGCAGACGCGTATTCGTGTCAGCCGAGCCGTGAGGATGCACAGAAGCTGCTCGATCGCGGGGACGCGTTCGCGATCGTCCAATGCGATCGGCACGCGTTCGTCTTCTATTATCCCAGCCAGTTCGCGGCGCCCACGCCTCCTCGACAGGATCTGGCCGAGGTCGCGAAGCCCTAGTTAGCGCCGCTCCGCGGCGCGTCGATGCAGCGCTTCGCGCTGCTCGACTGGTCGGTTCGCCTCCGGGGGGCAACCCCAACTACGCCCCCCGGACCCCCCACGATCACGCGTGAGCCGCTTTAGTTGGCGTCGACGAACGAGTGGACGAAGGCGCCGAGGGAGGGGGCGACGGCTGAAGGAGCGTCCGCGATCCAGGAGCGGGCGTCGATGTACGGCCCCATACCGCGCCCGCCCTCGAAGAGCTGAACGAAGCCAGGCAATGCCATCGGCAACCGGTCGAGCCCGGTCTCGCCGAAGCGCCCAACCCAACGATCGATGTCGATCCTGATGATGTATGTCCCGGTGAGCGCTTGCCGCATCCGGGCATCGTCGAAGCTGTGATCGACAAGAAAGCACCGCCGACTGAACTCGGAGGTGAGCTCGAGGAAAGGCGTCAGCCCATGCGCCTCGGCCACCGAGGCTTCCTGGATGATCTGGTCCTTTAGGGCCTGTCTCGGCTGAGGGCGAATCTCGACCACAGCGAACGCGGCATCGGAAGAGCCACCAGGGGGCGCATGGTGACCAGCGCAGCCAAGGCCGAGGCTACATAGGGAAAAGACGCCCGCTACCACGCTCGCGCTCGCTTTCATACCGCCCCCAGTCACATTCAGGTCACGTCGTGTAACGCGTCAGTCACAGTATACGTGTGAATTCTCACGACGCAACAAAAAAAGCGCCCCGCTGTTGACGGGGCGCCGAGTCTTTGGGAGCTACGACTATATAGCGTCGCGCTGCGCTGTGGGCGTGTGCGCGACCTGCGCGAACGCTCCCGCCGAGCTCACGCTCAGGTATTTCGGGATAGATCGCCGAGCTTGCACCACTCGGCGAGCCAAGGTCGGCGGCAACGCAATCGCGCCGCGGGCATGTGCTTCCCAGATCAGCCTGAGCACGGTCGCGTGCTCGGATAACGCCAACAAGGCGCCAGCAGACTCGCTGTCCGTGAGGCCACCGGCCAACGAGGTAATGTCACCGCCGAGTCCGCCAGCGGATGGGGTAAGACTACTAGTCAGGTCGCACGGGCCCTCCGCCTCTTGAGACGGCAGAAGCAGCTCGCGCGGGAAAGATGGCATAGGTACGTCCTCGAGTAGTGCGCTGAGGATGAAACGGAGATCTGTGTCTCGGGACGACGAGCACAGCAGGCGAAGACGGCGCGCCGCGCCGGGTTGGGGCTCAAATCCCATCGGAAAATGGGAGGGTAAAAGTACTGAGATCCGCGAAATTCGCTACTGAGCCGTGACCAACCGCTGTAACCTTATACACGGCCGCTCCTTTCGCGTTTGTTGCACACGCAGTATTGTGATACACGGTGGTTCAGGGCGCCTGTGCTCCACGCTGCGGAGATTGAATGACGCCGATTTCGCCGACCAAGGCCGAGACGCCGCACGGCAATCCCGGTCCGCCGGGCGTTGTCAGCGCACTCGATGGGCATTGGGCGGTCACCGCCATAGATGCCCACGAACGCGCTCGCGCGCTCGCGGCTGCTCAGCGTCTCTGGTCCGCGAAGCACGGCCCCGCCAATCCGAACGATGAAGACATCCCCGCGGTCAGCGTCCTCGCTACCGCGTACGATGTCGCCGCGCTCGACTGGCTCGATCCGTACGTGCGTGCGTTCAGCGGCAACGGTACGCCGCTCTCCAGTCCGCCGAATGCTGAGACGCTGCGTCCCGCGCTTGTTGCTGTCGCGGCCCGAGCGTTCCAGCTCCACCGGGTGTTGCCACTCCGCGGACGCGGCGAAGCAGGACTCATAGGACTCCTGCACGTCGCCTCGCTCGCCACCGTCGGTGATCGCCGCGCTGACTTGGGCGACTGGCTCCGCGCCGGCGACCCGCTCGCGCCGCTCAAAGCGGATCCCGACGCCGACTGGGCGACGGTGCTCACCGATCGATTGGCGCACGTGTGGATCGACTTGCTCGCTCCCGCGCGCGCCACCGCGTACCGCCGTGCCGTGACTCGACTCGGCGCCATCCGTGAAGAGCGCGAGACCGGAGAGACCGCACTGCTCTCGCCACTCGGCGCCGACGAAGCCGCAGCAGTCCGCTTCCGACTCTTCACGCTCTACCACATCGCCGATGCCGCCGCCGCGCTGATCACGTACCTCACGCGATCCGAGCCCGGCGACATCCTGCGGCACTTGAACCTGCACTTCACTGTCGCCCGCGCGGCAGCGTCGGGCAATGCGACGGTCGATGTCGCACTGTCCTGGCTGCACGGCGCGGCCGTCATGCTCGCCCAACGGCGCACGGAACAACTCGCGCTGCCCGGGCTCGCGCAGTAAAGAAAAAGAGACTTCCACCGGGGCCCAATCGGCCCCGGACGCGACGGCGTAACTCATGTTGGGTTACGCCGAGATGTCAGACGATCGCGCTCGGCTCGCCAACATCAGAGCCGGTCGCTTCACTGCATGCCGAAACCCGACGATGCAGCCCTGGCCGACGCGGAACACTATCGGCCGGCGAATACCCTTATGGGGTATGGGAAGAGTGGGGGCGGAGGGAAGAAAGGCCGGGCTCGCTACGCTCGCTTCGATGCCGTCGTCCAGACGATACCAAGCTACCCCAGCCGCTGTCGTGCAACGCGCATAGTACCGGTCGTCGTCGGCCCAAAAACCATCCCAATGCTCGGTCGACGTGTCCTGTCGCAGTGCCGTGTGAGGGGCTTCATCGAGCTCCCCGACCGGCGCGTCGCACGCAACAAGATTCATCCCCAGTACCCCTCGTCCCGGTGTGTCATTTCGCGCACGTTGCGCGAGTGCGAGAGGTATACGATGTCCAGGCGCCGAACGCAACGGCCCGTGACAGTCTAAGTCATTGAGCCGCATGTAGATAACGTGGATAACCCAATGTGGAGAACGTTTGGCGGCCGGTCTAACTCACATCACAACCGTGATTAGCGTGGTGACCGGCATGTGGATATCGACAGGCAGGTTGGGGATGCCACAATCGTAACAAAGGGCGGTCTTGTGTCACGTTGAGCACGGCCGATTGGTCACACGCACGCCATCCGAAGGCACTTGCGAAGACGTATGTTCCTGCTATCGGAGCCCCTCTTCGAGACGCCGAACACGGGCAGAAAATGCCGGGTTGAACCCCATTTCCGCGTGCACTCTCTCAAGCCCGTGAATCACCGTCGAGTGGTCGCGTCCGCCGAATACGGCCCCGATGTCGGATAGCGTCATGCCGAGAATCTCACGACAGAGGTGCATGGCCACCTGGCGTGGCTCGACGATCTCCTTCGTCCGGCGCTTCGAGGCCAGCGCCTCGGGTGTAACACCCCACTCAGCCGCGACCCGCCGAGCCACCAATTCCGCGTCCGCGCTCGGCGCGGCCGCTGCCTTCAAGGGCAAGGCTTCACGCGCGAGATCGAGACTCACGGGACGCGATTTGAGGGCGGCGTACGCAATGAGACGCGTCAGCGCGCCCTCCATGGCTCGCACGTTCTGCGTGACTTGATCGGCGATGAATGCGATCACATCCTCGGGAACCGCGGGGCCGTGCGTGTCGAGTTTGATTTTCTCGCGCAGGATCGCGTGACGATGCTCGACGTCCGGGCGAGAGACGTCGGCGATTTTTCCCCCTCGAAAACGGCCTACGAGCTCGCTGTCGAGGCCCGACGACTGCGGCGCGCGATCGCTCGTCATCATGATCTGTCGGCCGGCGGTATGGAGCACGGCGAACGTTTCAGCAAATGCATCCTGCGCCGCGCGACGGCCCGCGAGAATGTGCACGTCGTCGATCAGCAATAGATCAGCAGTGTGATATCGCGCGCGGAATGGTGACAAATCCGCCTGCTGCATCGACGCTACCAGGTCGTTCGTGAACTGCTCGGCTGATACGTACACGAGCCGTGTCTCCGGATGCCGGGCCAGGACCTCGTGCGCGACCGCCTGCATGAGGTGCGTCTTGCCGAGGCCGGTCTCGCCGTAGATAAACAGCGGGTTGTACGTCCGACCCGGCCGTGCGGCCACAGCCGTGGCGCTCGCCGCGGCCAGGTCGTTCGACTTTCCGATCACGAAGTGGGCAAACGTGTAGGCAGGGTTCAGCACTCACACGAGTTTGCACATGAAATGTGGACATCCACAAGGGCTGACTCCTCGCCGGGGGCCAGGGTCCGGGTCCGGTGTTATTTTTTTGCCATGGCCGCTATCTGGAAGGGCGCTATCAGCTTCGGTTTGGTGAACATTCCCATCGAGCTGCGCACAGCCGTCCGGGACAACGACGGGATCAGCTTCCGCCAGCTGCACGAGAAAGACCTGTCGCCGATCCACATGGACCGGATCTGCAATCTCGAGGACAAAACCGTTCCGTACTCGGAGATCGTGAAGGGGTACGAGTACACGAAAGGCAAGTTCGTGGTGATCACGGACGAAGAGCTCAAGGCCGCCCAGCCGGGCAGCTCCAAAGCCCTCGATATCATCGATTTCGTGCAAGAAAGCGAGATCGACCCGCGCTTCTTCGAGACGCCGTATTTCTGCGTTCCACAGAAAGGTGGCGAGCGAGCCTACGCACTTCTGCGCGAGACGATTCGCAACACCAAGATGGTGGGCATCGGCAAATTCGCGCTGCGCCAGCGCGAGTCACTGGCCGCGATCAAAGTGATCGGTGACGCGATCGTCCTCGAAGTGATGCGGTTCGGCAATGAGCTCGTCCCGGCGACCGAGTTCACGTTCCCGAGCGCGAAAGAAGTGAAGCCGCAAGAGCTGTCGATGGCCGAGCAACTGGTCGCGCAGTACTCGACGACGTTCGATGCGTCGAAGTACACCGACGACTATCGCGCGTACATCATGCGGCTCATCGACGACAAGCTGAAGGGGAAAGAGATCTCGACCGAGGAAACCGCGGAGCCGGAAGGCACGCCGGTGCTCGATCTCATGGCGCGACTGAGAGAGAGCCTGGAGCAAGGACGCAAGCGGGCTGGCGGCGACGCCGAGGCGGCGGCCGAGGAAGGGGAGGAGGCCGCGCGCGAGGCGAAGGCTGAGGAGCAGGAAGAGGAGCCAAAGAAAGCCAAGAAAGGCACGCGCTCGAAATCGCGAAAGACGGCCTAGCACATGCTTCGCCTGCTCGATGCGCTCGCGGACGCCATTGCGGCGCGCGATCTGGCGCACGTGTGGGCCATTGTGAATGGGCCAGGCTCGACCGCGCTGCCGCAGCGTATACGCGAAGAAGCGCTGAGCCTGGCCGCTCTGCCGCCGGATAGTCTTCGGGCACCTATCGCTTTGTTGGCATTCCGGCACCAGACCTGCCAACTGTTGCTCGATGAGGCGCATATCGAGGATCCGGGACAGCTGGAGTTGCCGCTCGCCACGGCCGCGACCACGGCGTAACTTCCCCGGTCTCAAATCCCCTACCTCCGAGGAACACCACAGTGATTCGCATCGCTGCTCTTATTGCTTTGAGCTCAGTGGCTATCGCCGCACCTATGAAATGGGGCGGGAAGCTCATGCCGCAGGGCGGGACCACGGTTGCGGGCGCCGTATCCGTCGAGCCGGGCTCCAGTGCGTCGAGTACTCACGCTACTGTGACAATCAGTGGTGGCGAAGCCGGCGTGACATATCCGTGGCACGTGCATTCGGGCAAGTGCGGTGATAACGGTGCCGTCGTTGGGCAGGCTGGGGCGTATACACCGATCAAGATCGGCAAAGATGGCAATGGGAAAGTCGACGTCACGCTGCCATTTGCGATTCCGGACAACGGCGCGTACTACGTGAACATTCACAAGTCGGCCACCGATATGGGTACCATCGTGTCGTGTGGCAATCTTTCCATGGCCATGTAACTGTGCTATACTAGTCGCAATGACTTCCCGCCGCGTCTCGTATTACGCCACCGACCGCCGCTACTGGTTTACCAGTGGGGGCCCGGAGTCGCGCGCGTAGACGCATAGTACCGTCGCAGCACACCCGGCCCTCGTCACACTGACGGGGGCTTTTTCTTTGCCCCCACCGGACCCCTTGTCATGCTGATCGTCACCCGCGCTGGAATCACCGATGCCGAGATCGCTCACATTCGAGG
>DATHNL010000176.1:0-18162 GCA_035486035.1 Gemmatimonadaceae bacterium
ACGTTGGCCGCTACGTCACGTAGACGATCTCACCCTCGTCGTCTATTCCCATTTCGTGCTCCATCCCGCACACGCCGCAGGTCTTGAAGGCGTGCCAGCTCTCGCCGAGCTCGGTTCGGTCGGCGTCAGTAGCGGGTTTGACGACGAGCCGCTTGTAGTTGTACTCCCCGCACTGCTCGCACGCGTGCGCGCGAGCAATGCGGGTGGCGCGATCCTGCGAGATCACGGCTTGAGCGCCGGCGGCGGCACAGTGGACGTTCGGCCCGCCGGCGGAGTCGTGCCGTCCAGTACGGGCGACGTTGCGGCGCCGATCTTGAGCAGCTCGCGCAAGCTGCCGATCGCACCCATGAGGCCAGCCGCATCGGCCGGCATAAAGACCGTCGACCCTTTGCCCGCGGCAAGCTGCGGCAGCGCCTCGAAGTAGCGCAGACCGAGCAGATAGATCGCCGCTTCGCCCGGCGGCAGTGAGGCCCGAATCTTCGCGATCGTCTCGGCCTCGGCGGCCGCCATCGCCAGACGCGCCTCGGCCGCGCCCTGCGCGCGCAAGACCGCCGATTCGCGCACGCCCTCGGCCTCGAGGATCGCCGCGCGCTTCCCGGCCTCGGCGTTCGTCACCGCGGCACGCCGCTCGCGCTCGGCGCGCATTTGCAGCTCCATCGATTGCTGAATGTCGCGCGGCGGATCGATCGATTGCAGCTCGACGCGTGTCACGTCGACGCCCCAGCCGATCGACGCCTCTTCGATCACGTCCTTCATGCGCCGATTGATCGTGTCGCGTGAGCCCAGCGTCTGATCGAGCTCCATCTCGCCGACGATGTTCCGGAGCGTGGTCCGGGTCAGCGTCTCGAGGGCGAACGGCAGGTTCTGGATCGCGTACGTCGCTTTCTGCGGATCGGCCACGCGATAGTAGATGACCGCGTCGATGTCGATCGTGACGTTGTCCTTCGTGATCACCGGCTGGGTCGGAAAGTTGAGCACTTGCTCGCGCAGATCAATGCGCGCGGTCGACCCGGCAGTGATCCGCTTCACGCCATTGACGTCGGTGTCGAACACGCGCACGTCGATCGTCCGCGGGCGGTCGATGAACGGGATCAGCAGATTGAAGCCGGATCGTCCGACGCGATTGAACCGGCCGAACCGCTCGATGACCATCACCTCGGCCTGGCCGATGATCTTGATCGAGCTCGTGAGGGTGAATAGCGCGATGACGGCGAGGAAGCCAAGGACGATCAGGCCGAGCATGGAACCTCCGTTATAACGGGGCTACTTCTTCCAGTCCGCTATAAAGATGTCGAGGTCGCCGGGTCCCTGCGCGTTCCGGCTGGACTCCCAGACGAGTTGCTTGCCGTCGGGGCTGAACTCCGGGAAACCGTCGAACCCTGGATCGGTCGTCACCTGCTCCATGTGCGTACCGTCGAGGTCGATCAGATACAGATCGAAGTTTATGCCCTCGCGCCCACGGGGGTGCAGGTAGTTCGACGAGAAGATGATCCGCTTGCCGTCAGTCGTGAAATAGGGCGCGAAGTTGGCGCCGCCCAGATGCGTGATCTGGCGCTGGTCCGAGCCGTCGGCGTTCATGATCCAGATTTCCATCTTGATCGGCCGCACGATGTGCTGCGCCAAGAGCGCCTTATAATCTGCCACCTCGGCGGAATCCGTCGGGTGATACGCTCTGTACACGATCTTTTTGCCATCTGGCGAGAACCACGCGCCGCCGTCATAGCCTAGGGTGTGCGTCAGACGGCGGACATCCGTGCCATCGACGTTCATCGTGTACAGCTCTAAATCTCCATCTTTGAGGCTCGTGAACACGATGCGCTTGCCGTCTGGGGACAGCGTCCCTTCAGCGGTGTAAGTGCCGTAGTTCGTGAGCCGGCGGAGGTTGGAGCCATCACGGTTCGCTGTGTAGATGTCGAACGGGTCTAAGCCCCAGACATATCCCTTGGACGGATCAGGCCTCGGCGGGCACGCGGTGTCGGCCGCGTGAGTAGACGCGAAGAAGATCTTTCGATCCTTGTCAAAAAAGGCGCCGCACGTCGTCTTGCCTGTGCCATTCGAGATGCGGTGCAACGACGAGCCATCGGTGCGCATGGTGTACTGCTGATCACACGCGCGGCCATCCCGAGTCGATTGGAATGTGAGCCACTGACCATCCACGCTGAAATACGCCTCGGCGTTCGCACCCGTGTGCGTCAGGCGACGGATATTGGCGAGATGGCGGGATTCATCCTGGCGTGATGAGAAAACGGCGGCCGCCAACAACGCGACCGCCGTCATCACGTGCCGTGTCACTTCGTCGCGGTGGTCAAGGCGACCGCGAACAGATCCTTCTGCGTCTGCCCCTTCTGGAGTAACTCGACAGCCTTCTTGAGCTGCGGGTCCTCCGAGAGGTCGCGCCGCTTGGCAGTCGAATCCCCGTACGCATAGCGCGCGATGCGCAGATCGAGCAGGCGATCGACGTAGCGCGAGGCCGAATCATACGACGCGCGCGAGACGGTGACGCCGGCGTCGGTCAGGCGCTTGTAGAGCGAGTCATGCCACGCGGGCTGGAACTTGTAGTCCTTGGCCGTGGCCTTGGGCTTGAGATCGAGCGCGTAGGCCGACAGGGTCTGATAGACGATCTGCCCCTTGGGCGAGACGGTCTTGATAAACTGCTGCTCGGCCGTGGTGAGCGTATCCGGCTTGACCATCACGTCGGGCGTGATAGCCCCGCCGCCGTAGACCGTGCGACCCGCATCGGACTTGAACGCCGGGCGCGCTTTCTTGGCCGAGTCGGTCTCGAGCGAGTCAGGGTGGACTTCGACGAACTCGCCATCGGCCAGCAGCTTCCGCTCCTTCTGGATCGAGCGCCCGCTCGGCGTATACCACTTGGCCGTCGTCATCTTGAGCGCGTACCCACCGTCGAGCGGGAACAGGGTCTGCACGAGCCCCTTGCCGAACGAGGTCTGGCCGACCACCAATGCGCGGTCGTGGTCTTGGAGCGCGCCGGCCACGATCTCGGAGGCCGAGGCGCTGCCGCCGTTGGTCAGGACCACGAGGGGCACTGACGGTGCGATCGGCTTTGCCTTGGCGAGATAGACCTGCGGTTCCGTGTTGCGTCCGCGGACGCTCAGGATCTCCTGGCCTTCTTTCAGGAAGAGATTGCTGACCATGAGCGCCTGGTCGAGGATCCCGCCCGGATCATCACGCAGGTCGAGGACGACGCCCTTGGCGCCCTGCTTGACGACCAGGCTCTTGAGCGCGGCTTCCAAGTCGTCGCTCGCGTCCTCATTGAACTGCTGCAGCGGGATATACGCGATGTTGCCATCGAGCATGATCGCGTACGGGACCGCGGGGATGTGAATGATGGCGCGCGCGAAGTGGTCGACCAGCGGCTCGGAGACACCGGGGCGCGAGAACTTGACCGAGACCTTGGTCCCGGGCGTTCCGACGAGGTAGTCGGACACCTGCCCGATCTTCCAGCCGATCGTGCTGATGGTGTCGACGCCAATGATATGGTCCCCCTCTTGGACGCCCGCCTCTTCGGCCGGCGTATGGGGGAAGACCCGATTGATGATGATCTGACCCTGAGGCGTTTCACCGATCTCCATGCCGACGCCGCCGTAGCGGCCGCCCGTGCGCCGCGAGAACTCGGTCAGCTTCTTCGGCTGAAGGAGCTCGGTGTACGGATCGTTCAGCTCATGGACCAGCCCTTCGGCTGCCTTCTCGTACAAAGCGCCCTGGTCGAGCGTGTCCACGAAGCGGTCGGATACGAGGGTCAGGACCTGGTCGAACAGGCGTGCACCATCGTGCACCGCTCGCGCCTGAACGATGAAGCCCCCGGCGACCAGGACGACCAACCCTAAGGCGACCACGGTCGCGGAACGGAGAGTACGGCGGGACATACGGGCTCGGGACGAAAGGAAAAAGAAATGCCAGCTAAACAGCCAAGTTATTACTCGCGAATATGTTACTTACTCGCTGGCGACTGAGGAGTTCCGGAGCCGGCGTGCTCGCCGTTGCTTGCCTCATCAGTACCATGTTCCCAAAAATACTTCCAGGACATCACACGCCCCTTTCGGAAGCCTTTTTGGGTCAATTTCACGCCGTCCGGTGAGATCGCGACCGTATAGGCGTGGCCTTCCATGTCCAGCTCCCGCTTGATCGTCTTGTCTAGCTTCGTGGCCATTGGTGGGTTGCTCCGTCTCGGGTAGTCAGAGGTGCAAGCGTGCTAGGTACGCGACGCCAGCACGTAATCGACGAACCAATCCCGCTGATGTTGCCGAATCACGGCATCACGAACGATTCCCGCCCCGACCAGCAAGTCGTGCGCCGGTTGCAAAACCCGGTGCAAGTGCGACGGGTACCGTTGACTCAGCGGAAGCTGGCCAGCCAGCGCGTCGAGCGCAACTCGCCATGCGACCCGGCCGTCGGCCCGGGCCACTTCCAGCAGCCTATAAAGTCGTCGGGCCGTGGGTGAGGCCAGAGCCGCATAGGCAGCGCCCGAGAGCGTAATCGTGTGGCCCGCACGGAGATTGGCCCTCAGCACGGGAGAGAGAGTCACGCGGGCATCGCCGGGCTCAGCCGCCGCTACCGCCTCGAAGAGCGGGAGCTGCTCCCTGTCTGCCGAGCGTCGACGGTCGATTGCCACAGATGTCAGAATGGTAAAACGGGCGTCGATATTCCGGCCGGCCGGCGCGGCGAAATAGGCCTGGGTCGACTCGAGGACGGTCCGTTGGAGTCGTCCCAACGCCCCACGGAGTTGCTCATAGGTCCGGCCGTCCACACGCCGTCCCATGGATCGAAGAAACGCGTGCAGTGTGAAGTGGACGACGCCGTCACCGCCCGCGGTGGCGTAGCGGTGTAGGATCTCGACGTAGACGTCCTGGTCGAACGTTCCAGGCAGCCGGTCGCCGGGCGCCGGTAGCACCCGCCACCGGCCGCCGGTCGAGGGCTCGTAGGTTAGCGCGGCGTCGCTGTCCGATGAGTCGCTGAGTCGGAACAGCGGGAGGGCTTCGATCGATCGATCGAGGACAACCGGGCGCGTTGCGCTCTTGCGCATGTCACGCGAGAGCGATCACCTGGCCGGTGATCGCCCGCGCGGCTGGCGACGAGAGGTATAACACGACGTCGGCGACGGCCTGTCGCTCGACGTACTTCGCTTTGTCGCCCATCGCCCGCAGGTTGTCGCCGGTGCGAATCGCTATCGGCGCGACGGCGTTGGCGCGAACGCCCCGTGCTCTTCCCTCGTCGGCGACCGCGCGCATCAGTCCCACGACACCTGACTTTGCGGCTGAGTAGCCGGCGAGACCTGACGTCGGGTTCCCGGGGAGAACCGTCGCCGAGGCGAAGTACACGGCGCTGCCGACGTTGTCCTTGAGCAAGGGGACGAATGCGCGGGACGCGACGTAGGCCGTGGTCAGATTGATCGCGATCTGCTTCGCGAATACGGCCGGGTCGCTGTCGCCGACCGGTCCACTGAGCGCGAATCCGCCGGCGACGTGGACGAACGCGTCGACCCGGCCGAACTCGGCCCTGATACGCTCAGCAGCGGTACTCACCTGGCCGACGTCGGTCAGGTCGCAGGGATACGCCGAGACGCGTGCGTTCGCCGCGCGGAGCGCGGCGGCGCGTGCGTTGAGCGCTTCGGCGTTCAGGTCGAGCAGCGCCAGGGATGCCCCCTCGGCCGCAAAGGCGTGAGCGACGGCGTCGCCGACCTGTTCCTCACGGCCGACGCCCGTGATGACGATGAGGCTGTCGGCGAAGCGCATGGTCGGCTACCGGATTTCCGGGCGACCGAGAGCGGCGCGGACCGCCTCGCGGATCGCGACGAGCGCGTCGTCGCGCGCTGCCGGGGAGTCTTCGCGGACGTGGAGCTCGACGCCATCGGCTACCGGCAGCCGTCGCCAGGACAGCACGGACGACGTCTCACGCGGGAGGCTCACGCTCATGCTGCCGGCATTGAGCGCTGGTGCCAAGGACTGGGCGACCCGGCGCTCGAGGGCATCGCCTGTGACTCCCGTCAGCTCACGCTTGATGTGATCGAGCGTTTGGCCCTCGCGCTGGCGGATCTTGATCGAGAGCAGCTGCAGGAGGTGACGGTAATGGTACGTCGCCGCCGTCCCCGTGCCCTCCGGGCGGTCCAACAGGCCGCTCGCCACGTAGAACCGGATCGCTCGCGCGCTCGGCGCCGCACGAGCCGACGCGTTCGTCGGGCGAACTCCCGCGGCGTCGACGAGCGCTGTGGCGTGCGACGCGAGGCCGCGCGCGTTCCACGGCGCGTGGTTGGCGTGCGCGCGGAGCAAGGTCACGGGCGATTCGTTCATAGGATACACAATAACGGCGACCGGTGCGGGCAGCGAGAACTACGCGTCGGCACCGACGCACGGATCTATCCGCCGAGCTCGGCCGGGATGTAACAAGGGGGCGGTCCGAGTAGGAACGCCCCCCTTTGGCTGGAAAGCGACCGGACTAGCGGCGCTTACCCTTCTTCCCGCCCTTCTTGGCCTTCTTCCCGCCGCCTTTCTTGGCGGCAGCCTTCTTCGCCTTCTTGCCGCCCTTCTTCGCAGAAGCCGCTTTCTTCGCGACTTTCTTGGCTTTCTTCGCCGCTTTCTTCGGAGCGGCCTTCTTGGCGGATGCCTTCTTCACGCCAGCCTTTTTCGCCGGAGCCGCTTTCTTGCCCGCAGCCTTAGCCGGCTGTTTGGCAGGCGAGCGCGCAGCTTTCGCCTTCGGCTCGGCGAACAGGTCGCCGTCCTCTTCCTCGCCCTCAACCTCGGCGACGACTATTTCCCCCTCCTCCTCGTCGTCGTCGTCACCATCCTCGGCGGAATCCCACAGCTCCTCGCTGTGGTCTTTTGTGATCGCCCACCCGCCGTCCTCTTCCTCCTCGTCGTCGTCGTAGGCAGCCCCGCCTCCGCCTGCGCCCCCGCCGCCGTATCCGACGTCGTCGCCTTCGTCGTCACGGTCGGAGAAGCGGAGCTCTTCGTTCAGTTCATCGCCGCGCGGCATGACCGCCTCCTCAAAGTATGAATTTCAGGTCGCCCGGAAATACAACGACGATGGCATCGAAGTCAATGGGTGTCGTCGATGAACGAGAACGCGAGCGTTTTCCTCCCCCGTACGACGCTCGTCAACGCCTCGTAGATGCGCGGGTCGAGGAGACCGCCAACATGCGATTCGAGATACGTGAGCGTTTCCTTCGGTGACCTCGGTTCGCGATAGGCGCGGTGCGAGGTGAGCGCGTCGAACGCATCCGCCGCCGCGAGAATCCGGCCGCCGATCGAGATCTCCTCGCCCACCTTGCCCTTCGGGTATCCCTGGCCATCCCACCGCTCGTGGTGGTCCTGGATGTAGTCGAGCGCGCCCCGCACGATCGTGAGCGGCTTCAAGATGTCCATCGAGATCCACACGTGCTCTTTGACGTGCTCGTACTCCTCCGGGGTGAGCGGCCCCGGCTTGTTCAGGACCGACTCGCGGACGCCGATCTGGCCGACGTCGTGTAGCCGGCCCGCGACGCGGACGTTTTCCACCGTGTCCGGATCCAGCCCGAGCACTTCGGCGATCGACGCGGCGAGCTCGGCGATGCGCTCGGAGTGCCCACGGAGATATATGTCCTTCGCCTCCATGGCGTTGATCAGCGCGGTGACCGTTCCGATGCTCATCTCCTGCAGGTCTTTCGTCCGGGCGTCGACCTCCTCGCGGATCACCCGGTCGATGTTGCGCCGGTCGATCAACAGATCCCGGCGATGGAGCGATCGCTCGATCGCCTGGTGGAGGTCAGCCAGTTCAACAGGTTTGAGCAGGTAGTCAAACGCACCTCTGGCAAGCGCTTCGGTTGCCGTCGGCGCGTCGTTCACACCGGTCAACATGACGACGGCCAGGTCGGGGTCGATCGACAGTGCCTTGGACACGACTTCGACACCGGTCATACCGGGCATCCGCACGTCGCATAGCATCAGCTTGAACGGTCCGGATCCGGAGAGCTTCGCGACCGCCTCTTCGCCGGAGGAGGCGGTGAGGACGTCGAAGCCACGGGACCGAAGAAACTTGGCCAGGGCCGTGACTATAGTCGCTTCGTCGTCGACCAGGAGCAGACGCGGGACCGTGTAGGTGGGCTCGGTCATTCTGGGGGCGGGGAGGCGGGGGTGAGCGGCAGGGCGATCCGGAACGTGGTACCGAGTCCCGCGGTCGAGCTGACCTCGATCGAGCCACCGTGTGCTTTCACAATACCGTAACTAACGGACAGACCGAGCCCGGTCCCGACGCCGACCGGCTTCGTGGTGTAAAAGGGCTCGAATACGTGCTTGACGATGTCAGGGGACATCCCGATGCCGGTGTCGGCGATCTCGACCACCACATGCGTGGTGTCGCCTCTCGCTCGCACCACGAGACGCCGAATGTCCGTGCGGTGCATGGCGTACTCGGCGTTCACAATGACGTTCATGATCACCTGTTGCAGCTTCCGATCGTCGCCCATCACGGTGGGCAGGTTGGGATCGACATCACGCTCGACCGTGATCCCAGCCGACTGGAGGGTGTAGCTCCGCAACCGAAGCGTCTGCTCAATCAGCGAGCGGAGATCGACCTGTCCGTAGCGGGGGTCGCTCTTGCGCGAAAACACGAGCAGATCCCGAATCACCGATACCGCCCGATCCGATTCGCGCTTGATGTTGCGCACGGCGTCGAGCTGTTCCTCGCCGAGTCGCTCCTCGAGCAGTAACTGGGCGAATGTCGAGATGCCCGTGAGGGGGTTGTTCAGCTCGTGCGCGACGCCCGCCACGAGCTCGCCAATCGCCGCCAGCTTCTCGGTCTGGAGCAGCGTCTCGGCGATCCGCCTTTCCTCGGTCGTGTTCCGTACGCTCACCACTTGCCCATCGCGGAACGGACTAGACACCACGGTCGCGGGAAATTCCGAGTCATCGGCCCGGCGATGCACCTCGGAGTCGTCGGTATGGAGGCGGCCGAATGGCATCCCGATGAAGGCGTCGATCGGGTAGCCATACTCGCGTGCGGCGGCAAGGTTCGCGTAGAGGATGTGCCCGTCCGCGGCCAGAACGAACACGGGGTTTTCCATCGTGGCGAGCGCGGTTGCCAGCATCCGCTCGCGCTCCCGCGCGGTCTCGCTCGCCGCACCCAGCTCCGCGTTCCGGACGGCCACCGCTACCTGCGTCGCAAAGTCCTCGAGGAGCCGCCGCTCGTGATCCTCGAACTTGTGCCGCGTTGGAAACCGGACCGAGAGTATCCCGCGCGGTCTGCCCTCCGCCACGAGCGGCAGGATGGCGACCGACTGCATCTCGTACTTCGATATGTCGTAACCCGGTGGCGCCCAGTCGAGCGGAATCTCGTCGATATCTGACGCGTAGTACGGCCTGCCCGACAGGACGGCTCGCCCGTTCGGGGTGAGCCAGTAGCGTTCGGGCGCCAAGGCCATACCGCCGGACCCGGGTCCTTCGGCGTGCGCGCGCTCGACGTGACGCGTCTCCGGGTCGGCGAGCGTGACCGTGAATCCGTTTGCGCCGAGCGACTCGAAAGCGATCTCGCCAATGCCCCGGTAGACGGCTTCGGTCGACGTGCTGTTGGCGAGCGCCCGTCCCGCCGCCGCAAGAATGTTGGCGTGGCGCGCAGTGTACGCCGCCGCCCGGTAGAGTCGGGCGTTCTCGATCGCCACCGCGGCGTGATTCGCGAGGGCGTGGAGGACCGCGCCATCCTTATCGGAGAACTCCCCGTTCTCGCGGCCGAACACGGTCACCGTTCCGATAATGCGACCGCCGACGCTGAGTGGCGCCGCGGCGCCATTCGCCCGGCCCTCGCCGAGCGAGACGCCCCGCTTCGTGCGGACCCACATGTCCGCGTAGGGGCGGAGATCGGTGGTCGTCACGGCCCGGCGCAGCCGCACCGCCTCGCCGGCGAACACGGCCGACGTCTCGACGATCGAGCCGATGCGATCTATCGCATCGCCGAACGTTGCCGACGTGATGAGATGCGCGCCGTCGCCGTCCAGCACGGCGACCCGCGCGCCGCGCGCGCCGAGAAGGCCGGCGGCATGGCGGGCGAGCAGCGACACCACGCGCTCGAGCTCGAGCGACTGATTGATCTGCTGGACGATGTCGGCGAGCGTTCTCGCTTCTTTTGCAACGGCTTCAGTCAGGGACAGGAGCTCCGCGTGGCGGACGGCGATGGCGCCGTGATCGGCCAGCCGTTGCAGCAGCGCGCCGTCCGCTGGCGAGAAGTACCCTTTGCCGCAGTTGAGCGCGAGCAAAAACCCGCGGGGCTCTTCCGCCACGAGCATGGGTGCGACGACGACTTGGCGCGGACTGAAGGGCGACAAAAAGTGCGCTTCGACGCGCGAGTCCCCAGCGGCGTCGTTCAGTACCAGCGGGTGAAAACAGGCGAGCGACTCGGCCGCGAGTGAGCCAGCGAGCGGCGCCGTGAAGCCGAGCATCGGCGTCAGCGTGCCGGCGGCGGCTTCGACGCGAATTTGTCCGTCGTGTGATAAGAGCGCGACAATGGCTCCATCGCCGCCAACGAGCGAGACCGCGCCGGCGGCCAACAGATCGAACGTTGCGCCCCGGTCACTCCCCGCGCCCGCGATCTGGCGGGCGATCTGTGTCAGGGTCTCGCTTTCCGCGACCTGATCAGCGAGCGCGGCGAAACGACCGGACGGATGAGCGTCTCCGTCGGGTGGCGTGGATCGCGTAGCGAAGTACGGGTGAGGCGCCGAAGACGTCACTACGCTCTAGACCGCGAGAGAGACATTGTGTAACGCTAGCCAACGAAGTGTTTACTGGCCACGACTCCTATTATCGACAGCATCGACGACGAACTCGACTGTGACTGGATGCGGGATGATGCCCGCCTCTACCCCTCTCGTCAGAAGCCGTCGTACCGCCTCACGTCCCTTTTCTCCGTAGTCGAGCGTGAGGTCGTTCACGTACATGCCGACGAACGTGTCGGCCTGCTCCCTCTCGAGTCCCCTCGCGTATCGCATCGCATGATCGAGCGCTTTGTGTCGATGGCTCAAGCCGTACGAGATACTAGCGTATAAATGGCGCGATATTGTCGCTATTAAGTCGGCTCCTAGGTCCTTTCTTATGATATTTCCACCCAACGGGAGCGGCAGGCCGGTCTCCTGGTACCACCATTCGCCCATGTCTTCGACCAGCGACAGGCCAGCCTCGGCGTACGTCAGCTGGCCTTCGTGGATCAGAAGCCCCATGTCGGCGTCCGCGTTGAGCACCGCCTCTTCGATCTTGTCGAACGGGGTCTGCAGCGCGACGAAATCCGGCTCGTAGAGTTTGAGTGTCAGGTACGCCGTGGTCAGCGGGCCGGGGACGGCGATGCGCTTGCCGCGGACATCGGCGCGGGACATCTGACTCGTGGCGACCAACCGGGGCCCGTATCGATCGCCCATCGATGCGCCGTGCGGCAGTAGGGCGTAGCGATCGGCCAGGTACGCGTACGCGTGGATCGAAGCCGCGGTCACTTCGAGCTCGCCGCGCAGCGCGCGCTGGTTCAGCGTCTCGATGTCCGCGAGCTCGTGGATGTAGACAATCCCATCCGTGTCAATTTTCCCCTCGGCCAGCGCGTAGAACATGAACGCGTCGTCGGAATCGGGGCTGTGGGCGATGTGAATAGTGGTCATGCTTTGAGCTCGCCGCGTGCGGTGGCGACCGCGGCATCAATGTCATCTCGGTGACGGTCGTATTCAGGTAGCGCCTTTCGGCGCTCCGCGGGTTCGGCGGCGAGGAGCCGCTTGTAGAAATCGCGTGCTTTCGCCGGCTGCTTATCGAGCATCGCGGCTCGTGCCGCCAAGGTCAAGCCGAGCAGGTGCGTTGGCTGCGCCTTGAGAATCGTATCGGCCTCGGCGCGGGCGAGATCCGCCATGCCGAGCACTTCGCCGATACGGCCCAGGTCATAGTGCTGATCGGCGTCGAGCGGGCCGAGCATCGTATAGGCCTGCAGCACCATAGGGGAGAAAAACTTCACGCTGTCGTCTTTCCCCTCGCTATGTAATCGCATCACTCGGTCGTACAGCCGGTCGGCTCGCTCGGCCGGGGACATGGTGGATATATCAGGCGCCCTGACGGGCGCACTGGCATCGGCGCCTGCGGCGTCTGCTGCACCATCGGCCGCCGTAGACGTTTCAGGTGCTGCAGTTTGTTGCGCAGCCGCGAAGCGGCGCGCACCAATGCCTCGACCGGCGACGAGTGCCACTAACGCAACGACTGCAATACAGGCGATCGCCCATGGCAGAGTGGCAGAGACGCGCGGGTCCGACGTAGGGCGGGAGCCGACGGCGGCGCCGCACCGATGACAGAATTTCGCGCCGGCCGAGAGTGAGGAGCGACAGGCGCCGCACAACGCGCCCTCGAATGGCGCGCCGCATGAAGAACAGAAGCGGCCGCCGGTCGACGGAGCACTGCACGAAGGGCAGCTCGCGGGAGTCGTCATGGGGCGAAAAGTAAGATCGGAGCGAAGCGGAGATCAGGCCAACCGACCCAGTTAATAGGCGCGAAGCGCCGCAAGATCGGAGCGAAGCGGAGATCAGGCCAACCGACTCAGTTAATCGGCGCGAAGCGCCGTATTAACTTACGTCCAGATGAATCCGCTGTCGCCCGCGTCCGCGTATCCTTCGGACAACGTGGACGAAGATCGCGAGCTCGTTCGGCGCATGAGCGCGGGCGACACCCAAGCGCTGGCGCAGTTCTACGAGCGGTGGTCTCGGCCGATCCATGCACTGGTCGTGCGACTGGTGCGCGACCCGGACGATGCCGACGATGTCGTGGAGGACACGTTCTATCAAGCGTGGCGGCAGGCCTCGCGGTATCAGTCTTCGCGCGGCGCGGTCTCGACGTGGATCGTCACGATCGCGCGGAGTCGCGCCCTCGACCGGCTGCGCTCACGGCGGCGGCTTCGGGAGGAGCCGCTGACGCCAGTGTCGCTGCTCGACGAGGTCTCGGAGGGCGTGTTTCCGGATCCGGCGACGGGCGCGGAAGAGGCAGAGCGTCGTGAGCGCGTGGCGGCGGCGCTCAAGGAGCTGCCGCCTGAGCAGAGAGAAGTGCTGGAGTTGGCGTACTTCGGAGGGCTCAGTCAGACCGAGATCGCCGAGCGGACCGGTCAGCCGCTCGGCACGGTGAAGACGCGTACGCGTCTCGCCGGGCAGAAACTACGGGAACGACTGTCTATGTTGCACGATAACGCGCCGCGGAGCGGGGGCGCGATATGAACCACGACGAAGCGAGCGAATCGCTCGCCGCCGCCGCGCTCGACGCGCTGTCCGCGGACGAGCAAGCGGCGGTGCTTGCCCATGCGGCGACGTGCCAGCAGTGTGGGCCGGAGCTCGAAGCACTGCGCCAGGCGATGGCGGAGCTCGGCAACTCGACGCCTCCGGTTCGCGCTCCTGCGTCGGCCGACGTGGAGCAACGCCTCAAGCGGATTCGTATGCGGCTTCTGGCGCGGGCTCAGGCTGACCGCGCGCCAATCGACATCAGCGTAGCACCAAAGAGCACAGCGACTCGGCGTTCAAGCATGGGGACGTGGCTGGCGCTGGCGGCGGCAATCGTCATTGTCGTGCTGCTGCTGAACCAAGGGAGATCGACGACGGCCGCCTTGGCGCAGGCCAATCAGAAAGCGGCTGCCGCGACGGCCGCACTCGACACCGCCCAAGCCAAGATCGCGCAGGATCAGCGCGAGATCAAAGATCTCACGGGCCCCTCGACAGAAGTCGTCGGGCTGAACACGACGGGCGCGGCCGAAGCCACGGCGCTCATGTTCTGGGACAAGACGAACAACGACTGGGCGTTCTACGCCCATCACGTGGCCCCGCTGCCGGCGGGCAAGTCGTATCAGATCTGGCTGATCACCCCAACGCAGAAGATCAGCGCCGGCACATTCACGCCCGCGGCTGACTCGAGCGTCGAAGTCCACGCGACATACGCGCTTCCGCCCAACGCACTCAAAGGTGTCGCGGTGAGCGAGGAGCCAGCCGGCGGCGCACCGCAGCCAACCGGCCGCATTGTGATCGTCGGAACCCCTGGGCCAAAGTAGGGACGAACTAGGCGCGCGGCAGGGCCGAAAAGCACCTGCGTGGTGATCAATAATTCGTCACCGCACCCGCGTGGCGAATGGTCACACAGTACAGTATCGTGGCGGGATGGAATCGGAGCGCCGGGCCGCTATCTCACGGCGTGCCGCCTGGCTCATTACCGCGTGGACGATCCTCGCGCTGCTCGAGTTCGTTGCTCAGCTGATCTCGGCCAAACCCCGGAAGCCGAGCTGGGAACGGCAGCTGTTCCTGGACTTCGTCATCGCGTGGTCGTGGGCCGCGGTCACGCCGGTCGTCGTATGGCTCGCCCGCCGCCATCTCACCGGACGGTTCGCGACCGTCCGGACCGTAGCGCTGCATCTCATCGCCGCCTGCTCGATCATGATGGTATTCGCGGCGCTGCGCACGGTACTGGAGAGTCTGATCCTCCATATGTACGGAGCGGCCGACGCGCCGCCCGTGCTCTGGAGCATCTTGATGTACGCCGATCTCGATACGGTGCTCTACTTCGTGATCATCGGCATCACGAGAGCCGCGGATCAACTGCGCGAGTATCAGGATCGCACCCTCCGCGCGGCGGCGCTCGAGGCGGAGCTCTCGGGCGCGCAACTCCGATATCTCGAGCGCCAGCTCCAGCCGCATTTCCTGTTCAACTGCCTGCACGTCATTTCCGAGCTGGCGTACGAAGCGCCGGCCGCGGCGCGACGCATCATCGGCGACTTGCAATCGCTGCTCCGCTCCGCCGTCGCGAAAGCCGGACGTGACGAGGTTCCGCTCGGCGAAGAGCTCGACACGCTTGGGCCCTACGTCGCGATCCAGCGCGCGCGGTTCAGCGAGTGGCTGACGGTCGACACCGACGTCGACGCCGAGGCACGGCGGGCGCTCATGCCGCCGTTCGTGCTGCAGCCGCTGGTCGAGAACGCCATTCGGCACGGGCTCACACCGCGCGGCGGCCCCGGCACGGTGGGCATCAGCGCGCGTGTCGACGGGCCGTGGCTCTCGATACGCGTTCGCGATGATGGCGTGGGATTGGCCAAGGGGCCCGCGGCTCACACGCGGCGCCAAGGGATCGGGTTGCGCAATGTGCGGGAGCGGTTGCGCTTCCTGTATGGGCCCGAGCACTGGTTTTCGCTCGGGGATAATCCAGGTGGCGGTACGTGCGTCGATATCCGCATCCCGTATCGGCTCGCCCCCGTCGTGCCCGCGGCATCGGCGAATGGCAACGGCAACGGGCACTCCAATGGCAACGGGCGGCACTTGGTCGATACGCCGCTGCCCCCGGACAATGTCACCGCGGAGATGCCGGTTCCCCAGAGGGACGCAACGAGCTACGTCCAACGCGCACCCTCGCCGCCGCTCACCGGGAAAGAGTGGGCGTTCCTCGCGGCCGGCTGGGCGCTCTTCGGCACATTCTGGTACCTGCAACCGTACTTGGGCGAGGTCCCGTGGCCGAACGGGCATCCCGTCAGCATGATGCTCGAGTTCGGCCCGCTCAACATCGCGATGGTGCTCGTGTGGGCCTCACTCACGCCGGCGGTGATCGCGCTCGCTCGGCGCGTCCGCGTCGGCGTCGGCGATGGATGGCGGCCCGTGCTCTTTCACGTCGTTGGCGCCGTCGTCTTTTCGGCCATCCAAACCGGCGCGATCATCGCGCTCGATGTCGAGCCGCGGGCCTTCCGGTTCGCCCAGCAACCGCAGTCACTGATCTGGAACTTGTTCGTGTATGCCGCACTCGTCGCCTGGTCGAACGGGCGCGATTACTACGCCTGGCGCCGCGAGCGAGAGCTCGAGAGCCTGCGCCTCGAGGGCGCGATTATGCGCGCGCGGTGGCGGTCCTTGTGCGTCAACCTTCGCCCCGACTTTGTCTGCGAGTCGCTCGATATCATCTCGGCGCTCATCGACGACGATCCGTCCCAAGCCGAGCGATTGACGACGCGTTTGGCGGACCTCCTCCGGTTGACTCTCGATACAGCGGCGGAACCATGGTTGCCGCTCGAGCGCGAGCTCAGTTTGCTCACCGCGTATGTGGATCTCAAACGCACCATTGAAACCGGCAGGGGGTGCATCCGCGTCCAAGTAGCCGGGGCCCAGCGCTATGGCGAGCGACGGATCCCCAATCGGCTTCTCCGCGCTCTGCTCGAGGACGCCGGTCCGGCGACGGTCAAGATCGACGTCACGCAGGTGCCGCGTGGGACGCGCATTGCGGTGAGGTCGGATCGGCCGATGGATGAGGCGGCGGAGATGGCGCGGCAGGCGCTGTCCACCGAGCGGGTGTCGGTGCGGGTGGTGGATCAGCACGAGGTGGTGTTTGTGATCGATAGCCCCCTGGGGGGGATATGACGATACGCGTAGCAATTGTCGATGACGAGGCGATCGCCCGCAGGCGATTGATGCGATTACTGAGCGCGGAGCCCGACGTCGAAGTCGTGGCCGAGTGTCCGACCGGACGCTCGGCGATCGATGCGATCCGCACGGCTACACCAGATCTTGTGCTCCTCGACGTCCAACTGCCGGACATCGATGGCTTCGGTGTCGTGGCCGAAGTGGGCGCCGAGTCTATGCCTCCGGTCATCTTCGTGACCGCGCACGACGCGCACGCGGTGCGGGCGTTCGAGGTGCACGCCACGGACTATCTCCTCAAGCCGTTCGACACCGAGCGCTTCCAGACCGCGTTTCGTCGGGCGCGGGCGCACATCGATCAAGTCTCCTCGGCCGAGCTCGGACGGCGCCTCAAGGCGCTCGTCGAGAATCAGTTCGGCATGACGCCGGAACAGTCCATCGTCGCGACCGAGCCACGGCCGGGCAAGTACATCTCCCGTCTGACCGTCCGGCGCGACGGGCGCGTTGTTTTTGTCCGCGTCGCCGAGGTCGACTGGTTCGAGGCGGCCGGCAACTACGTCAGGCTGCACGTTGGCAAGAATGCGTCTTTGCTTCGCGAGACGATGCACGGCTTGGAGGCGTCCCTCGACCCGGCCGTGTTCGTACGCATCCATCGGACGATCATCGTCAACGTGGATCGCATCCAAGAGCTGCAACCGTGGTTTGCCGGGAATTACGTCGTGATCCTGCGCGACGGCACGCGGCTCAAGCTTTCCCGCACCTACCGCGACCGGCTCCCGTTGCACGGTCGCCGGTCACGGTAGGCTCACGGCTATTGCTCGTTCCCTACGTCCTTACACTGCTTGAAATTCGGGTTGTTCGTCTCGCTGACCGGTATCGAGAACCGGATATCACGAGTGGGGTTCGCCGGAAAGTCGTTGTGCCCGTACTGGTGAATCAGCCGCCGGAGATCGCCGAGGCGAGTCCCGGTTAGCCAAAGCCAGAACGCGCGCTCGCGGAAATGCACTTCGACGCGCATGTCTGGCGACGCAAGCGACGTCGAGTCCGCGGTGAGTGGAGGCAGCGCGAGCCCCGAGTTCGCGCGGAGCATATTCAGCTTGTTGGCCCACGACCCAACGTTGCCGGCTTTCAAATCGGCCTCGGCGCTGATGAGCGTCGCTTCGGTAGCGCTGGACAACGTGGCGGAGCTCTCCTTCGTGGGATACTTGAGCTGGAAATAGATGGTGTCTAACCCGGACGGCGTCACGCCGAGCGAGCCGTTCTGGTGACCGTCGACCCATAGAACGCGCGGGTCGTTGGCGGACTCGAAATCGAGCCCATTGCCGCCTTTCCGATCGACGGTGCCCCACGCGTCGTCGGCAAAGGTGTACTGCCACACGCCATTGTATTGGCGCGGCGAGTTGAGCGAGTTCTCCAGCTGGTAGTTGAGCGTGGGGTCGTTCAACACGGCCGAGTCGGCGGCGGCTTGCGCAGCCGCGTACTGCCCCATATCGAGCAGCACGCGAGCGCGCCCCACCTCGGATAGCGCCAGGATCTCAGCCGTACTGGTGGCATATGCGCCCAGGATCTCTGTGGTCGTGTCCGCCGCGGCCAACGTGCTGGCCGTGTCGAACAGCGCCAGCGCAATCGAGTCCATGCCGCCGGTGGTTATCGGTTGCCCGTAGATCGGTGCGCCGGTCGACTCATTGAGGCTGCCGAACGGCACGCCGGAGCACCACATCTCGGCGAAGAGTATGTAGGTATACCCCTCGATGCTGAGCATTTCTGCCCGGCCCACGTCGTGCGGTGCAATGGTGGCG
>DATHNL010000177.1:0-29399 GCA_035486035.1 Gemmatimonadaceae bacterium
CGAAAGTGGCCACGAGGACATACCCGGCAGCGAGTACGCCCGACGCGGCCCACGCGAACGAAGTCCAGCTGGGGCCTCGCATGCCGGCGTGCGACCACGAGAGACTGCGCTCGGTCGCGCGAAGGCGCGCATTGAGTCTCCGACCGAATTCGGCCGACGGCTCGATCGTTGGCAGGTTGCGGAACAGCAGCAGCGCACGGCGGATCGTGGCGTCGTGATCCGCGCAGTCGGCGCACTCGGCGCGATGCGAGCGCATCGCCGAGAGCTCGACTTCGTCTAGCGCGTTGTCAATGAACGCTGCGTGATTATCGCGGAAACGGCCGCAGTCCATGGTAGCGCTGCGTACCCCCCGGGTCCGATCCGGGTTCCCAGGGGCCCGAACAGCCCCCGGAACCTACCGCAAAGCCGGCGCGATGATCTCGGCGAACGAGGTCCGGGCACGGTTGAGCCGGGACTTCACGGTGCCCAGGTTGCACGCCGTGATCTCGGCGATCTCCTCGTACGATTTGCCCTCGAGCTCGCGCAGGATGAACACCTGGCGATGATGCTCGGGAAGACGCGCGACGGACGCCTCGACCAGCTCGCGCAGATGCCGCTTGCGGTACAGGTCGTCGGGCCGAGACGCCGGATCCTCGAACTGGAGGGGGCGGTCTTCGTCCTCCCAGTTACGACGGATGGTCTGAAAGAGCACGAGAGGGTTCCGCGAACGGTTCCGCAATTCGTTTTTGGCGAGATTGGATGCGATCGTGTACACCCACGTGGAGAACTTCTTCGACCGGTCGAACCGGTGCAGATGCCGGTACACCCGGATGAAGACTTCCTGCACGAGATCCTCGGCCTTCTCCCGATCCCCAATCGTGCGGTACACGAAGTTCAATAGTCGTGTCTGGTACCGTTCGACCAGCACCTGGAACGCCCGCTCATCGCCGGCCAGAAACGCGCCAACGACGGCCGAGTCCTCCATGGTGCTCCATTTGGGGGCGACGATCCTCTTGAACGCCACCTCGGCTGCCATACCCACCCTCCAGTCCTCTCCGCCAGTCGACCCGTGCACGGGGTATGCCCGTCACCGGTCGGGAGACGCGCTAACCCAAAAGTAATGCTGGCAGGGAGTTACGATTTTGGTCGCTGAGTCGACAACGTCCCAATCGAGGGAAACTGTCTACTCTGAGCGACAATTATGTCCCCAACCGGAACCCGGCTACGAACAAAAGCGCGACAATCGTCTTGCCATCCACGATCTCGCCACGCGAGATCATCGCCAGCGCTTCAGAGAGCAGCATTGTTTTCACCTCCAGGAATTCGTCCGCGTCACGATGGACTTTCCCGGCGGTGAGTCCGAATGCGGCGAACAGGTGGATCCGCTCGTCGGTGAACCCAGGTGTGGTGTAGATCGTGGTTAGACGTTCGACACGCTCAGCCCGGCATCCGGTTTCCTCCTCGAGCTCGCGAGTTGCGCAGACCTCGGGGGCTTCGCCGGGCTCGAGCCGCCCGGCGGGGATTTCGTAGATGTAACCGTTGGTGGCGTATCGGTATTGCTTGATCAGGATGATCTGGGGATCGTCACCCGTCGGCTCGCTCACGAACGGCACAACGGCGCTCGCGCCCGAGTGCCGGATGACCTCGAGCTCCCCGACTGAGCCGTCGGGGAAGCGAACCGTATCGATATCGAGATCAATCACGCGCCCGGAGTACACGCGGCGCGAGCCAACCTGCCCTGGTTCTACCTTGGTCAAAGGGGACGTCCGTTGTCGTCGTAGATCGCCACCGGGCCGACACCGAGTCGCTCGAGCGGGCCGGCGATCGCGTCGGGCTCGCCGACCACGACGACCTGCATGCGCGACGGATCGAGGTGCGCTCGCGCGGCCTCCAGTATCTGGCCGGCACTAACAGCTCGCACGTTCGCTCGATATTGATCGTAGAAATCCGCCGGGTAATCGTAGATCACGAGATTGGCGAGGGCGGTCGCGATCGCCGAAGCGGTTTCGTACTTGATCGGGAATACACCATCCAGGTAGCTCGTGGCGAGCGTGCGTTCGTCGTCGCTCACCGGCTCCGCGCGGATCCGGTCGATCTCGCGGAATACTTCGGCGAGCGCCTTGTCCGTGACATCGCTTTGCACGGCTGACGACACCGAGAACGGGCCCGCGGCGCGGCGCCAGTCGAAGGCCGAGTGTGCGCCATAGGTGTAGCCGTGCTTCTCGCGGAGATTGAGGTTGATTCGCGACGAGAAGAGGCCTCCGAGCACCGCGTTCATGATCGTGATCGCGAAATAATCTGGATGCGATCGCGGCACGCCTACCTGGCCGACTCTGAGCTCCGACTGCGGTGCCTCGCCTTTTGTGACGATATGCACGGCTCTCGTCTGGCGTGCGACCTTGTCGAGCGCGGGCGCCTGCGGCGCGCCGCTTACCGTGGACCACCCGCCGAGTGCAGCCTCGGCCATGGTCTCGACGTCGCCTGCGGTGACATCGCCAACCACGATCAAAGTGACCCGGCGTGGCGCGTAGTAGGCGCTGTAGAACGTGCTGACATCATCTCGGCGCAGACCAGCGACGGAGGCTTCGGAGCCTCCTTCGGGATGCGAGTAGCGAGCGTCCGGCGCATACACGAACCGCTCGAGCATCTCGTCGCCCAGCCCACGCGGCTCCGCGCGCAGCTGGAGGATCTCGGCCAACCGCTCACCTTTGAGCCGCTCGATCTCGCGATCGGGGAATGCGGGCTTGGTGAGGATCTCGCCGACGAGCTCGAGCGCTTCGTCTACGCGCTCCGAGAGCACGGTGAGGTTGAGCAGCGCCGTGTCCCAATCCGCATCAGCGTCGAGCTCCGTGCCGAGCCGCTCGGCGCGCTCCGTGAGGCCCGCGGCACCTTCGACCAGCGCGCGCGCCGTGAGCAGGGCCAACCCCTCTTTGCCGGCCGGGTCCAGCGCGGCGCCGGCGTCAATCACGGCGATGATACTGGCTACCGGCAGCTTGTTGACAGGAGCAACGACGAGGCCGATGCCATTTGACAACGTGCGCCGTTCGAATCTCGGAAATCGATACGACCTCGGGGCTGCCGCCGATGGACGCGGAGGGGCCGCTGTCATACGTCCGCCGTCGCGAGATCACCCGCCTCGACGTCAGCGCTCTCCGGAGCCCGCGGCACGTAGACCAGCGTCGCGCGATGCGCGGGGCCAAGGCGTTCGCGCGCGAAGCGCGCAACGTCTGCCGCGGTTACGGCGCGGAAGCGATCGACGTGCGTGTTGATCCGCTCGGGATCACCGAGGTACGTCGCGAACATCGAGAGCTTATCCGCGCGGTCGCCGGCGGACTGGAGCGACGACACGAACTCCGTCTCGATCAGCGCGACGGCGCGTTCGATCTCGGCTTCCGTCACGATCCCGGCATCCGACGCGCCCTCGGATCCCATAAAGCGATCGATCTCCTCGACGACCGCGCGCTCGAGGTCATCGGCGCTCGTGCCTGGGCGAGCGGTGGCGTCGACAATGAGGAGATCCGTGCCCTTGGCGAGATCGAACGTAAACGCGGTCGCCTCTGACGCGAGCTGGCGGTCGCGCACGAGCGAGCGATGGAGCCGGCTTCCTTTCTTGAGGCCGAGCACAGCAGCGGCGACGCTGGCCACATAGTATCCGTCGCTGCCGTACGTCGGCGACCGGAAGGTGATATACACGCGGGGCACGCGCACATCGTCCGGCACGATCTCGCGCGGTGGACGGTCGAACCGTGCGGGCAGCGAAAGGTCAGGGAGCGGCGGCTTGCCGCGGCCACGCGGGATGGGACCGAAATAGCGTTCGACGAGTGCTTTGGCCTCGGCCGGGTCGAAGTCGCCGGCGATGGTCAGCACCGCGTTGTCTGGCGTGTAGTACGTCGCGAAGAACTGACGCACGTCATCGAGGCTCGCCGCCGTCAGGTCCTCCATTGAGCCGATCAATGAGTGGTGGAACGGGTGCGTCGCAGGGAATGCCAGCGCTGGAATGCGCTCCCACCATGTGCCATACGGCTGGTTATCGACCGACCAGCGGCGCTCATTCTTTACGACATCGCGCTGGGTGTCGAGCTTTTGTTGCGTCATCGCCGGGAGGAGGCGTCCCATCCGATCCGATTCCAGCCAGAGTGCCAAGGCGAATTGGTGGGACGGGACCGTCTCGTAATAGTTCGTACGGTCGAGCCATGTCGACCCGTTGAGCGTGCCGCCTGCCCTTTGGATGAGCTCGAAATGCTCGTTCGAGCCGACGTTCTCAGAACCCTGGAAGAGCATGTGCTCGAACAGGTGGGCGAAACCCGTGCGGCCTGAGCGTTCGTTTGCAGATCCGACGTGGTACCACAGGTTCACGGCGACGATCGGCGCCGTGTGGTCCTCGGAGAGGGTGACGCGGAGGCCGTTGCCGAGGGTGAAGGTTGCAATAGGAATTCGCATAACCAAATGAAATCGACGGGCTCCCCTCCGGCCAGATGATGTAACGGCGACGATACAGGGCCGACCCCCTTGACCTATAAGCGCCCTTTGGACATTCTCTTGGTCCTCTTCGAGCTACCGCTATCCCCCTTGCCGCGGGATACGGACTGCGTGACGGATCGCCGGCGCGCCGCTCCCACAAAACCTGGTTCGGAGGTCACATGGCTGCGGATTTCTTTCTCGGTGAGTCGCTGGTAGGCGACGGCAACGAAGTAGCCCATATCGACCTGATGATCGGTTCCAAGGAAGGCCCCGTGGGACACGCGTTCGCCGAAGCGCTGACGAACAACAAGGATGGCTTCACGACACTGCTCGCCGTCGTCACGCCGAACTTGCCCGCGAAGCCGGACACGATCCTCTACAACAAGGTCACGATCAAGGGTGCGAAGCAGGCCGTGCAGATGTTCGGCCCCGCGCAGGCCGCCGTGGCCCGCGCCGTCGTCGACTCCGTCTCGAGCGGCGTCATCCCACGGAACAAGGTGGACGACTACTGCATAACTGTCGGTGTGTTCATCCACTGGGATGCCGCCGATGACAAGAAGATCTTCGATTACAACTACCGCGCGACGAAGGAGTCGATCGAGCGCGCGCTCAAGAAGCAACCGTCGGTCGACGCCGTCATCAGCGGCGCGCGGACCGCGAAGCACCCGTTCGCGGGCGGAGCAGACTCGGCAGGGAAGTAGCTGGCTCGCCGGCAGTGACAGGTGCTAGGAGCTCGGCTCTGCCCGGGCTCCTAGCGGGCATCCCGTTTCGAGCGAGTCATTCCCATGCGAAAACTGCTTTTGCAGCTCGACAGCAACCGGCTGCCGAGCGTGTTCGACCGTGTCGTAGCCTACGATGGCGGCGCGGACGAGATCATGAGCTATGGCAGCATCACGCCGCCCGATGCGCGTGATCTGATCTATGGCCTGATCTTCACACGAGGCCCCAAGGACCTCGTGAACTCGGCCGTATTCGTTGGCGGCGCCGATATCAACGTCGGCGAGGCCATTCTCGTTGCCGCCCAAGAAACCCTGTTCGGCCCGTTCCGCGTCTCGATCATGCTCGACTCGAACGGATCGAACACGACCGCGGTCGCCGCCGTTCGCAAGATCGTGAAGACTATAGGCGACGTTCGCGGCAAACGCGCCGTCGTCACCGCCGGCACCGGCCCCGTCGGCACTCGCTCGGCCGGCCTCCTCGCCAAAGCTGGCGCCGACGTGCTCATCACATCGCGGCGCGGACCCGATGGCGAGCGTGCGACGCGCAACATTATCGCGCGCTTCGGTGGCAAAGTCTCGTGCATGCAGATGTCAGAGCCGGGTCAGGCCGCGGCCATACTGGAAGGCGCGCAGATCCTGCTCAACTGCGGGCCGGCCGGCGTGCAGATGGTCCCGCGCGCGGCGTGGGCAAACCGACTCCAGGTCGCCGTCGATTTGAACGCCGTGCCACCCCTCGGCATCGAAGGCGTCGAGACGAACGACGATGGCAAAGTGCGCGACGGGGTGACCGTATTCGGCGCGATCGGCGTCGGCGGCCTCAAGACCAAGATCCACAAGCGCTGTATCGCGCGGTTGTTCGAGACGAGTGATGCCGTTCTCGACGCCGAGGCGATCTATGACCTCGCGCAGTCGATTGGATAGCGACGCGCCCCGGGTCATTGGGATCGACCCGGGGACGGTCAGCATCGACGTGTGCGGCCTGGCCGGCGACACCGTCTTCCTCGACCGCGCGGTCGAGACCGCCGCCGCGCTCGCCGATCCGGCCGCGTTTCTGACCATGCTCTACGAGGTCGCGCCCGTCGATCTCATCGTCGGACCATCAGGCTACGGTCTCCCGCTCGTGCCGGGACTCGAGCTTACGGAGGACGACGTGCGCTTGGCCGTCCTCACGGAGTCCGGTGACACCGGCGGACTCGGCGGCCTCTCGTCTCTCATCCGCGCGCTCGCCTCATCGCGACTCCCGGTCGTTTTCACACCGGGCGTCGTGCATCTGCCTTCGGTCCCAGCCTATCGAAAGCACAATCGCGTCGATATGGGAACCGCCGACAAAGTGTGCGCGGTCGCTCTCGCCATCGACGAACAACGACGACGCCGGCGCTGCGCGCCTGGCGACGTGTCGCTCATCCTGCTCGAGCTCGGCGGGGCCTTTACCGCAGCGATCGCCGTCGACCGAGGGCGTATTGTCGACGGGTTTGGGGGATCGTCCGGACCGATTGGACGCCGGGCAGCGGGCGCCTGGGACGGCGAGGTCGCGTATCTCGCGGAGCGCGTCACCAAGGCCATGTTGTTTCAGGGCGGAACCGACAATGACCTGGCGTACGTCGAGAGCGGGCTCAAAGCGATAGCCGCACTCATGGTGTCGGTGCCGGGGCCGGCTGAGATCGTGCTGTCAGGCCGGTTCGCGCATGAGTACGTAGAGGCGTTCGCGGCACGGGTCAGCCGGCCTGTGCGCGTGCTCGAAGGCTTCGCGTCCGTCGCCAAGCACGCCGCCCAAGGCGCGGCGCTTATCGCCGACGGGCTCGCCGGCGGCAGCGCTCGCGCCATCGTCGACACGCTCGGCCTGCGCGACGCGCGCGGCTCGGTGCTCGACTATCTCACCGTTATTCCACCCGACGCCGCGCGGCGACGTCTCGGGCTCGTGGCATGACGACCCTGCTTCTTGCTGGTGTCAGCGTGCGTGCATTCGCCGAGTCCGCGAGGGCGGCTGGGTTCTCTGTCGCCGCCATCGACGCATTCGGGGATCTCGACCTTCGCGCCGTCTCGGCTTTTAATGCGCTCGGCGGGCCGTACACGGCCGAAGCCGCGGCGCTTCGCGCTCGCGGTATCCCCGCGGCAGCGTGCGCGTATACGTCGAACTTCGAGAATCACCCCGAGGCCATCGCCGAGTTGGCCCAGGGGCGCACACTCTGGGGCAATTCGCCAGAGGTGGTGGAGCGCGTTCGCGATCCGTTTGTGCTCGCGCGCGCGCTATCAACTGCACCGGCGGTGCGGGCATCGGCGCCAAGCAGCGGGCGTTGGTTGATGAAGCCTCGCCGATCCGGCGGAGGTCATGCCATCACGGAATGGCGACGGGGGATGCGCATCCCTCGGACCAGCGTGCTGCAGGAGCGAGTGCCGGGCGTACCGGGGTCCATAGTATTTGCGGCCGATGGACGCTCCGTGTGCCCGCTGGCATTCACGCGCCAACTCGTCGCAACCGATTTCCGGTACGTCGGCAATATCCTGGTGCCGCCGATCGACGAGGCTGTCACGATCGCCGAGACGGTCACGCGCGAGTTCGGGCTCGTTGGCGTCAACGGTGTCGATTTCGTGCTGAGCCACGGCCGACCGATCCCGATCGAGGTCAACCCGCGCTTCACCGCGGCGATGGAGCTGGCCGAGCGATTGTACGGAGTCTCGATCGCGCGCGTGCACGCCGAGGCGTGCGCTGGAAAGCTGCCGAGCTTCGCGCCGGAACCGCGACGGACCACGGTCGGCAAAGCGATCGTGTATGCGCGGAATGATACGGTCATCGGCGACACAACGTCGTGGCTCGCGGACAGCTCGGTGCGCGATATCCCGATGCCCGGATCGCGTATAGCGGCCGGTCGCCCGATCTGCACGGTGTTCGCCGAGGCGAGAACCGTGACGGCGTGCGAGGCTGCGCTTAGGGTGCGGGCCGCATGACGACCACGTGCCTCGGCTGCGGGTTGGCCTGCGATGACATCGCCGTCACGGTCCGCGACGGCCGTATCGTCGAGGCCGTGAACGCCTGTGACCTCGGCGTTCGCTGGTTCGGCGATGGCACGGTGCCGACGCTGGCGCGCATCGGCGATGCCGGGGTCACCATCCCCACCGCGCTGGCCGAGGCGGCGCGAGTGCTGACAGCGGCCAAGCGGCCGCTGGTGTACCTGGCGGCCGAGCTCTCGATATCCGCGCAGCGCGAGGCATGCGTGCTGGCTGACGTACTCGGCGCAATGCTCGATACCGTGACGCCAACAGAGCTCATCCTCGCCATCCAAGAGCGCGGCCGTTGCAGCGCGACGTTCGGCGAGCTCCGGTACCGGGCCGACATCGTCGTGTTCTGGGGCGTCGATCCCGATCACGCGTATCCGCGATTGCGCTCGCGCTACCTCCCCGATCGCGCCGGCGTGCAGTTCATCTCCGTCGACTTGAGCGTCGAGGCCGCCGCGCTGACGCGCGCCGCGATTCTCGGGCACGGTATGACCCCGCTGGCCGAGCGGCTGGTCAAGGGGAAATACGTGGCCATCGTCGTCGATGGCGAGCAACGGCCGGAGTACATCGAGACACTCCTGGCGCTGACCGAAGCACTCAACGGACCGACGCGCGCGGCACTCATGATCCTGCGCGGCGGTGGCAATCGCGTGGGCGCCGACTCAGTGCTCACGTGGCAAACTGGATATCCCAAGGCGATCGATTTCGCGAGAGGGGCGCCGCGGTACTGCCCCTATGACCCACCTGAGTTCGACGCGGCGCTGATCGTGGGATCGAGCACCAGTGTGCCCGAGTCACTGCGACTGACCAACATACCGACTGTCATTATCGGCCCCCGCGCGAGTGAGAATCTTCTCGCCGCGGCGGTCACCATCGATACGGGCATCGCGGGTATTCACGAGGGCGGGACGGCGATGCGTGCCGACGAGATCCCGCTGCCATTGCGACCGTCACTTCCTGGTGTAGTCGCTGACACAGCGGCAACCGTGAGCGAGTTGATCGCGTTAGTGACCCAGCCGTGACGAGCCTGCGGATCGCCGGGGGCACCGTCTACGACCCCGCGAACGGCGTGGACGGCGACGTGCGCGATATCTGCGTGCGCGACGGACAGATCGTGGCGGATGTGCCAGCGGATGCGCCAAAGATCGACGCACGCGGAATGGTGGTCATGCCCGGTGGCATCGACATCCATGCGCACGTCGCGGCGGCGAGCGTCAACCTCGCGCGCATGCTGCTGCCCGAGGAGCACGCGGCCGATCCGGTACCGGCGCCAGCACTGGAGCGCGGTGACATTATTCCGCGTTCGGGCTCTGGCGGCACCGTGCCGAGCACGTTCACGACCGGATATCGCTACGCAGGACTCGGTTACACGACCGTGTTCGACGCCGCGGTCGCGCCGATCTCCGCCCGGTCGACGCATGCGCAATTCGACGACACGCCGATCGTCGACGGCGGATTTTTCGCGTTGCTCGGCAACGACGAATATCTGCTGCGGCAGATTGCCGCGGGCGAACGCGAGCGGGCGCGTGACTATGTCGGCTGGCTCCTCGGCGCGACGAAAGCGTATTCGATCAAGATTGTGAATCCCGGCGGCGTCGAGTTGTGGAAGCAAAATGTGCGCGAGATCAAGTCGCTCGACGATCCCATCGGCTCCGCGAACGTGACTCCCCGCGCCATCCTCGAGACGTTGACCGACGCCGGGAATGCGCTCGGGCTTCCGCATCCCGTGCACATTCACTGCAACAACCTGGGGTTGCCCGGCAACGTCGAGATCACGCTCGAGAGTATGCGAGCCGTTGGCGGCCGGCGGGCGCATTTCACGCATCTGCAGTTTCAGAGCTATGCGAAACCCTGGGCGTCGGCGGCGAAGCGGATCGCCGAGTACTTCGCGGCGCATCCCGAGGTCAGCGGGGACGTTGGGCAGGTCATGTTCGGACCCGCGTGCACACTGACCGCGGACGGTGCCGTCGAGTACTTGCTGCATATGTCGACTGGGCGGAAGTGGGTGAATGTCGACATCGAGCTCGAGACGGGTTGCGGCATCGTCCCTTATACATACCGGGACACCGCGGCCGTGGCCGCGCTGCAATGGGTGGTCGGTCTAGAGCTCTTTCTGTTGTCGCCCGATCCTTGGCGCATGGTTCTTTCTACCGACCATCCGAACGGCGGCTCGTTCATGAGCTATCCGGAGCTCATCCGGTTGCTCATGGATCGGACCTATCGCGATGATCGGCTCAAGAAGATCAATCAAAAGCATCTCGCCGGGAGTGCGCTCGCTGATGGCCTCGCGCGCGAGTATACGCTGAGCGAAATCGCGATTATCACGCGGGCCGGACCCGCGCGGCTGCTCGGATTGCGCAACAAGGGGCACCTCGGACCGGGCGCCGATGCCGACATCACGGTGTATGCCCGGTCGGCCAACGCGGCTGAGATGTTCGCGACACCGCGATACGTCGTTAAGACCGGCACGCTTGTCGTCGAGGAAGGGCAATTACGACGTGCCCCTTCGGGGCAACGCCTGCATATCACGCCCGGGTATGATCGCGCGGTTGAGAGCGATATCAGGAAGTACTTCCAAGAGAACGTGTCCATCGAATTCGACAACTACGCGGTGCAGCTATGACCGCGGACACGCTCACGATCAACGGCGTCGAGATCGAGGACACGTTCGCCGAGGCGTTCACGATGCGCGGCGCGCGGGTGATCATCACGGCCGCGACGCCGCGATGGGCGCGAGTAGCGGCGACCGTGATGACGGGCTTCGCGACCTCGGTCATTGGATGTAAAGTCGAAGCGGGCATCGAGCACGAGGTGTCGCCGGATGATACCCCGGATGGCCGACCCGGCATCAGCGTTCTCGTGTTCACGCCCGACTCGGCGGGCCTCCAGCAACGGCTGATCGAACGACTGGGCCAGACCGTGCTCACGTGCCCGACGACTGCGGTCTTCGATGGGATCCCGAGCTCCACTGATCGGATGCCCGTTGGCAAGGCACTCCGCATCTTCGGCGACGGATTCCAGGCGAGCAAGATGATCGGCGGGATCCGCTACTGGCGCGTGCCAGTCATGGAAGGCGAAGCGCTGATACAAGAGACGTTCGGCAAGGTGTCTGCGGTCGGAGGCGGCAACTTTCTCATGCTGGCCGAGACGGCCGAGAAGGCGCTGCAGGCGGCTGAGGCGGCGGTCGCGGCGATAACGGGGCTGCCGGGCGTCATCCTGCCGTTCCCCGGCGGCATCGTACGCAGCGGCAGCAAAGTCGGGTCGAGGCGCTACAAGAGCTTGCTCGCGTCGACGAACGATGCGTTCGCGCCGACCCTGCGGGAGATCACCACGACCGATCTGCCCGAAGGGGTGAACGGCGTCATGGAGATCGTCCTCGACGGACTGGACTTCGACAGCATCAGCCGCGCGATGCGGGCGGGGATTCCGGCGGCGTGCATCCCCGGCATCAAGAAAATCACCGCCGGGAACTATGGCGGAAAGCTCGGGCCGCATCATTTCTACCTGCGGAAGATCGTCGCATGACACTCGTGCTGACGCTTCGCCCCGGGATCACCGAACGCATTGACGCCTCGGCCATGGCGACGAATTCGACGTGTTGGGTCGGTCGTCGGCGCGTGAGCGTGGGCGAGATCTTTGACGTCAAAGGCGAGCCGAGTCCCGATGTGAGAATCACCGGGGACTTGCGGCGGGTCGACGGACTCGGGACTGGCATGAGTGCCGGCACCCTCACGATCGAAGGTGAGGCGGGTCGAGGGGTCGGCCATGCGATGAGCGGCGGTACGATCGATGTGACCGGCAGCGTCGGCGATGGCGCCGGTGTGGCCATGTCCGGGGGCTTGCTGCGGATCCGTGGATCAGCAGGCGATCGGCTCGGCGCGGCGCTGCCCGGAGCATCCCGTGGGATGACTGGGGGGGAGATCATCGTGCGCGGCAACGTCGGCAGCGGGGCCGCGACTCGCGTGCGTCGCGGGATTCTGGTGGTTGGGGGGAATGCTGGGCCGGGCGCTGCGCATGCGATGATCGCCGGGACGCTGCTGGTCGCGGGCCGACTCGGCACGGGCGCCGGCCTCTGGTCCAAGCGCGGATCCGTGATCGCGCTCGGCGGCGTGGAGGTCCCGGCGACGTATCGGTACGCCTGCACCTACCGCCCGCCCTATGTGCCGGTACTCCTGCGCTATCTCCAACGCATGCGCGGATTCACGATCGACGGCCGGTTCGCCACCGGGCGCTACAAGCGCTGGACGGGCGATGTAGCCGACGTTGGCAAAGGAGAGATTCTCGAGTGGACGACCTGAGACTGAACGCCAACGCATTGGCGATCGCCGATGACGTCGAGACGCGGTCCGACGAGCTGCGGATCGCGTCGACCACGCTCCCCGGTGGCGCGCGCATCATCGACCTCGGCATCGACGTGCGCGGCGGGTTCGCCGCTGGTCTGGCGATGGCCGAGATCTGCATGGGTGGGCTTGGGCACATCAGTTATGAGACCGTGCGCGTTGGACCCGACGACTACATGGGCGTCGAGGTCTGGACCGACCATCCCGCGATATCGTGCATGGCGTCGCAGTACGCCGGCTGGGCGATTCAGGTCGACAAGTTCTTCGCGATGGGCTCCGGCCCGATCCGCGCTCATGCCCGCGTCGAAAAAGACTTGTTCGCCAAGTTGAAGTACGAAGAGACGGCGTCCGACGGCGTGCTCGTGCTCGAGACGAGAGCACACCCGACCGATGCGGTCGCCGCGTGGGTCGCCGAGCGAGCCCACATGAAGCCGGCGCAGCTCACGTTCGTGGTCGCGCCGACAGCGAGCATCGCGGGCGCCGTGCAGGTCGTCGCGCGCGTCATGGAGACCGGCCTCCACAAGCTCGACGCGCTCGGCTTCGACGTGACGCGCGTGATCTCCGCGTCGGGTTCCGCCCCCGTTCCACCGCTGGCGACGTCGGATATCAAAGCGATCGGGCGCACCAACGACTGCATTCTGTATGGCGGCCAGGCGCGATTCCTGATCGACGCGGCGGACGCGGAGCTGGAGCCGTTGGCCGCGAAGCTACCGGCCTCGGCGTCGCCCGACTATGGCAAGCCATTCGTCGACACGTTCAACGCCTACAAGGGCGATTTCTACAAGATCGATCCGCTCTTGTTCAGTCCCGCCGAGGTCTGGTTGACGAGCGCGAAGACCGGGCGGACTTTCCACGGCGGGCTCCTCAATCCCGACGTTCTGCGTACTTCTCTCCTGGAGATCACATCGCTATGAGTGCGGCCCATCTCGTTGTGCTGTACAATGCGCCGAAGGACCCCGCGGCGTTTGAGAAATACTATGCGGCAACTCACCTGCCACTGCTCGCGAAGCACGCCAAGGAAATCGGGTTTACCAATGGCGTGCTCGTCAAGTTCGCGCCGAACAGCGCCTTTTATCGCAAGGCCGAACTGACGTTCGCGTCGACGGACGCGCTCAAAAAGGGGATGTCGACACCCGGGTTCAAGGCCGTCGCGGATGATATCCCGATATTCGCGAGCGGCGGATTCACCGCGCTGACCGGCGAGGAGACTCCCTAGTTACCACGGTCACGATTCTCGCCTCGCGGCAGGGCTGGCACACCGACCAGCTCTGCCACGCCATTCGTGCCCGGGGCGCTGTCCCGCGCATCGCGCCGTGGGAAGGCATCGTCAGCCGCCTCGGGCCCTGCTCTGTCTCGCCATCCGTGCAGCGCAGCGACATCGTCCTGGCTCGGATCATCCCCAGTGGCTCTTTAGAGCAGATCATCTACCGCGTCGACGCCCTGCATTGGCTCGAGGACATCGGCGCGCGCATTATCAACTCGCCCCGCGCGATCGAGCGGACCGTTGACAAGTTCTATACGTCGGCGCTGCTCCAACAGGCCGGGCTGACCACGCCCGAGACGATCGTCTGTGAGCGGATCGACGATGCTATGGCGGCATTTCGCCATCTTCGCGATTGCATCGTCAAGCCGCTCTTCGGCTCGATGGGACTCGGCCTCGTTCGGGTCACCGATGAAGACACGGCGTGGCGCGTGTTGCGGGCGATCGAGCAGATCCGCGGCATTTTCTATTTGCAGCGCTACATCGCCCACGACGGGCGGGACATTCGCGCGTTTGTCATCGGCGATCGCGTGTTCGGGGCCATCGAGCGCTCATCTCCTACGTGGCGAACCAACGTATCACGCGGTGGAGCGGCGCGGCCATTGACGCTGACGACAGCGCAGACCGACATGGCACTGACGGCCGCGCGCGCAGTCGACGCTGAGTATGCTGGGGTAGACCTGCTACCGGGGAACGATGGAAAGACCTACGCGCTCGAGGTCAACGGGATTCCCGGGTGGCGCGGGCTGCACGATGCCACCGGCCTCGACGTCGCCCAAGGCATCGTCGACCACGCGCTTGGCGTGTGACGAACGATTTTATCGCTAGCGCCGCCCAGCTCGCCTGCTTGCTCGAAGCGAGCGCGCCGAAGCCTGGTAATGTTTCCCCTGGCCGCGACTTTCCCGACGCGAGTTACGAGGATTTTCTCGCTAGCGCCGCGGCCATCGGGCCCGCACTCGGCTCCGATCTGCCGCTCGGTGCGATGACCCACGCGGCCATTCGTGCGACACGCCAGTGGACGCTGTCCAATACGAACTTGGGGCTCGTTCTCTTGCTGGCCCCACTGGCTCGCGCTGCGCGCTCGCCGCGACCGCTCCGGGAAGCCTTGCACGACGTGCTCGGCGCCACAACGGTCGAGGACGCTCGCGAGGTGTATGCGGCAGTGCGATTGGCGCAACCAGGAGGCATGGGCCGCGTCGACGAACAGGATCTCGGTGCCGAGCCGACCGTGACGTTGACCGACGCCATGCGCATGGCGGCTGACAGGGATTCCATCGCGGCCGAGTATGCGACCGACTTTCGCATCACGTTCGACCTCGGCCTTCCGGCGCTGATCGAGGCGAGATCACTGGGGTGGGAAGAGGCCACAGTCAGGACCTTCCTGGCACTCCTCGCTGAGATCCCGGATACTCATATTGCGCGTAAATTTGGCTCCTCGGTCGCCGCCGATGTCAGCCGCAGCGCGAAGAGCGTGTTGCACGCTGGCCCGGAGGGCCGAGCGCACTTCGATGAAGAGCTACGGTCGGCGGGCGTAAATCCTGGCACGACCGCAGACCTGACAGCCGCGGCGCTCTACGTCGCGCTTCTGAGAGGCCGATGACGACGTTCCGAGTACAGGTCACAAAAGACTATCTCGTGTTCGCAGCCGCGCACTTTATCACCTTCGCCGGGCACCGCTGCGAATCACTCCACGGCCACAACTATCGCGTGAGCGTGGCACTGGAAGGCACGCTCGACCCGGAAAGCTGGTACGTCTTCAACTTCGTCGACCTCAAGCACGTGATGAAGCGCCTGTGCGATGAGATCGACCACCGGGTGCTCCTCCCGCTGGAAAATCCAAAACTCCGGATCGGGGAGCAGGCAGAGTCGATAACGGTCGCGTACCAGGAGCGACCTCGCTACGTCTTCCCGCGAGAGGATTGTGTGCTCCTCCCTATTCCCAACACTACCGCGGAGATGCTGGCGCAGTATCTCGCCGGTCGGCTGAAGGTCGAGCTGGGGGCGAGCGCCGACCGGCTCGCGTCAATCGAGATCGAAGTCGAGGAGAGCTTCGGTCAGTCCGCGGTTTACCGAGAGATTCTGTCGCGTTCGCCCGACTTGCGGACTGGCATCGGCTCCGGCTGATCGAGCTCGTGCTCCACGTGTGACACCCGCCCACGGGTGATCACTTTGGGCTCCTCGTCGGGCTGCGCTGGTCGCGGCGCCGAGGGACGAGGTTTCTTCGGGTCGTGCGCATGATTCGTGGGCATAGACGTTCCCTCTCAGGAAAAGTGCAGCCCCTAATACTAGCGCAATCTTTATACCGATAGCAGGTCCCGATACAGCGCGGGATCAACGTTGCCCCCACTGACGACACAACAGACCCGCAGGTCACGGAAGCGATCGGGTGATGCAAGCAACGCGCCGGTCGTGAGCGCGCCGGTGGGCTCGACCTTCAAGTTCGCGAGTGAAAAGAGCAATCGCACCGCCTCGCGAATCTGCTCCTCCGACACTTCCACGATCGTCTCGACGCCATCTTTGATGATCGCCCAGTTGTGCTTTCCGAGGCTCATCGTTCTCGCGCCATCGGCGATCGTCTGGATCTCGTGATCGCTGGCGACGATCCGTCCCTCGCGCAGGGACTGCGCGGCATCGTTCGCGAGCAGTGGCTCGGCCCCAATGACAGGCGTCGTATCCCCCGAGGAGCGCAATCCCTGAATGACGCCCGACAGCAGGCCGCCGCCGCCGACGGGCGCGACGATGACATCGAACCGCGCAGCGAGCGACGCGAGCTCGCGACCGAGCGATGAGTTGCCCGCAATCACGAGTGGGTCATCGTACGCGCTGGCCACATACGCGTCCGGATCTGCCTCGGCTAACTCTCGTACCCGCTGCGCGCGGGGTACCTTCGTGGTATCGACGAGATCCACCGTCGCGCCGAATGCGCGTACAGCCTCAACCTTGACCTTGACCGAGTTCGCGGGCATCACCACCGTGCATCGCTTTCCCGCGAGCTTGCACGCATACGCCATGGCCTGGCCGAAGTTCCCGGACGACGCAGTGATGATCGACGGGTTCGGCACGTTCGTGACGACATTATTCGCCGCCCTGAACTTGAAGCTGCCGGTAAATTGGAACGTCTCGGCCGCCAACGTGACATTGGCACAGAGGCGGTCTGACAGACGTGGCGACTCGATCAGCGTCGTAGGGCGCGGTGTCGTTCTCATTTCATCAAAGATATCGCATGCCATTCGCCCAGCCACCCGCCATTGTCGTGATCGCGCAACCGGTGCGCGACTCGATCAACGCCATCTGGCTACGCAACAACCTTCACTGGAACGAGCTGACCGACCAGAACACACTGACACAGATGCTCGGCACCGGCAAACCGACGCAGCACGAATACTTGGGTTGCCTCATCGGCCACATGGTCGGCGATACCGTCTACGTCACCGACTGGAGACCCGCACAGCACATGCACCAATGGCAGTTCGCTGTCACCGGCGACTGCAAGCACGTCGCTCATCTCGTCGGCACGTGGCACACGCATCCCTATCGGGCCGATTCGGCCAACCACCCACTCAAGGAACCGGTACTCTCGAGTACCGACCTCTCCACGTTCGCGAAAGGGACCGATCAGGTCGTGCTCGCGGCGTGGGATGCCGACTCGATCGACGTGGCGGTGCGAGGTGCCGATGGCAACGTGCAGCACCCCGCCCAGGTCGTGATCACGTCGCGTTAAACGCCCCGTCGTCGTACGCCTTGGCGAAGATCTCGTAATCGACTTTCACGACCTCGCGATACCGCCGCGCGTACGCCAGCGTCTCACGTACCCACCATCGCTCGGCGCCAAACGTGACGAGATCGTCAGCGATCGCCGAGCCCTGGCGGCCACTCCCGCGCAAATGACTCCAGGCGACGACGTGGCCCATGGCGACCATGATGAGGCCGAGGTCAGTTCCTGACGTCGTCTCGTCGATCGCGAGCCGGTCGATCAATGGCTGCAATTCTTTGAGCACGTACGAAGACTTCCCCATGTTCACCGCGTGCAGCAGCGCGGGCGCGATCGCTTCGGCGCGCCGCTGGATGCCAGCGACCCGCGCCGCCTCGCTCGGCCAACCCGGCTGCGGAGCCGTCGCATACGGAGCGAGCGCGGAGCGGCGCGCTTCTTTGAGGTCGAGCACGAAGTTGCCGTCCGGACCGCCGCGACCTTCCACCAGAATCGCGAAACGGCGAACTCCGAGGCTGCCGGTTCCGGCAACCCGGCGCACGACGTCGAGGACGCGGAGAAATCCGCCGGAAAATTCTTCGGGGCAATGCTCGCTCGCCGCGAAGGTCTTCATCGTCGCGACAACGGCTGCGCGGTCGGCGCGCGAGACGACGAGGCGATGCTGGGCATCGAGCGTGAACTTGCGGCCCTTGTGACGGCCCGTCGTCATGCTGTCGAGTAACTGCCTCCGCGTTCGCCGTTTCACGCGCCGCAGCAGCTCGCGCACGATCCCTTCGGCGGTCGAGCGCTCCACCCAGCGAGCCTTGCCGTCGTGCAGCGCGGTGCCGTACGTGTCGAGAAACGTCGCGCCCAAAATGCGGGTATCGCTATCGCCGATTTTCAGCGCATCGGCGGCGAGATAGAGACTCGTCGTGAACCGACCGAGGTCCCACGTCGCCGGCGCCAGGTACGCTTCGTCGAAATCGTTGAGATCGAAGTACCCGAGCCGGTTGTCGCCCTTGTAGCTGCCGAAATTCTCCAGGTGGAGGTCACCCGAGAGCCAGGCCAGCGGCGCGGCGTCGAGCGGGCCGCCCTTGGTCCAGTCCTCGTAGAACAGGTGGGCCGTGCCGCGAAAGAACGCGAATGCGTTCAAGCGCATGCGCTGGTACTTGAGCGCGAGCCGCTCGGGTTCGCGGTCTGCGTTGAACGCCTGGATGCGCTCGACTACTCCACCCATATCCGCGCCCCCGTGTGGCTGAAAGGTCCTTCGTAGACTGCCCCATTGGCCTCGGGCAACGCCGCCCGTACCCGGGCCGCGAGCGCTGCGCCGGCGGCCGCATCGCCTACGATACCATATACGGCCGGTCCCCACGAGCTTTGGCCGACGCCGGCCGCGCCCCACTCCCGCATCTGGGCGATCAGCGAGGCGCCGATCCCCGGCGCGAACGCGCCACCCTGCGCGGGCGCGAACCAGCGACCCGTCACATACTGCACCTCCGTCAGCGCCGCGCCAAATGTCGCCAGGTCGCCCTCGACGAGCGCCGGCAACAGCGACATGAGCACCAGGTGCGCCACGTGCTCGACATCCCGGAGCGGCGGCTCGGGCAGCGACGCAAACGCCGCAACTTCAGCGTCACCACTGACGCCTAACGCGGCCCGCGGAACCGCTATGACGCACCTCCAGTGCGGCGGGATCGCCAGGCGCGCCAAGAGCGGTGCGGGCTGGTCTGGGGCATCGCCCGCCCCCGACCGCCGGCCACCTTCGAGCACGAACCCACCGTGCGCAAACGTCCACGTGCCGATGGCCGACCGCCGCGCGCGGCCGACCGCGGTCGCCAGCGTCGCGACGTCGGCGTCGAGCTCGTACAACTCCGCCATCGACCGCGCGACGGCGAGCGCGAGCTGCGTGCCCGATCCCAATCCATTGTGCCTCGGAATCGCGCGTTGAATACGAAAATGCGCCCCTCGGCCCTCTATGCCGTAGTGATCCACGAACCTCGTCGCGAATCGAACCGCGCGCTCGGCCTCCGGGCCCTCGGCCGTTATCTGCGTTCGCATCTCGGCCGAAAGCAGGAGCGACGGCGTCGGAACGGCCGCCCCAATGCCGCCAAACCTCCGGCCCAGCGTGCCCGCGAGGTCGAGCATGCCGAAATGCAATCGCGCTGGGGCCTCGACAAAGACTGTCACGCGGTCCGCTCTCGGACGTATGCACTCACCAACGCCCACCCTTCTTGCTCGCGTGGGCCGGCGGTCTTGTCGACTAACACGGCCAGGGCGTCGACCTGTCGGCGAACCTCGTCGTGCGGGATCAGATGCAGTCGCGTCGCCAATATCGTCGCTTCCAGCACCGCGTGGCGCGCGCGATTGAAGCCGAGAAATTCGCCTTGCGCCGAGCGAAACACCACGCGTGTCTCGATGCGGGAACGCGGCGGCGTGGCGTCGATCGATGTGACCTCGACCTCGCGCCAGGAGGTCGCGGCCGAGAGCACGACGCCTTTCACCACCGTGGCCGGTATCGTTGGCGCCGTGGCGCTGTACAGCGCCGCTTGAACAAAAATGCGCACGTCGTCGGTGAGGTTGACGACCGCGACGTGAGTGTCGCGCAGGTTGCGAAACGTTGTCGTGTCGAGAAATGGCTTGACGACCAGTACGTCGTCACTCCACTCGACGCCCATGGGCGCGACATTCACCGCACCCTTGGCATCGAGCGTTGTGACGATCGTCTCGATGATCACGACTCGCGCTCGACTTGCACCAGCGCAGCGTACCCACCCATGAGCGCCGTCGTAATAGGCCCAGGGACTTTGAGCGATCGTCCGTCGACCGTATCCACCGGCGCGATCTCGCGTACGGAGCTGGTCAAGAACACCTCGTCGGCGTGCGCCAACTCCGCGGGCGTCACGGGATCATCGCTCAGCGGAATGCGCATCCCTTCGAGGAGCTCGATCACGACTGACCGCGTGATGCCGGGAAAGGCGCCGCAGGATTCTGGCGGGGTACGAACGGCCCCATCCTTCACGAGAAACACGTTGCTGGCCGTCGCCTCCGACACATGACCACCCGTGTCGAGAAAAATCGCGTCCTCGGCCCCTTTCGCCGAGACTTCGAGCAGGGCCAGCACGCTATCCGTGTATGACAGCGCCTTGATGCCGGCGCTCATCGCGCGCTCATTGCGCCGCCCACTCGCCGTGCGGACGCTGATCGCCATCTTGAACGGCAACAGCTCTTGGGCGAACAAGACGACGGTCGGGGTCTCCCCGCGCGTCGGCATGAGCCCGTGGCGTCCCGACCCGCGACTCACCGTGAGTCGCACGACGGCGTCGACTCTCGCGGCGCGCAACTCGTGGAGCGCCTGCTGGAGCGTGGGGAACAAATTGGCCGGGCGCGGGAGGCCCAGCCGCTCGGCGCCCCGCGAGAGGCGGGCCATATGGTCGTCATAGCGGAAGATGGCGCCGTTGTACGCTCGCATGGTCTCGAAGATACCGTCAGCGAGCGTGAACCCGCGATCGGTGACATGGATATGTGCGCCCGCCGGGTCGACGCGCTTTCCATCGACCCAACAAGCAGGGAGTACGCTCACCGCACGAGCTCCACCGGTGGAGGGACGAATGCGGCGGGCTCGCGGCGACTGAACGCGCCATCTGCTCGATCAGGGACGTCGGGTCCTGCGCTGCGGTTCAAGAACGTCGCCAGCATGCGATACCCGTATTCAGTGAGCGCCGACTCTGGATGAAACTGCACACCAACTGTCGGACGTTCCCGGTGTTCAACAGCCATTATCTCCCCGGACTCCGTCCGTGCCGTGACGCGTAACTCGTCAGGGATACTCGCGGGCTCGATCACTAACGAGTGATACCGCGTCGCGCGAATGGGCGATGGAAGTCCCGCGAATACGCTGGTCCCATCGTGGATCACCGATGAGACCTTGCCGTGCATTGGCCGGGCGGCGCGGACGATCCGACCGCCAAATGCCTCGCCAATGCACTGATGTCCGAGGCAGACGCCGAGTATAGGTATTGTTGGAGAGAAGCGGCGAACGACGTCCGTCGAGATACCAGCCTCGCGAGGCGTGCAGGGACCTGGCGAGAGGATGATGTGCGAGGGGCCGAGCGTCGTAATGTCATCGAGGGTGATGGCATCGTGCCGACGCACGACCGCCTCACACCCCAGCTCGCGCACATAGCGAGCCAGGTTGTAGACAAACGAGTCGTAGTTGTCGATGAGTAGAATCACGGGCGTAGCGCGGCGATCAGCGCGCGGGCCTTGGTCAACGTCTCCTCGTACTCCGCGGTGGGATCGGAGTCGGCGACGATGCCCCCGCCGACAGAAAAATACACCCGGCGCTCCAGCGCCAGGTAGGTCCGGATGACGATGCTGGTGTCGAGGGCGCCCGTCACGCTGAGATAGCCGATGGACCCGCAGTAGACACCACGGCGCGACGGCTCCAACTCGGCGATGATCTCCATCGCGCGCACCTTGGGCGCGCCGGTGATCGACCCGCCCGGAAAGCTCGCCTTCACGAGATCAACGGCGTCCGCGTTCGACGAGAGGACACCGACGACCGTCGACACGAGATGGTGCACGGTCGGGTAGTTCTCGAGCAGGAACAATTCCGGCACCCGCACGGTGCCCGGCGCGCAGACCCGCGAGAGATCGTTTCGTAGGAGATCCACGATCATGAGGTTCTCGGCGCGATCTTTCTCGCTCTCGATCAGCGCTTGCCCCAGCGCGGCATCGTGCTCGGGGCCGATGCCCCTCGGACTGGTGCCCTTGATCGGCCGCGTCTCGACGGTTCGATCAGCGGCGACGCGTAAGAATCGCTCGGGCGACGCGCTCATGATCGTGGCTTCGTCCGTCTCGATGTACGCGGCGAACGGCGCCGGGTTGATCGCGCGCAGTCGCTTGTACAGCTCCCACGCCGGCTCATCGAGTGGCGCTTCCAGCCGCTGCGAGAGGTTGGCCTGGAAGATGTCGCCGGCGAAGATGTACTCGCGGACGCGCTCGACCGCCTCGAGATACGCCTCGCGCGAGAACGAAGATCGCAGGTCGAGCGAGCCCGCCACTTCTCGCGGCAGCGGAAACGACGGCGCGCGCGGTGGGCGAGGCCAGGGATCGACATCCGGTGTTTCGCGCGGGGCGCCCCGGCCCTCGAGCATCGCGCGGACGTTGTCTCTGCGGGGCCCCGCTCGATCGCCGATGCAGATGATCCAGGCGCGCTTAGTGAGATGATCCCATGCGATGACCCAGTCGTAGAGGCCGAGCACGACATCGGGAATTCCCAGGTCGTCATAGCGCGCCGACGGCAGGCGTTCGAGTCGAGCGCCGTAGTCGTAGCCGATGTAGCCGACCGCGCCGCCTTGGAATGGCGGCAGATCCGGAATCGGGTCGTGGTGCAGGTGCGCGAGCGAGGCGCGCGCGGCGAGCAGCGGATCGGGGCCGCTGTGAATGACCTTATACGGATCGGCGACTACGAACGAATAGCGGCCGAGGCGCTGCGGGTCGCTGGCGCTGTCGAGCAGCATTCGATAGGGGAGTCCCGCCGTGCGCTCGAACGTCTCGATCACATCCGGCGCCGGGATCAGCTCTTCAACGAGCACGCTTCGCCGTCACTCGGAGATGCTCGCTGATCGGGTCGTCAGGCGGCGTCAGGTAGCCCCAAGCGAGTTGGCCTTCTTGGCGATAGGTCTTGCCGAGGGTGATCGCGAGCTTTGCTTTCGCCAATTCTTTGCCGAGATAGAATGCGTGGGTCGCCTCGGTCACGCCGAGTTGCCCGAAGATCTCCTGGATATCGGTCCCTCGAACAAACCGCTCGGAATTGAGCACGGTGATGACATCGCGATCGGTGAAGATGCGATAGTTCGCGTCTTTAATAGACGTTTGCAGCGTACGGAGCTCGGCTTCCGTGTAGCTCAAGATCGCGGGATCTTTGACCGTCACGAGCCGATCGTCGATATGCTTCGGCAGCGAGCGCTTGGTGACCGCGTAGTGCATGAGACGCCGCGCAATATCGACCTCGCGCACGCATCCACGCGCCCATGGAATGACTTCGGTCGTGAGCACTGCCCGGACGCCGAGCTCCTGCGCGATCGCGATCAGGACAGCATTCACTCCCGTCGTATCCGCCGCGGTCAGCTCGGTCAGGTTGCCGATGCCCATAAACAGCGGCGCATCCGGATAGCGTCGATGCGCTTCTGCGTAACGTTCTATCGACGCAGCGAAACCGTAGCCGATGGGTTCGATGACCGGGTCGATGAAATACTGGATGCGCGCTTGCTCCAGCGCCGCGATGGTCGGATCCAGCGTCTCGAGGCCCGCGCCAAAGTCTGGAATCGCGACGACCCGTACTGATGTGCCGGCGAGCGACGACACGACATCGCGATTCGATCCGTTAATGCTGAGTACGAGCTCAGCACCAGCGGCAACCGCTGTGTGGATCTCATCGGGATCAAAGCTGTCGACGCTCACCCGCATGCCCGCCGAGACGAGATCGCGTACGGTCTCGGCCAGTTCAGGATACGGCAGGCCCGGTGTCAGCCCCAAGTCGATGACATCGGCGCCGGACTCGCGATAGTAGCGCGCTTGGCGCGCGATTTCCTCGCGAGACAATCTGGGCGCATTATTGATCTCGGCGCAGATCTCGATATCCCAAGCGCCATATTCGCGCGCCACCGCCTCATGGCCGAACCAACCCGGGATTTCGCGTAGATCTTTGGGCCCCTTGATCACTCGCACACCGAGTTTGTCCGCGATCACCGACGGATCGCCTTCACACAGCCCGGGGATCATCACGAGGTCGGTCCCCGACGGAATGTCTAGAAATTTCGCGATCCACGGAGTCGTCATGAGCGCGGCCACCGTGATCTTGAGCACGACGACGTGATACGCGAACTCCGGGTCGGATCCCTCGGATCCCTTCATCGCCCGGAGCGTCTCGTTCAACGCGGGCTCGGCCAGACGCCCGGTGACGAACGCGATCGTAGCTATCGCCGCTCCCCGCTCTGCACCCACTTGCTCGGCGTGCCCTCGAGCGCGCCGCCAGGCGCAGGCCGCCAGAGCGCGACCTCTTCGATCTTCTTGGCGAGATCCATGTCTTTCCCCGTGATCCCGCCGGCGGAGTGCGTCTGGAGCTTCACGCCGACTCTCGCCCACGTCACGCTCAGATCGGGATGATGGTTCGCCGCCTCGGCCAGGAACGCGATCGTGTTGACGAGCATCAGCGTCGAGCGCCAGCCGTCCGTCTTGTAGTAGCGGCGGATCCAGCCGTCCTCGAAATACCAACCCGGCAGTGCCGATAGCTGGCTGGCGATCTGCTCGTCGGTGAACGTCTCTTCTTTCTTCGTCACATGACTACTCCCCCATTGATGAGTATCGTCTGCCCAGTCAGAAATGCCGCGGCCGGCGACGCGAGATACACTGCCGCTCCCGCGACATCCTCCGGCGTTCCCCAGCGGCGCAATGGCGTCGTGTCGGCGACTGCCTGACGGCGCTCGGCATCCAGCCCACCGGCGAACGCGGTGTCGATCCATCCAGGCGCCAGAATGTTCACGCGCACACGCGGTGCCACGGACCGCGCCAATGACTTGCTGAAGCTCAAGATCCCACCTTTGGCGGCCGCGAACATCTCGGGATTCTTGCCTTCCATCCCCGTGAGCACATGATCCCAGCTCATGTTGATGATCACACCGCCGGAGTCCTGTGCAGCCATCAGGTCGGCCGCCACCCAGGACGCCAAGATCGTCCCTTTGAGATCGACGGTGAGTAATTGATCCAGTTTATCGTGCAACGACAAACTGGCTCCGGGACCGGTGAGGATATCAGCGCCGGCATTGTTGATCCACGCGTCCACGCGACCGAACGCTTCTCGCGCGGCCGACGCCAATCGCTCGATCGACACCGGGTCGGCGAGATCGAGCGGCAGCACGCACACCCGGCGGCCCGCGGAACGGATCACGTCGGCTACCGCCTCGGCCTTTGCGCGCTCGCGCCGGTACGTGATCACGAGGTCGGCGCCCTCTCGCGCACAGGCGAGCGCGATCGCCCGGCCGATCCCGCTCGACGCGCCGGTCACGAGTACCACGCGATCGCTCAGGGGCATATGTTAGCGTAACCTAGCATGCAGCTATTGGTGAGTGTGGCTGACGCCATGGATGCGGCCGCGGCGGTCACAGGCGGCGCCGATATCATCGACGCCAAGGACCCCTCGCGCGGGGCGCTTGGGCCCGTGAGCCCGGCGACTCTCGCCGCCATCATCGGGACCGTTGCGGGACGACGACCGGTAAGCGCCGCCGAGGCTGACGGTTCGATCGCCGGCGTCGCCTTCGTGAAGCTCACGACGCCGCGCGAGATCCCCGGATGCGCCATAGTTCTGGCTGCGTATGCCGATCGGCAATGGGAAGACGTCGTCGGGGCGGCTGCGAGATGCGGCGCACAAGGCGTGTTGCTCGACACGAGCGACAAGATGGGTCCAGGCCTGTTTCGTCTGCTGAGCGAAGACACCATTGGCCAGTGGGTCGAGACGGCGCATGCGGCCGGCCTCATAGTGGCGCTCGCGGGCCGACTGACAGCCGACGATTTACCGAGAGCCGCCGCGCTCGGAGCAGACATCGCCGGCGTACGCGGCGCGGCGTGCGAAGGTGGAAGGAGTGGTCGAGTCAGTGCAGAGAGAGTGCGGACGCTGGCTGGAGTTATTGCCCGGCGAGGAATCGCTCCCACGCCGGTTTCCCTCTGAGCGGCGCGAACGAGATATCGGTCTTCGCCGTCTCCATCGAAAACCCGCTCGCCAGCTTGAGCAGCACTTTGACGTGCGCGATGGTGGAGTCGGCCTCCCCGATGGTGCCGAAGGCCTGGGCGATCTGCTCCTCCATGTTCCCTCGCATGGCATCATCGGCCGAGAACTGCCCGGCCGCCTGCTCGGCCAGCGCGAGTTGTTGGAACGCCTCGGCCCGCCGGCCGAGTGTCGCGTAGGCGGACGCGAGCACGGCGTAGCGCCAATTCGCGAGGGGCCCGGTAAAGCGCGGCGACAGCCCCATCTTGAGCATCGAATCGCCATACGCCCGTGCAATGTCGGCGCGGCCCTCGGCGAGGTACACCCCACCCTTGATCCCGTAGTACTCGCTGCTGTCGATGAATTGCGTCGCCCCCATGTCGGGGAGCGATAGCGCCAGGAGCTTCGAGAAACCCCAGGGTCCCAAGTTCGAATACTGCGCCGCGAGCGCAACGGAGAGGCGCACGCCACGCGAGACCACGGTCTCCAGCGTCCGCCGCGCGGCGGCCGTATCGCCACGGCCATCGATCTCGCAGTTGATCTTCCAGTTATATCCAGCCGGCGACGTCGGCGCGAGCGCGATGTACTGATCGGCGTACCGCTCGGCCTCGGCGTACCGGCGCGCGTTGTAGTTCTCGCGCGCGGCCCGCTGGATCACGTCGAGATTGCGGGGGTCGAGTCGCACGGCCTTGGCGATGTTCGCGAACCCCTGCGCGATCTGCCCGCGCACGATTTGCTGGTGGCCGAGCTCGGACAAAAGCCCTGCGTCGTTCGGCTTGAGCGCGTTCGCGCGCGTCAACTCGCTGTACGAGCCTTCGCGGTCGTTCATGAAGAACCCGAGCAAGTGCGCGTGCGCCTGATGACCCTCGGCCAGGTCGGGTTCGAGCGCGAGCGACGAATCGATCGACTGGCGCGCGGCGTGCACGCGCATCGTGTCGGTGACGTCGAGCACCGCCCAGTGCAGCTGATCCGCCCCGAGCCTCGCGAACGCCAGCGCGAACTTGGGGTCGAGCCGCGTCGCTTCCGAATACGCGTCGATGGCGTTCCGGATTGCGTCCGGCTGCAATCCCTCGTTCTGGTCATCAAACGCCTGACCGCGCTGATAGGCGTCGTAGGCCTGCATGTTCGTCGTGGGCCGTCGGGTGAGCGCTTTCTCCTCATCGCCGTTGAGCGCCACATTCAGCGCGTCGGCGACTTTGGTCGCGACCTCGGTCTGGACCTTGAAGACATCCGCGGGGGAGACCAGATACGGACCGCCGGCGGGCTTCTGCGTGAGATTCGCGACCTCGACGAGCGAGGGCGAGATCTGCACTTGCCGCTTGCCACGCTCGTCGGTCGCCCACTGCACCGTGCCTTGCAGCAAGTATTGAACGCCCAGCTCTCGACCGATCTGCTTCGCGGTCTTCGTCGTGCCCTTGTACTGCGCGGCGCTCCGACTGTCGATGACGCCGAGCCCGTGGAGGCTGGCCAGACGGTTCGTAATCGCGTCCGTGAGTCCGTCCGTGAAATACTGGTCTGACGCGGATCCCTGATTGTCGAAGGGCAGCACGGCGATCATCGTCGGCGCATCGGCGGCGGCGGCGGCTGTCTCCTTGCGTTGCTGGTTCACAACCAGGAGCGCCGCGCCACCCACCACGACGAGCGCGCCGAGCGCGGCGCCGACGAGCCACCCGCGAGACCGGCGCTGCACTGAGGTCGCGCGTATGGCCCCCGTCGACGTCGGCAGGTTGTCGAGCACGCGCACGATCTCATCCGCGGTCTGCGGACGATCGCTCGGCCGCTTCTCCAGGCTGCGCATGATGAGCGACGCAAGCACGTCGGGCACCGCGGGCCGGCGCCGTGTGATCGGTTCGGGCGTCTCGACCGCGTGCGCGGCGAGCATCGCCTGCGCGGGGCGTCCCGCGAATGGCGTCTCGCCCGTCAGCATCTCGTACGCCATCACGCCAAACGCGTAGATGTCGGCGCGGTGATCCGTCGTCGGGTCGGCGGCGGCCTGCTCGGGCGCCATGTACGCGGGCGTGCCCAAGGCGACGCCGAGCTGCGTCAGCGTGCTCGCGCGCGTCGTCGCCGCGTCCGTGACGGCCTTGGCGACCCCGAAATCCATCACCATCGCCGACCCGCCGGAGATCATGACGTTGTCCGGCTTGATGTCGCGATGGACGACGCCATTCGCGTGCGCGTAGGCGAGCGCGGAGGCGACTTCGCGTAGCACACGCACCGCGTCAGTCACTGGCAACTCGCCGCGCGCCCTGAGTCGGTCGCGCAGGGACTCGCCCTGAATAAATGGCATCGTGAAGTACGGCAGCCCGCCCACGTCGCCCGCGGCGAGCAGCGGCACGATGTGCGGATGCTGCAGCCGCGCCGCGAGCTGGATCTCGCGACGGAACCGCTCGATGTTGAGCGCTTCGGCGAGATCTGGGGACATCACTTTGACCACCACCGTGCGGCCGAGCGCGTTTTCGCAGGCGACGAACACGCGCGACATCCCGCCACCGCCGAGCTCCCGCTCGATGGTGTATGCTCCCAGCGTCGACTGCAATTTCTCGCGCAGCGTGTCGGTCATTGCAGCAGCCGTTGAAAGGCTGGGGAGTTCCGCACGGGATCGAACGTCGGGTCGAGTCGTACCGAGAACTTCGAGAATCCGCCCGGCAACCGGAAGAGTTCCGTTACGTATACGGCTGCCGAGTCGGCATCACCCAATACACCGAAGACGGCCGCGATGTCCTCGTATCGCTGCGCCGAATCGTTGAGGACGAGCCCCTTGGCGGCCGCCATCTCGGCATGCACCCGCGCGAGCTCGCGCATGGCCTGCGCCCGGTCTCCAGTGGCCGCATACCCGATTGCCAGCAGAGCGGCCTTGTTCCAGGCGAGCGGGCCGGCCAGCGTCTTCGACCCTGCAACCGCGTGGAGCAGCGAGTCGCCGTACGCCCGTGCGACGCCGGGCTGGTCCCGCACGTACATGGTGTGCTTGGCCAGATAGTAGTTCAACGTATCGAACGTCTGCGTCGCCCCGATGTCAGCGAGCGACATGTGCTCGAGCCGGGCGCGATAGGCGGGCCCGAGGAGCGACAACTGTCCGGCCAGGGTCGCTCCCACGTGCACACCACGCGCGAACACGATATCCATGGTTCGCTCGGCCGCCGCCGTGTCGCCGCGACCGTCGATCTCATCGTTGAGTTTCCAGTTGTATGCG
>DATHNL010000178.1:0-32462 GCA_035486035.1 Gemmatimonadaceae bacterium
TGTAGCCGTAGCCCGGAGAGATGTCTTCGTACAATGCGTGGGTCACGCCGGTCACTTCGATGGCGCCGGCAAGGCCGGCGAGGGCGCCGCTTACGAGGAAGGCTCGGGTGGCGGTTCTATCGACATCGATCTGACCAGCGCTCGCCGCTGCGAAGGGGTTCGCTCCAGTGGCCCGGAGTCGAAATCCCGGGGCTGTCTTTCTCAGCATCCAACCCGCAATAACGGCCGTTATTAGCGCCAGTAGAAAGCCAGTATGAAGCCTGGTGTGCGCCAATCGCGGCATATCGAAGACTTTCGACAGCGTCGATGTCTGCGGATATATGTGAGTCGGCTCCTGGAGCGGTCCTCGAACGAGCCAGCCTACGATTTCGAGCGCCAGGAAATTGAGCATGATGGTGCTGATGACTTCCAGCACGCCGAACCGTCGGCGGAGCCACGCCGCGATTCCGGCCCAGGCGGCCCCGGCGATTGCGCCGAGCATGAGCGCGAGCGGGAGGGCGGCTAGGCCCAGGGCGGATCCGGTCGCGACGCCGAGTGCGGCGCTAGCGGTGGCGCCGGCGAGCAGCTGGCCTTCGGCGCCGATGTTCCAGACGCTGGCGCGGAACGCGATCGCGACCGCGAGGCCGGTGAGGATAAGCGGGGTGGCGCGCAGCAGTGTGGTCGATACGATCACGTACGGCGAGCCGAACGACCCGCGCCAGAGTGCCGCGAGCGCCGGGCCGGGCGCGTAGCCGGTCGCGGTGACGACGAGGCCGACGGCCAGGACGGCCACGGCCGGCCGGAGCAGGACGTCGCGCAGAGCCGATTTACGAAACGCCACTGCCGCCGAGCTCGGGCATGGCCGCGGCACGATAGCGGCGGGTCCACGTGAGGCGGGCGCCGTCGGTCATCACCACGTGGTAGTCGCCGTGGAACCACGGATGCAGCTCTTTGATCGCATCGAGTCGGACGATGGCGGAGCGGGAGATCCGCAAGAATTGGTCGGCATCGAGCCGCCCGGCGAGAGCGCCAATGGCCATACGCACGGTGAAGCTGCGGCCATTGGAATGGAGCCGCACGTAGTTTCCGTCGGCCTCGATGCGATCGACGCGGTCGAGGGCGAGCAAGAAGGCCTTGGTGTCGTCGCGTACGAGGATGCGCGCCAAGGGCTTTGGTCGGGCAGGGGCCGAGCTGGGGGCGGCCGATTGTTCAGCTTGTTCGAATCGTTCGCGTGCCCGATCGAGCGCCTCGCGAAATCGCGCCGGGGTGACCGGTTTGAGCAGATAGTCGAGCGCGCGGACCTCGAAGGCGCGGAGCGCGTGCTCGTCGAACGCGGTCACGAAGATGACGTCCGGCGCGTTATCGCGCCCGATGGCGTCGATGATGCCGAAGCCGTTTGGGGGCGGTATCTGGACATCGAGAAAGACGAGATCAGGCATGAGCCGCCGAATCGCCTCGATTGCCTCGGTTCCCGTCGCGGCTTCGCCGACGACCTCGACGTCCCTCTCGCCGCTCAACAGTCGGCGAATTTTGCGGCGCGCGGGCTCTTCGTCGTCGACGATCAGGACGCGCACGAGCGGAACGGGATGGCGATCGCAACCGCGAACCCGGAGCCGCCGCCGACTGTACTATCTGTACTATTCGACGCGTTGCCGGCGCTGAACCGATGCGCGTCGCCGTACAACAACCGTAGACGCTCGGCCGTCGCGCTCAAGCCCACACCATTGCCATCGCCATTGCCTTTGCCCTCTAGAGTGGTCGTGCCGGGTCCGTCGTCGAGCACGTCGATCGTCAACTGATCGCCGTTGCGCCGCGCGCGGACGTCGATGCGCCCCCGACCCAGGAGCGACACGTTGCCGTGGCGCACCGCGTTCTCGACCAGTGGCTGCAGGATGAGCGACGGCACGAGCGCATCCTCCGCGGCCGGGTCGACGTCGACCGCGACCGCGAGCTTGTCGCCGAACCGTGCCCGCATCAGGGCCGTGTAGTGCGACAGCGACTCGAGCTCTGCACGCAGGGGGACTTCCTGCGTGTGCACGGTCTTGAGCGACACTCGGAGGAGCTCACTGAGCTCGGCGATCATCGCGTCCGCCGCGGCCGGGTCGTCGTACATGATGGCCGAGATCGTGTTGAGCGCATTGAACAGGAAGTGTGGCTGAAGCTGGAGCCTGAGATTTCGGAGCTCGGCTTGCGCGAGACTCAGCTCGCGGTCGCGCAGCGTGCGATAGTATCGGAACGCCGCGACGAGCACCTGGTTGATCAGGTAGAAAATGACGTCGTTCGGGAACTCCATGAGATACCGGAGCGGCATCTGGCCGTAGTCGTACGGCCCGAGACCGAAGAGCGGATACAGGACGACCCGCGCGCCCCAGTTGAGCGACGTGTGCAGGACTGAGAAGCACAGCAGCGCGAGGGCGTGAATCGGTAGCGATTTGCGCCAATGGGCACGGTCGAGCGGGAAGTACCAGCCGACAACGAGCGTGGCGACGACGATCGGCGTGCCGTAGATGGCGCCCGTCCACTCGTCGATCGCCCGCCACACGAAGGTCCCGTGTCGGCCAACGACGACGTCTTCGAGATACCGGTACCAGAAACCGAGAAACGAGACGAGGCTCGCACCCGCGAATGCCGCGAGCCAAAGCGCAGGCCGGCGAAACGTCGCCCAGTACTCGGATCTCTTCTCGGATCTCGTCACATTGCCAATTTAGCGCAATCCGAGCATCGCTCGGCCCACCAGATCGCGATCGAATGGCGGCGGGATCTCTTGGACGGTTCGATGGGCAAGCACCAGCACCCGATCGGCGAGCTCCAGTACTTCGTCGAGGTCACTCGAGTAGAGCACGATCGCCGCGCCGGCGTCCCGGGCGGCGAGGAGCCGGTCGTGAATGGCGGCCGTCGCTTGGATGTCGAGTCCGCGCGTGGGGTTGAGCGCGATTATAGAAGAAGCAGCGGTGCCAGCCGCACCCGCGGCGCCGCCGAGCTCTCCTCCTAGCTCTCGTCCTAAGACCAGGCGTTGCTGATTGCCGCCCGACAGCGTGCGGGCACTCACGTTTGGTCCGGCCGCGCGGATGTCGAATCGCTCGAGGAGCGTGGCCGTCGCCTGCCGTTGCGCGGCCCAATGTACGCGTCCGCGCGCGCGGCCCGCGCCGCGGAGATAGACGTTCTCGTACAGCGGAAAGTCTTCGATGAGCGCATCGCGCAGCCGGTCTTCGGGCACGAACCCGATGTCGATGGGCGCCTCAAGTCTCCCGGCGGCCACCCGTCGCCGCCCGGCGATGGCCTGGAGCAGGGGGACCTGTCCTTCGCCTTCGACGGCCGCGATGCCGACGATCTCGCCGGCGTGCACGACGAACGTGGCGTCGTGCACACGAAGGACGCCGCGCGCGTCGACGATATCGACTCCGTCCACGCGAATGACGGGCACACCCGGCGCGGAGCGGGTCGGTTTCGCGGTGACTATTGGAGCCGATGGGGCCGAGCCGAGCATGGCCACGGCGAGCGACTCTTCGGTCGCCGAGCGCGCCGGCATCGTAGCGACAGTGCGACCCTGGCGCAGCACTGTCACGTTGTCGGCGACACCCAGAGCGTCGCGGAGTTTGTGCGTGATGAGCACAACGGTGCGGCCGGCGTCGGCTACCCGCCGGAGCCAGGCAAGGAGTTGCGCGGCCTCCGCCGGCGCGAGCACTGCGGTGGGCTCGTCGAGAATGAGAATGCGGGCGGAGCGGGCGAGGGCTTTGAAGATCTCGACGCGCTGTTGGCCGGCGATCGACAGATCGCTCACTCGCGCGGTCGGATCGATCTCCAGGCCGACTTCCTCGCCGAGCTGCCGAACGGTGCGAGCAGCCTGATCAGCGCTATAGCGCCAGTCACGCGCCGCTGTCCCGACAAGGGCAACATTTTCAGCCACTGTCATGCGGTCCACCAGCGCGTAGTGCTGCTGGACCATCCCTATCCCTGCTGCGAGCGCGTCCGCTGGCGACCCAAATTTCTGCTCGACGCCATCGATTGCGATCGTGCCGCTATCCGGCCGGATCATCCCGTAGGCAATGCGCATGAGCGTTGTTTTTCCAGCGCCGTTCTCGCCCAGGAGCGCGTGGACCGTGCCGTGGTCGACGTTGAGCTGCGCGTGGTCGAGCGCAGCGACTGACCCGAACCGCTTTGAGATGTTGCGGAGTTGTAGCTCGCTCACGTGCCGGTCGGGGCGTCGATGAACGTCCAGGGGATACCGAACGTTTGTGAGACGTGCTCGCCGAGCGCGCGCACGCCGAGCGTCTCGGTCGCGTAGTGACCGGCGTAGATGATGACGAGGCCCAGCTCGGGTGCCGCGACCGCCGTCCAGTGCGGTCCTTCGCCGACGATCAGCGTGTCGAGGCCCAGTGCGGTGGCCTCGTCGAGAGTTTCAGCCGACGCGCCGGCTCCGCTGCAGATACCCCATCGCCGGGTGACGCGCCCGGGTGCGATGGCGCTCGTATGAACAGTGCCGCCGTACTGCAGTGCGAACGCGCGGGCGGCGTCGACGATCTCTGCGGTTGGCCGCGTGTCTTCGCCGCGGACGCCGACCGAGATCGACTCGTAGCGCGCGAATTCTCCAGTGGGCTCGAGTCCGAGCGCACGGGCGAGCAGGGCGTTGTTGCCGAGTGTCGAGTGTCGGTCGAGCGGCAGATGTGACGAGTAGACTGCGACGTCGTGCTCCAACAGAAGTCGCAGGCGTTCGTATCGATGGCCGACGAGTCGCTGGGCGCCGCTCCAGAACAGGCCGTGATGCACGATGAGCAAATTCGCGTCGGCGGCGATCGCGCCTTCGATGGTGCGGAGTGATGCGTCCACGGCGGTCGCGATCTTTTGTACTGGACCGTGGTTCGCGACCTGGAGTCCGTTCAGGGCCGGCGGGTAGTCTGGAACGCTGGCGGTGCCGAGGATCCCATCGAGATGCTCGGCGATCGTACCGGAACTGACGCTATTCGACAGAGCGCCCTGACACGAGCAGCTTCTGCACGGAGTCGATCGCCACGATCGCGCGATCGGGGATCCGCGACGTGAGCTGCGGGTTGAGTATGAGCCTCACGACATCGTCCTTGGCGCCATACGTGATCGGGCGCGAGATGAACAGCCCATTTTTCACTTCACGCGCGATCATGAGCAATGCGTGGGGAAGGTCGATGACGACGCTGCCCAGCGTCACGTTCGGCGCGAGTGCGTTCTGGTCGGAGTTGGCGCCGATGATATATACGTCTTTTGATTCTTTCGATTCTTTCACGGCCTGAAAAACGCCGAGTCCCGCGGCGTCCGCATTTTGGAAAATGACGTCGGCGCCTTGCCCGATCTGCGCCAGGGCTTGCTCGCGGCCCGCGCTCACGTCTTCCCAATTCCCGATGTATGACGTGAGGACTTTCACGTTCGGGTTGATCGCTTGCGCGCCTTTCGCGAAAGCGTCGAAGCTCGTCTTCACGGGCGGGAGCTCGGTCCCCCCAATGACCCCGATCGTGTTGCTGCGCGTGACGGCGCCAGCCGCTATGCCAGCGAGGTACGCGCCATCTTGGAACGCGAAGTTGATCCCCGTGAAGTTCGGCCCATTGCGGTCGCCGGACGTGACGATGAACACCGTCTGCGGGAAATCTGGTGAGACTCGTTCGGCCGCGTCTTGGAACTCGAATCCGTGGCCGATGACGAGGCTATAGCCCTGCGTCGCGTACTGCCGAAAATTCTCCTCGAACTCCGCCGGTGTCTTTGTTTGGACATTGCTGATCTCGGCGCCGAGGCTATCCCGAATTCTGAGCAGGCCATTGTACGCGCCGGCGTTCCACGCCTGGTCCGATATCGGCCCGGGTGTGAGCAGCGCGACTTTGAACGGCCCCGCTTTCGTATCGCCGGCTCGCTCGGACGCGAGCCTGTGCGAATGCGCTTCCGGCGCCTCGCCGCATGCGAGCGCCAGGATTGCGCCAGCAATGGCGACACTAGCCAGCGCGGCCCGTCGGACTGGGCGCGGCCGCGCCACCGTCATCGAACTACGGCGACCGGAGAGACTGGGAGGGGTTTCGTGTCCGTGCGAACCGGATTCGACTTTGTCGCTTCGTCCATGCGGACGGTCCCGTTGATCTTCCCGCCTTCGAGCACGACGATCGACTTCGTATAGATATCGCCATTCACGCTCGACGTGCCCTGTATCTCGACGCGCTCGGTCGCGTGGACGGTCCCGTCGACCTTCCCGCCAATCACGACTTCTTTCGCGTGAACGTCGCCTTTCACTTCGCCCTGTCGGCCGACGAGCACTTGGCGGGCGCCGCGGATTGTGCCCTCTATGGTTCCCTCGACCTTGAGGACACCACTCGTGTCGATGTCACCATGGACTTTCATCCCGAAGGCGATGATCGAGAGCGCTGCCTCATTGGGCGCGGCCGAGGACTGCTTCGTGTCGGACTTATCCGGGGAGTCTTTGGTGAACATGGCCATGGCGGGTTGCTCAGACTGGGGGTTTCGAGAGATCGCTCCGGTTTGACGAACAATCTATCGCGACCGGCACGTATGTCAGTCCATCGGATCGGCCGATTTCGAGGGCGCTGGCGCGACTGTCGAGTCTGTGGTTTCGCTCGTCGGTGCGACCGCTGGTGAACCGGTCGCCTGATCGACGTTGGTTCGTGACGCACGAGCCGATCGCGCCCGGTGCAGCGTATCGCCGCCCGCCGCCGGGAACGCTTCGATCGGAGTCGCGCTCGCGCCGAGCATACGCTGGACTTGGTCGTACCGCTTTTGCAACTCCGCGAGGGAGCGCTCGAGCGTATCGAGGCGCGCGGCCTCGTGTTCCATGTGGGCGATGCGATAGTTGAGCATCGGCACGCGTGCGGCTTGAGTGATCACGAGCGCGAGAAAAACGAGCGCGATGACGGCCCCGATGCGACTCGCTCGCGACCGGAAGAAGAATCGGAGCAGGCGGACTTGCCCCGGACTCAGCACAAAGGTGCGACTCTGCAGCCCACTCTCGCGCGCGACGTGGATGACCATCTGGCCCGCATGCGGCGTGTAGATATTGCCGTGTGCTCGCGGGTTGAATTCGCGAGAGGGGTCGGACATTTATCGCGCCTCGTCGATATCTGCGGGTCCCACGATGCGCTCCAGCACTCGATCGAGATCTTCGCTGGAGTAGAAGCGGATGGAGATGTTGCCGCTCTCCGGTCCGCTCAGATCGACGCGCACGTCGGTCTGAAGATACGTTCTCAGTTGATCCTCGATTCGGCGAACCTGAGGTCCTCTGGTGTCGTTCGCTGGCGGAGCATCAAGGTCGCGCTGCGCCGTCGCGACCGCGACCTTTGGCGCCGCGCTCTTTTGCCTCACATACTCCTCGATATTGCGAACGCTAAAACCCCTTGCAATCGCGACTAACGCCGCGTCGGTTCGCTGGTGTTCTCCGGCGAGCCCTAGAATCGCCCTACCGTGGCCGGCCGAGATCGAGCCATCCCGCACCAGACCCTTCACCCTGTCAGGTAGCGCGAGTAGCCTGAGCGAATTGACGATGGTCGTTCGGGCTTTGCCGACCGCCTGGGCAATTTCTTCGCTCGACAGGTGGAAGTCGCCTGCCAGACGTTGGTAGCCTTCGGCCTCTTCCATAGGGTTGAGGTCGGCTCGTTGTAGGTTCTCGACGAGCGCGAGAGTGAGAGCAGCCCGGTCGTCGATCGGCCTGATAATGGCGCTAATCTGCTGCCAGCCAAGCGCCACTGCAGCCCGAAATCGGCGCTCCCCAGCGATTAGCTCAAAGCCGGCACCAGCCGGTCTAACGGTGATCGGCTGCAGTAGTCCGTTCTGCGCCAGGCTTTCTTTGAGCTCCTCGATGTCGTCAGGCCGGAACTCGGTTCGTGGCTGAAACGGGTTCGGCCGGATGTCAGCTACCGCGATTTCACGTAGGGGAGATTCCCCGGTCGGCGTGGTCGCTGGCGCGTCATGGCGACCGAGAAGCGCTTCGAGCCCTCGACCGAGTCGTCGACCTTCCTGTTTCACGTGAAACACTCGCTGTTCGATGTGGGTGGGACGTTGCCCGCATATCGGCCGAGGAGTTCCTCCGCAGCGCTAACATATGATTGGGGGCCTTCAGGTAAGGGATCCCCAGTCCCCGTGGACGCTAGCGCGCCAGGGCGACCGAGAAGCACTTCTAGCCATCGATCGAGTAGCCGACCTTCCTGTTTCACGTGAAACACTCGCTGTTTGACGTGGGTGGGATGTCGATCGCGTATCGGCCGAGGAGTTCCTCCGCAGCGCTGACATATGATTGGGCGCCTTCGGGTAAGGGGTTCCCGGTCGCCGTGAACGCTAGCGCGCCAGCGCGACTGAGAGGCGCTTCGAGCCATCGATCGACTAGCCGACCTTGCTGTTTCACGTGAAACACTCGCTGTTTGACGCGGGCGGGATGTCGATCGCGTATCGGCCGAAAGGAGTTCGTTCGCACGACCAAAGAGTTCCTCCGGAGCGCTAATGGCTAACATTATGATTGGGCGCCTTCAGGTAGGGATCCACAGTTGCCGTGGGCGCCACCGCGCCAAGGGCGACTGAGAAGCGCTTCGAGCCATCGATCGAGTAGCCGACCTTCCTGTTTCACGTGAAACACTCGCTGGTTGACGTGGGAGGGATGTCGATTGCGTATCGGCCGAAGGAGTTCCTCCGCACGGCCGAAGGAGTTCCTCCGCAGCGCTAACGGCTAACATTATGATTGGGCGCCTTCAGGTAGATCCACAGTCGCCGTGGACGCTCGCGCGCCGGCGCGACTGAGAAGCGCTTCGAGCCATCGATCGACTAGCCGACCTTCCTGTTTCACGTGAAACACTCGCTGTTCGACGTGGGTGGGATGTCGATCGCGTATCGGCCGAGGAGCTCCTTCGCGGCGCTAACATATGATTGAGCGCCCAAGGAGCCGACATCGTATTGAATGATCGGCTTACCAAAACTCGGCGCTTCCGCCAGCCGGATGTTGCGAGGGATGACAGAGCTCAGCACGCGATCGCCGAAATATTCGCGGGCGTCGACCGCCACCTGGCGGGAGAGATTGAGCCGAGTGTCGTACATCGTCAGAAGGACGGCGTCGACCATCAGTCTCGGGTTTACGGCGCGCTGCACCAGCTCGACCGTGCGCATGAGCTGCGACAATCCCTCGAGCGCGTAGTACTCGCACTGTAGCGGAATGAGCAGCGAGTCTGCGGCCGCCAGCATGTTGACGGTGATCAGACCGAGCGAGGGCGGGCAGTCGATGAAGATGAAGTCGTAGTCATCCCGGACGGCGTCGATGGCGTCGCGCATGGCCGTCTCGCGGTTCGGGCGCTCGACTAACTCGACCTCAGCCCCCGCGAGATCGGGGGTGGCGGGGAGCACGTCGAGGTGCCTGAAGAGCACCTGCTCCAGGCGAGCTTCGGCGATCGGTGTCCCGTTGATCAGCGAGTCGTAGGTCGTCAGACGGAGCTGGTCCCGGGCGATGCCGACGCCACTGGTCGCGTTAGCCTGGGGGTCGCCATCTACCAGAAGTGTGCGCTGTTCGGCGACCGCAAAGCTGGCGGCGAGGTTGATTGCGGTTGTTGTCTTGCCGACACCGCCTTTTTGGTTCGCGATAGCAATCGCTCGGGCCACGGCTTTTTGTCCCCTCTGGAATCGGCCGGTAAGATAAGCGCGGCCGGTGTTCCACGTGAAACAACTACAGCGAGACTATCGGATCCGCCAAGTCAACCGGGCGCCGGCGTCCGCAGCACCGAACGTAGCCCATGTACTCGCCCCGGTCGGCTTCTAGAGACCGGATTTCGGCAGTGTTGTCTGGGTACTCCGACTTGTGCCAGTTCAACCAAACCTGCCAACCGTCCGGCATACTATCGGCCACCTCAACGTCGACGATGCCGGTTTTCGCCCAGTGATTGCGCCACCAGACGGGTGAGTGCAGGCACCAGAAATCCTGCTCCCACCAGTCCCTTAGGTGGGAGGGAGGGGACTGGACTTCCCGCATCAGGCCAGCGCCAGCCATGCCGATCTGGCCGCCGACCTTTAGATAGCGGGCGAGGTAGCTCAGGTAGCGATCATCTGTCCCGTAGTACGGGAAGCTATCGATCGAAACGATGGCGTCAAAAAAGTCGACAGCGAACGGCAGAGAGCGAGCGTCGGCGTGTATTGGGAAGACGCCATCGCCGACGCCGGCCTCACGAATACGCTTGAGGTTCTCGTTCGCGTTTAACCAGAGGTCGGTCGCCCAAACTTGAACGCCGAACTCGCGATGCAAGAAGATCGAGGAGGCGGCGCGGCCGCAACCAAGGTCAAGCACGCGCATGCCCGGGCGAAGGTCTATAGCATCGGTGAGCCACTCAGTGATCCACAAGCTGTTCGCGCCGCCGCTTACGCTGGCGCGAATCCACTCGAGGTCGTACTTAGCCGAGCGAGGGAAGTGGCTCATTGGTGGCCGCATTCTGCAGGAGTTGCCACGCTTGGGCCACGTGACCCTCGCCGGTACGAACGTTTCCGATCGCCAGGCGCAGAATCACGCGGCCGCCGAGCTTTGTGTGCGACAAGTACGCGTGACCCGTGCGGTTCACGCGGTCCAGGATCGCCATATTCATGGCGTCCGTGGCCTCGGGCGACATGCCCGGTGCGCCGTAGCGGAAGCAGACAACCGATAGGGGCACCGGTGCCACCACTTGCCAGTGGGGCTCTGCTTGGACCCAACCAGCGAACTTCGTGGCTAGGGCGCAATGCTGGCGCAGCACTGACGCCAAGGCGTCAGATCCGAAAGATCGCATCACCGCCCACAGTTTAAGCGCGCGGAACCGATGTCCGAGTTGGACGCCGTAGTTCATGAAATCGACAGCCTCGTCTCCGATCGGCGTCACCAAATAATCAGGCACGAGCGCGAATGCGCGCTTGAGAATGTCCGGGTGCCGCGTGTAGAAGGCCGAGCAGTCGACAGGGGTGAAGAGCCATTTGTGAGGGTTCATCACCAGGGAGTCCGCCTGGTCGACCCCCGCCATGATGTAGCGGAGCTCGGGCACCATCGCGGCGACGCCGCCGTACGCGCCATCGACGTGCAGCCACACGTCGTGTCGACGGCACACCTCGGCGATCGCTGGGACGGGGTCGATGCTCGTGGTGCTGGTTGTGCCAACGGTCGCGACTACGGCGAGTGGGAGCATCCCGCGCGCGCGATCGGCCGCGATCGCATCCGATAGCGCGTCGGCGCGCATCCGATACTCGGCGTCCGAGCCGATGTGAACAACGTTGTCGGCGCCGAGTCCGAGTGCGATCGCGGCTTTGTCGATCGACGAGTGAGCGTGTTCCGAGCAGTAGACACGCATGACCGGCACGTCCGCGCGTCCAGCGATGCCGCGTTGACGAATTTCGAGGCCGCCTCGACGCTCGCGCGCGGCGGCGAGCGCAAGCATCGACGAGATAGAAGCCGTGTCCGTCGTGATGCCGAACCAACCCGGTGACAGCCCGACGAGCTGGCGCAACCAGTCGAGCGCGAGTTGCTCGAGCTCGGTCGCGGCGGGGCCCGTCCTCCACAACATCGCGTTGACGTTGAGGGCTGCGGTCAGGAGCTCGGCCAGAATTCCCGGGGCAGAACCGGTGATCGCGAAGTACGCGAAGAAGCCCGGGTGATTCCAGTGCGTCACGCCGGGCAACACGTGCTGCTCGAAGTCGGCGAAGATCTCGGACCAGGTCGCGGGTTCGCTAGGCGGCGACGCCGGGAGATGCGAGCGCACCTCGCCCGGCGTGACGCGCGAGAGTACCGGGTACTGCTCGATATCGCGCAGATAGCGCGCGATCCAATCGATCATCTCGTGACCGGCGGCCGCGAACTCGGCCGGCGAGAGGGCGTCGGTCACGCGCGTTCGCCGCCCTCGGGGCCGTAGAAGAAGACCCACGCCGCGAAATCGTCGCTCATCGTCTCGAAGCGGTGTTCGCGATGCGCTGGAACGAACAGGACATCACCCGGTGCGAACCGGGCGCGCTCGGCGCCGTTCACGAATGTTCCTGTGCCGCGCATGACCACGTAGACCTCGTCGCGCGTGTGTGGTGTCTGGTCATCCTGGCCGCGCGGCGCGTAGAGGCCGACTTGCAGCGTGCCGTGTTCGAACGGCACAACCCACTGCTCCTCGCTCGGCTTGGGGAGCGTGCGCATGACATCATCCAGTCGCAGGTGCGCCATGGGCCAAAAGATACTCTAACACAATCCAATAGTTGACCGCGGGCCGACCCGGAACTCAATATTAAACCGTATGGTTGATTATGCAGATGAAAGTTTGAGCCGTGTGTTCGCCGCGCTCGGGGATCCGACGCGGCGAGCATTGCTCGCACGGCTGCAGCGAGGGGATGCGACCGTGACGGAGCTCGCGGAGCCGTTCGATGTGTCCCTCAATGCGGTGTCCAAGCACGTGCGTGTGCTGGAGCGCGCAGGGCTCATTCGACGAACCATTGTCGGGCGCGAGCATCACATTGCGCTCACACCGGAGCCTATGCGAGGCGTACAGAGTTTCGTCGATCAGTATCGACGGTATTGGGAAGACCGGCTGGCGGCGCTCGAGCGGCATATCATCGAGAAGCGCAAGCGGCATCGTTAAACAGACCCAATAACTACAACTACACCGCGAGGCACTGCACCGATGGATCAGATGCAATCTGGATCGCTCGTTGTGAGAAAGCAGATGGACGCGAGCTGCGAGGAAGTGTTCGATGCGTGGACGGATCCCATGAGTCTCATGGAATTCATGAAGCCCGGCGACGTGCAGCGCGTTGACGTCGAGGTCGATGCGAGAGTCGGCGGCAAGTTTCGCATCGATATGATCGGGGTGGGCGACGTGCACAGGCACACGGGCGAGTATCTCGCCATCGATCGGCCACGGCTGCTCAAGTTTACGTGGATATCAAAGCATACTGACAATCACCCGTCGGTCGTGACGATCGAGCTCACACCGCGCGGGGCGTCACGGTGTGAGCTCGTGTTGACGCATGTCGAGTTGGCGGAAGACAAAGTTGAGCGTCATACCGCCGGGTGGACGGTGATCACCGATCTCCTCGCGGGGCGTGCGAAAGCGCGGGCATCGAAGTAATCGAAGTAAGTCGCGAGATAGAGATAGACGAAAAGCCCGGGCCGACATCGCCCGGGCCTTCGTGTGTTAGCGAGTGACCGCTGGCCGGCCGCACTCTATCCCGGCATCTGTGTCACGACCCCTAGGGGCCCCCTGGCATAGCGCGATTTTCTGCCCTCAGTAGTTGCCTACTGGCCGGACACGCATGTCCCGGCATCGGTTATAGACCCAACTTCGGATACGCCTGGCGGTGTGCTTTCCGCCCTCAACGGCCACTCGTTGTTCTGTGCATGACGAACCTACTGCTCTTCAACATCTGAAACAACGTGGAATTTCCCACTAGATGCGCAGTCGCTACCCAAATCTCGTCGTGTCTACTCGCGCTGGATGCAGCTGAGACCTGCTTGAGGATGATCCTGACCCAATCGCGCGCACCCACGAACGGCGGTTCCATGATCAAGAACGTGCGAGGGTATACGCGATCTCGTCCACACAGCATCGGTTTGAATTCTTGCCGTGCAAGGAGACCAACAATCACCGCGGCATCGTGAAATGATCGTCGCTCGAATATGTGAGACACCGTCTCCCGATGTATCATCACCGCGCGTTCCGTCGTGTCGATGCGAAGCAGTCGACACACGTCATCAGGCACTTCGGCGAGAACCCTCTACATGGCGCACGCACGATCGATACCGCGTGCCGTCAGTCGATCGTCAGCTACTTACCGCTGGCAAAACGATGCCGCTGCAACGGCCGAAGCCGATGCGGTGAAAGCCTTGGCGCTCGCAGAAAGCGCGTAGTACGATCTCGTCGCCATCCGCTAAGAAAGAGCGGGACTCGCCATTAGGGAGAGCGAGAGGAGCGGCGCCGCGGCGAGTGAGCTCCAGTAGGCAGCCCAAAGAGTCTGGCGTGGCGCCGGAGATCGTGCCGCTGGCGAGGAGATCGCCCGGGCGCAGATTGCAGCCGTTGCTCGCGTGATGCGTGAGCATCTGGGCCGCGGTCCAATAGAGATCGCGAAAGTTGCCGCGACTGAGGCGATAGGGAGCGGAGCCCGAGTCGCGCATGCGCTCAGTCGTTAGATAGACCTCGATCCACAGATCCAACGTCTCGGCGCGAGACTCGAGATCGAGATATGAAAGAGGCGATGGGTCGCCCAAGGGGCGTGGGGATACCGGGACGCGAAATGGGGCAAGTGCGTCCAACGGTATGATCCACGGAGAGAGCGTTGTGGCGAAGCTCTTTCCGAGAAATGGCCCGAGCGGCTGATACTCCCATGACTGGATGTCCCGAGCCGACCAGTCGTTCACCAAGCAGAATCCGAAGATATGATCCTCGGCCTCGGCGATCGGGATCGGAACGCCGAGCGCGTTGCCCGGGCCGACGAAAAACCCGATCTCGGCCTCGTAGTCGAGTGAGCGCGTCGGCCCAAACACTGGGGCATCAGCATCGGGCAGCTTGCTCTGGCCGCAGGGGCGACGAACTGGCGTGCCGCTTGGAACCAGCGATGACGCACGGCCGTGGTAACCGATCGGCACGTGCTTGTAGTTCGGGAGGAGCGGGTTGTCCGGACGAAATAGGCGGCCGACGTTCGTCGCGTGGTGCACGGACGCGTAGAAATCCGTGTAGTCGCCGACTGCCGGGAGTGCGAGGTCGGCGGAAGCGATCGGCGAGAGCAACTTCTCGGCGGCGCTTCGCGCGCGCCTCCCCTCGTCGGTATCCGCTGATAGCAGGGCCGTCACCTGTCCACGGAGCGAGCGCCATGCCCTCGGGCCCTGTGACATCAGCGCGTGCAACGAAACGACAGGGGCCGAGAGCAAGCCGCGCGTGTGCGCAGCGCTGAGATCGAGAACCTGGTCGCCTATCGCCACGACTACGCGCCCGTCGGCCAGCACACCGAACGGCAGATTACTGAGCGGGAAGTCCGTCTCCGGCGTCTCTGCAGACTCGACCCAGGACGGCATCGCGCTCAGATCAAGTGCAACGCGCGCAACTCGTCGACCGGCTCACTGAACGAGCACGAACCGAACGAGAGCGAATAGTTCGCGCGCGCGGCCGTGATCGCCGGCGTTGTGATGCGCCGATTCCGCCAGGTTACACCCCCGCCGTCGAACTGGAACGCCTCGGCGGCGGTCTCCTCCATCATGGCGACCGCGTCCGTCGCGGGGATCCCGGTTCGAACAAAAGCGGCCGTGCAGAACACATTCAAGAATCCATGCATGACGGCCGTGGGACTATCGGGCGCATACGTCAATCGATACGGGCCGCGGACCGCGTGATGCAATCCCGCCGTCGCCTTGAACGCAACCGCCCCGCGCGCGCACGCGCGTAGAAATCGCACGACCTCGGCCACGCCAGGGATCGCATCCGCCACGACCCCGCCAGTGCGAATCTTCGCCCGACCTCCGGCCCGCGCGATCTCGCCGATGAGCGGCGATGGATCCGCGGCGGTCGGGATCTCGAATGTCAACGCCACATCCGGCGGTCGCTTGCTCGCGAACGCCGAGACCTCGCCGGCGGTCGAGGCTTTTGCCTCGATCACGTCGATCGAGGCTCGACCAGTGCCGCGACCGGGGCGATGCCGGCGATTGAAGTCCGCCACTCGCGACATGCTGGCCTCCACGTCCTCCGCCCCCACCAACACGCTCAGATGCCACCGCGGACCGCCACGGCCCAAATGTGGCGCCGCAGCCTCCTCGAACTCCTCGAGACGTGCGGCCGGCACGATGAACGTCCCGAGCATCCGCCGCTGCTCGTCGCTCGCATAGTTCGCGTAGTTCCGGACTGCGGTCGCCATGTCGAGCCCCGCCGGCGGGAACAAACCGGCATAGTCGATGAGCCCCGACATGAGGCCGTCGATCGAAGCGAGAGCAGTTACGGGAGCCACGGCGGTAATATCGGCGTAAAAGCTGAATACCGCACCGTTACCGCTGGACAGTCAGCACGACCTTCCCAATGTGCTCCGCGGACTCGATCCGCCGGTGCGCCGCGACCGCGTCCGCCAGCGGGAACGTCTTATCGATGATCGGACGCACACGCCCCGACTCGAGCAGCGGCCACACGTGCTCGTGCACATCCCGCGCGAGCGCACCCTTCTCCTCGACCGACCGCGGACGAAGGGTCGAACCCGTGAACGTCAGCCGCTTGGCCATGATCGGATGAAGGTCGAGATCAACGCGACTTCCCTGCAGAAACGAGATCTGCACGAGACGGCCACCCATCGCCAACGCCTGAAAGTTGCGAGCGACGTACGGACCGCCGACCATGTCGAGAATCACATCGACCCCACGACCCCCCGTTCGCTGCATCACTTCGGCGACGAAATCGAAACGCTGGTAAATAATTGCCGTCTCGGCGCCGAGCGACTCCGCCGCCATACGCTTCTCGTCGGATCCGACCGTCGCGAACACGCGCGCGCCGGTCGCGGACGCGAGCTGAATGGCGGTCGTCCCGATGCCACTCGTGCCCCCGTGAATAAGGCACGTCTCGCCCATGGTGAGGCGCCCCCGCTGAAACACGTTCGTCCACACGGTGAAGAACGTCTCCGGGATCGCGGCCGCCTGGACCAGCGAGAGACCGCGCGGCACCGGTAAGCACTGTACAGCAGGCGCCACGCAATACTCGGCGTACCCTCCGCCCGCCACGAGTGCGCAGACCGTGTCGCCGGCTTTCCATTGGCCGACGTCGCGCCCAACCTCGACGACTCGACCTGCGACCTCGAGTCCCAGGATCGGCGACGCACCTGGGGGCGGCGGATACTTCCCCAGCCGCTGGAAGACATCCGGGCGATTGACGCCCGCCGCCGCGACCTCGATCAGAACGTCGTTGTCGCCAAACGCGGGAATGGGGCCAGTCGCGAGCTCCAGCACGTCCGGCGGCCCCGGCTCCGAGACCGCGATATAGTGCATTGACATTCAGACTTTGATGCCGGCGTTCTCCGCGGCAACGCGACCGAGCACCGCTTGATCGCGACTCTCGTAGCCGCGGGCCATCGCGCTCACAAATGCATCGTGCACGAGACTCGCGACCGGCATCGGCACCCGCAGCGACTCGGCCGCCGCGATCGCGAGACGCACATCCTTGAGCGCGAGCGGCACCGTGAAGCCCGCGTTCTGGTCATTTGCCGAGACCAGCAAGTCGCCGTACGTGTGATAGACCGGTGCGTTGAACAAGGACGACGTCAATAGATCCTTGAAAGCCGCGACATCCACGCCTGCTTTCCTGACCAGCGCAAACGCCTCGGCCAACGCCTCGATCGCCGCGAACAACATGAAATTGCCCGAGAGCTTCACGAGATTCGCATTGCTCGGGTCTGCGCTCATCCGATACGTCCGCTGACCGATCGCCTCGAAGAGTGGCTGCAGGTACGCCAGGACGTCGTCCGGGCCCCCGGCGACCACGAACAAGCGACCCGCGGCGGCGGCATCCGGACGGCCGAACACCGGCGCCGAGACGTAGCGTTGGCCGGCACGGGCATGAGCCGCCATAAGCCGGCGGGCTAGCGAGACGCTGATCGTGCTCGCGGAGACGTGCACGGCATTGTTGTCCATCGCGGCCAGAATGCCGTCGGCCGCGAATACCACATGTTCTACGGCCGGGTCGTCGGCCAGCATCGTGAACACGACCTCGGCGCCACGGGCCGCCGCCTCCGGCGTTTCGGCTAGGACGGCGCCTCGCTCGCGCAATTTTTCTCCGCGCTGGGCGGTCCGGTTGTAAACGGCGAGGGTGTGCCCCGCATCCACCAGGCGGCCGGCCATGCCGACGCCCATGCGGCCGAGTCCTATGAAGCCGATACGCATAGGCCGGAAAATAACCCCCCGATGCCCCGTGACAGCGGCGTGATCCGCCGCGACAATACTACCTGACATATATGCGATATGACCTGTTGTGCATCGGCAGCGGCCCGGCCGGTCAGCGCGGCGCCGTGCAAGCCGCCAAGCTCGGCCGCCGCGCGATCATCGTCGAACGCGGCGCCGTCGGCGGCGTCTGCACGGGCACCGGTACGATACCGAGCAAGACGTTCCGGGAAGCCATCCGCACATTCATCGCGACCCAAGGCACGCCGCGCGCCTCAGCCCGGCCCTCAGCCACCGACCTCCTGGCCCGCGTCGGACAGGTCATCGACCGCGAAGAAAGCGTCATCACCAACCAACTCGCCCGGAACGGCGTCGACATCGTGCAGGGCAAAGCGTCGTTCGTGGACCCGCACACCGTCGTCGTGCAAGGCTCGAACGGCACGCAGCAGATCGAGGCCGAGCACGTGTTGATCGCGACAGGGACGACCCCCGCGCCGCCACCGGGCGCCGCGAGCGACGGCGAGACGATTATGACCAGCGACGATATCGGCGGGATGAAGCGCCTGCCGATGTCGCTGACGGTCGTGGGCGCCGGAGTCATCGGCGTCGAGTACGCCTCGATGTTCGCCGCACTCGGCGTCAACGTCACGCTCATCGATCGGCGCGACCGGCCGCTCGAGTTTCTGGATCACGAGATCGTCGACGAGCTGCTGCACCAGCTGCGCAAGGTCAACGTGCAGTACCGGCCGAACGAAGGCGTCGAGCGCATCGAGAAAGTCGATGGCGTCACGCCGAAGGTCGCCGTCATGACCGAGTCCGGAAAACGCATCGTCTCGGACATGGTCCTCTTCGCGGTCGGTCGCCTCGGCGCGACGTCGGATCTCGGGCTCGACAAGGCTGGCCTCGCGGCGGATGATCGCGGCCGCCTCGCCGTCGATGCGATGTTCCGCACGAGCGTGCCGCACATCTATGCCGCGGGCGACGTGATCGGGTATCCGAGCCTCGCCGCGACGTCGAGCGAGCAAGGGCGGCTCGCGGCATGCCACGCACTCGGCGCCTCGGCGCGACCGATGGCCGCGCACTTTCCCATCGGGATCTACGCGATTCCCGAGGTGAGCATGGTCGGGCAGCCCGAGCACGAGCTCACGAAGCAAAAAGTGCCGTACGAGGTCGGCGTTGCACGCTACCGCGAGATTGCGCGGGGTCAGATACTCGGCGACGACAGCGGGTATTTCAAAATGCTGTTCCACAGGGCCGATCGCCGGCTGCTCGGCGTGCACATCATGGGCACGAACGCGACGGAGCTCCTACACATCGGTCAGGCCGTGCTCGGCCTGGGGGGTGGGCTCGATTACTTCCTCGAGACCGTGTTCAATTACCCCACGCTCGCCGAGTGCTACAAAGTCGCGGCGCTGAACGCAGCCAACAAACTGGCGACTTAGCCTAGTTACCCGACGACGACGCTCGGGTCCAGATCACCACGAGCGTGCAACTCGACCTGCCCGACTCAGTCACGGTGAGATCGGCCGGTACCTCCGACGGCTCGTATACCTCCAATCCGATCATGTCCTCGGATCTCACGAGGCCGTCGATGGTGCCAATCGGCCGGTCCACGTACGGGTATCCGTCGAGCAGATAGTTGATGCATCCCGTCGGCGTCTTGGCCGCGCCCCGTCCTTGCACGATCACCGGGAGCCCAGTGGGTGTGTACTGGACCTGGAGCCCGGGAACCATGCGCGCGACATCGGAAAAGCGGCCCTCGCCGCGCCGCCGAATCTCATCCTCGGTCAGGTAGTGCCCGATGCCGGTCTTCCTGCGCCGCTCGAACCCCACCCGCTGGAGCGCTGCGAGCCGCTCGGCCTGGACGTTGACCGTGCTGAGCGTCACCGCCGCGGCGTGCAGCGCCATCGCGACCTGCACGGGAGACCGGGACGACAGCATGAGCGCGGTGTCGACCGCGACAAACCCCACCTTCCGAACCTGGATCGTCTGCGATCCCGCCGGGAGGTCGCGCAGCGCGAATGACCCGCTATCGCTCGTCACCGTCTTGATGCTCGAGCCCGCGAGCGCCACGTCTGCGCGCGGGATCGGCGCCCCCTTGTCGTTGACGATACGGCCGGTCACGACCGCGGTCCCACGTTTCAGGGTATCGAGCCGCAGCGTCACGATCGCCAGCAGTCTCCTCGACACATCGGCGACCATTTCTCCGGTGGCGATCTGCCCGCGGGTAGCGCGCACGGTCCCGCCGCTGGCCGCCGGCAGGCCGCACAGGGCGAACTCGCCGGTCGCCTTCACGTTCCCCTCACGGGTGAACGTGTTGCGTTTGAGCCCGCTGGTCTTGCCGATCTCAATCGAAACCGACGTGTAGCGAACGGTCGCATCTTTGACCGGAGCGTCGGCATCGGCAGCGAGCACCCGCCCGATCACCATCGCTGGGCCTCTCTGGCGTTCCGCCTCCGAGCAGTAGATCGCGACCACGGTCGCAGCGGAGGGCGTGGCCATGACGACCGATGCCACCTGACCGGGGGGCAGCGAGACGTTTTTGCTCGCGACCGAGACGTTCAGCGAGTCGAGCAGCGGGTGAAAGACGCCGAGCTCGTGATCGCCTGGGGGGATGCTGTCGATCTGGAATCGGCCGGCTGTGTCGACGGTTGCCTGGCGGTCAGTGCCTGACACGACGACGATCGCTCCAGCGAGCGGCCCGCCGTGAATGCTGTCGACGACGACGCCGGTGAGCACCGCATAGGGCGATGCAGCGGCGGCTGTTGCCGCAGCGGGCGCCGCGGGCTGCTGAGCGGCGAGCGGCGCAGCACAGAGAGCCGAGACAAGCCATGCACGGCGCACGCGTCTCAAGTCGAGCCGCCTCCGCGGCCTGTCCAGATGGCGAGCATCGAACAACGCGGGAAACCCCGCGCGATGACCCTGTCCATGAGCTCCTGCGGGATGTGTCCGTACTCGTAGTACTCGATCCCCAGGACACTCGACGCCGGCCAGTCATCGTTGATCTGTCCGGCGCCGCGGTAAAAATGGTACGGGTACCCGTCGACGAGGTAGAAGACGCAGCGCGCCACCCCCGAGTGGGTCGGCATGAGAACCGGGCCGCGATTCGTAGGCGTCATTATCAGCCCCGGCATGAGCGGCTGCAAATCGGCGATATAGCGTGCTTTGCGCTTCGCGATCGTGTCGGCGGTAATAAACACGCCGCCCCCGGCCGCACGCCGCCGCGCGAAACCCACGCCCACGAGGGCCGCATCCCCTGACAGCGGGGGCGGGGCCGCGAGCGCGATCGAGACGACGGCCGGCTGCTGCGGCCCGAGGATCGTCACCGGCGTCGCCGTCCGCGGGAAGCCAACCTTCTCGATGTCGAGCAGTTGCGAACCCAACGGCAACTCGCGCATCGCGAACGAGCCGCTGTCCGAGGTTTGCGTAGTGTGATCGGTTCCGTGCAGCGTGACGCGCGCCGCGGGCACGGGGGCGCCTTTGTCGTCCACGATCCGACCGGTCACGACGCCGGCGTGCGTCGGGAGCGTGTCGTCGCTCGCCAATCGCAATGTGACCGACGCGAGTGCGGCGCTCGACAAGTCCGCCGGCAGCTCGCCCGTGCTCACGCGTCCTTTCGACGCGCGAATGGTGCCCAGCGCACCCTGCGGAATGCCGCAGACAATGAAGGCGCCGCTTTGGCTCGCGGACGCGTCGCGGGTGACCGTCGCGTGATGAAATCCAACGTCCTTGCCAGCCACGATCACCATACCGGAGTAGTGCACGAGTGCCCCAGTGACCGGGTCATCACTCGTGAGTTGCAGCACGTGACCGAGGATGGCGTCCGGGCCATCCTGGCGCTCGGCGTCGGAGCAGCGGCGTCCGATCCACGTCTGCGCCGATGGGGTGGCCAAGACCACCGCCATCGTCGCGCCTGGCGCGAATGAGATCTTGTTCGTCGTCAGATTCAGCCCCATCTCGTCGAGAAATGGGTGCAGGACGGCCATCGTGTGATCGCCAGGCGGGATGCTATCGATGCGGAATCGGCCCGACGAGTCGGAGAGCCCCTGGGACTCGATGCCAGAGACGACAATCGTCGCACCGACGAGCGGCCGGCCGTGCACACTGTCGACGACGACGCCGACAGCGGTGGCCAATTGCGCGTGTATCGCGCTCGCGCACACGGCGCTCGCGCACACGAAAGATGCAGCAAGCAGACGGAACATGGCGGCGCGAATATAGCACACGCGTTACTGACGTGTTAGAAACGGCGAGAACGATGGCAACGCGTCCGAAGCGTTGCTCGATGGTTCGAGCACGAACACTGGGCGGTTCCGATATGTCGCGAGCAGCAGCGTGTCGCGCTCTCCCAGATCGCGCGCGTAGACGTTGCCGTCATCGAGGACCGATTCCGGCGCTAGGGGTGTGACGCCACGCGCGGAAAGTGTCACCTGGCGCGTACACCACTCCGGATACGCGTAGCCGGCTTGTATCGGGATATTGGCGCCCGGACCAGCGGCAACTCTGTGCACGAGCGCCGAGTCGCGCAACAATGGCAGGAGTGCCTGCTCGGCGCGCGCGTGCGACGATTCGAGCGCCGTGATCGCGCTATCGAGTCGGCAGGCGTCGGTCGCCCGCACTATGCGCTCGACGGAGGCCGGCGGCACGCCGAGGGCCCACATGCGGGCGACGAGCTCCGCCTCCCAGCCTTCGCGCACGAACACGAGCGCATTGTGGACGCCGGCGTGTCGCGCGACATCGGGCTCGGCCCACCGCTCGGTTGCAAAGCTCGATGCCCACTGCGTGGCGCGGGCGGGGATCCCGACGGTGGCCGCGATCACGAAGCTCGTGACGAGTGCGGCTGGCAACGCGCGCCCGGTGACGAGCGTCGGGAGTCGCGCGGTCCAGAGGGCGAACATTGGCGCGAGCGCAAAGAAGAAGCGCGGCCCGAGAAAAAATCCCTCGTGCCAGTAGGCGGCGTAGATCGCGCCAAGAAGGGCGGCCGACGCGATCAGGTACCGATCTGGTGTGTCGATCCGACGTACCCAGGCGAGAGCGGCGATGGCTGGGAGCAGCGACGGGATCGGCGTCTCGAAGAGATACTTGTTGAGCTGGAGGAAATACGTCGAGACGAAGCGCAGCCCCTCGGCCGGCGTGTGCATGTGGCCAAGTGGCGACTCGTGAAAGCCCAACTCGTGGCCTTTGCCCCAGAAGACTTCGTAGCCGAACAGCAGCGGGCCGCCGGTCGTGTTCGCGTTCACGAGCATCATGAGGCCGATCGGGATCGCGACGCCTGCGGCCGCGGCGAGCGCGTTCGGCCAGCGGCGCAGCGACCAAATCCCGGCCGGGATCGCGAAGGCGAGCGTGTCGGCCGGGCGGATCGTGGCGGCGACGCCGAACGCGAGCCCGCCGGCGAAAGCGAGCCATGGGCGCGGGGTCTCGGCTCGGTCGGTGTGCGCAATGGCGGCCGCGCCAGCGAGGATCCACGCCAGGGTCGATACGCAGCTCATGTGCGTGCCTGACATGAATGCGACGAACGGCGCGAACGCAAACAAGGCGAGCGCGCCCAAGCGCACGCGCGGGTTCGGTTCGGCCGCTCGTAAGAATGCGGCGAATGCCAGGACGCTGAGCGCGCCGAAGAAAGGTCCGGCAAGCCAGCTCGCGCGGGCGAGCACGAACGGGACGAGCATCGCCGGACCGCCCGGCGGGTACTGCGAGTACACGCGGCCGTTCTCGGTCACCATCTGGAGCGTGGAGAAGAACTCCGAGTGTGCTGGAGCTGGCAGCCACAAATGGCCGCTTGCGAAGATCTCGGCCTGATGTACGAGCGCGATTTCGTCGATCAGGATCGGGCGGCGTTGGAATACGAACGCTGCGACGATGGCGTAGACGACGAATGCGACGACGGCAATCGACCACTCTGGCGGGAGTGGGATCTCGGGAAACTTGGGCGACCGGCGGCGCGACAGAATTTCGTAGATCACGCCAGCGCCTATGACAATAGAAGTGCCGCTCAACCACTCGGCTCTGAGTGGGCTCTGGCCGAAGAAGAGAGGGGCAAAGCTGAGCGCGGCGACCGTGAGTGCGGCCGTCGTGCCCAACACCGTTCGCACAGCTCGCATCAGCGAACTGACGATCTGCGCTCGATTTCGATTACCAGGTTTTGGAGGTCGCTCGGACTCACACCCGGCACGCGCGCGGCTTGCGCGAGCGTCGCGGGCCTGAGTGCGGCCAGCTTTTGCCGGGCTTCGAACGACAGCGACTGCATGTCGCCGTACGGGAGCTCGGCGTCGAGGCGGAACTCGCCCATGCGTTTCATCTTTCCCGCCTGGACGCGTTCGCGCTCGAAGTAGCCCGCGTACTTGATCTCCAGATCTGCCGTCACGACTGCCTCGCGTGAGAGCTCAGCGCCGATGCCGGCCGCGCCGAACAAGGCGTCGAGCGCAAGCTGTGGGCGGCGGGCGAGCTCCACGAGCTTTACCGCCTGCGATAATGGTGCGCTCTCCGCTTCGCGGAGAAGCGCGACCACGGTCTCCGGGCGGACACTCGTTTCTTCTGCTAGACACCGGGCTCGGTCTTCGTCCGCCAGCCGGCGCTCGAGGATCGCGCGCTCCGGCGCCGTGTACAGGTCGAGCGAGGAGGCGAGAGACCCTAGACGACGCAGCGCATTGTCTTGGCGCACCGTGAGCCTGAACTCCGAGCGTGAGGTGAACAGCCGATAGGGCTCGTCCACGCCACGCGTGACGAGGTCATCGACGAGCACGCCGATATACGATGTCTCGCGGCCGAGGATCACCGGTGGGCGATCCTGCACGGAGAGGCCGGCGTTGAGACCGGCGACGACACCTTGACCACCGGCCTCTTCATACCCTGTCGTCCCGTTGATCTGGCCGGCGAAATACAGGCCCCGGAGCGCCTTGACCGCCAACGTCGCATCGAGCTGCGTTGGCGGGTAATAGTCGTACTCGATCGCATAGCCCGCGCGGGTCATCCGGACGGCCGCGAGGCCGGGCACGGTGCGTAGTGCCTCAAGTTGGACTTCGGCGGGCAGAGACGTCGAGAGCCCATTGACGTAGAGCTCCGTCGTGTCGTGGCCTTCCGGTTCCAAAAAGAGCTGGTGTCGATCGGCCGTCGGGAATTTTACGATCTTGTCCTCGACCGACGGGCAATAGCGCGGCCCGCGCGAAGCGATTGCGCCGCCGTACATGGCCGAGCGACCAATATTCTCGGCGATGATCTGCTTGGTCTCCGGGCCAGCGTACGTGATCCAGCACGGCAGCTGATCCGGCTGGCGAGGAGAAGTGGTCCAGAAATGGGACCAGCGATAGGCGAAGTGATCGAGCTCTGAGAGTTGCGGCTCGAGCTGACTGAAGTCGACCGAGCGCCCGTCGATCCGCGGCGGCGTGCCAGTCTTGAAGCGCCCCACTGTAAGTCCGACCGCTTCCAACTGCTCGGCCAGGTGCGTGGCCGGCGCTTCGCCCGCGCGTCCGCCCGGCACCTTGGTCTCCGTGCCTATGTGGATGCGACCGCGCAGGAACGTACCGGCGGTGATCACGACGGCGCGTGCGCCAAACCGGCGGCCTTCGATAGTCTCGACGCCAGTGACGCGCTCACCCTCGATGATGAGACGGGCGACCGTGCCTTGGATCGTGGACAGCGACTCGTGCTGCTCGACGAGCGAGCGCACCGCGCGGCGATAGAGTCCGCGGTCGCATTGCGCGCGGGGCGACCAGACGGCCGGACCCTTGCCACGGTTGAGCATCCGGAACTGGAGCGTCGCCAGATCCGTCGCGCGGCCCATGATGCCGCCGAGGGCGTCGACCTCGCGGACGACCGTGCCTTTGGCGACGCCGCCGATAGCGGGATTGCACGACATCTGGCCGATAGTCTCGAGCGCGCTCGTGACCAGTGCGACGCGGCAACCGAGTCTAGCGGCCGCGACCGCTGCTTCGGTGCCGGCGTGACCGGCTCCGATCACAAGGACGTCAAACTCGGCCTCCAGAAAAGACATGTCTGAAACGTCCTCTGGTATGCGGCGTGCACGCAAGCCGACTGCCCAAAAACCTTGAGAGAGAGTCGTATGCGCATTGCCGTCAGTCTCGCAGTCGGTATGTTCGCTGCCGTGTCGCTTGCCTGCTCGAATGCCTCGAACCCACTCGCGGATTCGACAATGGAACGCGATGTAACCGTACCGCCTGGAGCGATTCCGTACATCACGGGCGTGCATGTCGCGGCGCTTCCCGCGTTCGACAATGAAGGAGTGGAGCCAGTCGCATTCAACGACCTGGGCGAAATCGTCGGAGACTCCGTCAACAATACGACGTTTGGGAGCACGATCTTCAGGTGGGTCGCCGACCGCGGCTTCACGTTTCTGCATCTTCCGGTTGATTCGTTCACCATCGCCTACGCGTTCTCGGTCAACGATCGCGCGCAAGTGGCAGTCCAGCTGACGGACCTCGGCGGCACCGGCCACGCCCCACACATCGAGGCCGGGGTATGGGACTGGCAAGGCGATGTGAAGGTGCTGCGCCCGCTCGGCGCGGGCTACAGCTGTGATCCGTACAGCATCAACGACTCCGGCGTCGTCGTGGGGGACTGCTACGTGCCGATTTCGGGAGAGCCACAGGGGTCGCCGTTCTTTGCGACCGTATGGACGGCGTTCGGTAACCCCGACGGACTGTACGCCGGTGGCGGTGGCCAGCCGTTCCAAGGCACGGCGACTTCTATCTCCGATGCAGGATACATCGCCGGAACGAGCTCGCTCAACTTCACGGGGTTTGTGTTCACGCCGACGAAGCAGCTGATATCGCTGATCCCCGCGAGAGCATCGACTCCCAACCGGAGCAATACGGGCGTCAACGATAGCGGCTGGGTCGCGGGCTCTGTCTTTGACAGTATTTCGCTCACGTGGGTCCCCGCGGTGTGGACTCGTGGCGACTCGCTGCACTACCTCTATCGCGATCAGCCCGGCACCATGTCCGACATCAGCGACGACGGCATCGCGGTCGGGGGGATACCAGATACGACGAGTGGCCTCAACGTGCCAGTCATCTGGACGGCAGCGAACGGGCTCCAGCGGTTGCCGGGACTCGAGGGCAGCGCGTTGCTGGCCAAGGAATCCGGAATTGCCGCGCAGATCAACAAGGTGCACCAGATCCTCGGCACCATCATAATGTCGACCGGCCAAAGGCGCACCGTGATGTGGACCTTGCCTGATAGCCCGACGCTGCAGGCCCGATTGATGGCCAGCATGCCGCGGAGGCAATGACCTCTATTTTATATTGGAGTCATGCCGCTCTCCATCGCTCAGGGCAGTCCGACGATTTTCATTCGGCGCGACGCGTTCGAGCGCGTGGGGCTCACGCGCGCGGGCCTCGATGCGCGATTCAACCTGACCGACGAGGAGTTTCGCGTCGAAGGGCGGGTGATCGCGATCGGGCCCCTCGTGGGCGAGGATGCGCTGACGTCGCTCATCAGTGAGCTCGAGGACCTCGGGCTCACGTACTTCGAGGACTTCTTCGAGCTCACCGGCAACTGGCCGGAGTGGGTCCGGCTCGTGGTGGTGGGGTAGCGCCCTACAGTGCGATCAACCCGAGCCTGAGCCCGAGCGCCACGGCCTCGGCGCGGGTGCCGACGTGGAGTTTGTCGAAGATCGCGCCGACGTGGGCCTTCACGGTGTGATCGGATATGCCCAGGCGCGCGGCGATCGCCTTGTTGCCGAGGCCATCGGCCAGCAGCGTCAGGATCTCGCGCTCCCGTCGCGTCAGGGGTTCCGCTGCGTCCGGCGCGGATGCCGCGGGTCGTGGCACGGCATCGGGGTGCAGCACGACCAACCCGGCTGCCACCGCCTCTATGGCGGCGACCAACTCGGGTGCTGACGCGTCACGCCGCAACGCGGCGCGCGCACCGGCGCGCAGCGCGGCGGTCGCTTGGGTCGCGGGGTCGTCCAGGAGTGCGATCACGGGCGCCTGGCGGCCGAGTGACGAGGGGACGTCGTCGTCTGAGATGATCACGTCGGGGGAGCGCCCGACGACCGTGATCGTCGGACGTCCCGCCAGCGCGGCCTCGAGCTCGGCCCGTACGGCGGCCGATGACGCGACGACGAGGACCCGCGTGGGCGTGCTCAGCGGGGGCGCTCGCCGACGGTGACCGTGAGCTCACGCGGCTCGCCGCCGCGGACGACGCGCACCGTCAAGGATTTGCCGATGCGATCGGCCGTGAGCACGCCCATGAGATCGGACGCATCGTGTATCGCGGCCTTGTCGGCGTCGGCGAGAATGTCGCCGACGAGGAGGCCGCCGCGATCGGCAGGGCTTCCCGATTCGATCGACACGATGATCGGCGCGAGGTCACTGTCGCGGCCGAGTTTCGTCACGAGGGCTGCGGGGAGGCGTACGCCGGCTTGGAGGCCTAGACCCAGGTACGCGCGCGGCACGTGGCCGGTGGTGAGTAGCTGAGTGACGACGCGGTCGACGGTCGACGTTGGGATCGCGATCGCGCTTCCCCGCGTCAGGCCCGACGTGTTGAGGCCCGCGATCGTGCCTGTCTGCGTGACGAGTGCGCCGCCGGAGAAGCCGTCGGCGATGCGGAGGTCGAGGCGGATCCAGCGGTCGATCGATCCGCCGCGCCAGGTACGCCACTCGGCGCCGAGGGCGCTCACGATCCCGAACGTCGCGGTTAGATCCAAGCCGGGGCGGCCGACGGCGAGCACGAAGCTTCCGACGCCGAGGGCATCGCTGTCGGCGATCTCGGCGGCCGGGAGGTTGGGCGCGTCGATGCGGAGTACGGCCAGGTCTGTGGTCGGATCGCGACCGGCGAGCGTGGCGGGGATGCGGTTGCCGTCAGCGGTCGTGACGGTGATGTCATCTTCGCGGTGGAGGGTGTGATTGGCGGTGACGATGACGCCCGGGCGCCAGAGGATTCCGCTGGAAGGAATGCGGCGGCGGGCGTGGATTGCCACCACCGCGCGGCCGGCGCGCTCGACAGCGCCAGCGAGATCTGATGTCAATGTCTTGGTAGCCATGGCTCGAAGAATGTGCGCCGGGGCTCTTGCTCCGACATCGGGCGATCGGGCTAGCCTGAATGGCGCGTCGTTCGCTTCGCTCACGAACGTCTACACGACTGAGGTCGACTTTTTGGGCGAAGCGACGATCAGAACCTAATCGTCGTCCTCGATGCCGTGCCCACTCAGCTCGTGATGCGACGTCGTGGCCTCAGGCACGCTTAGCGGCCCATGGCGGAGCACACCGTCCCATCCGCACGCGATGCACCAACTGGTGCGCAAGTATGGGAAGAGGCGATTCCAGACTTTCTTCTGCGTGCGGATCGTGATCGCGTCGCAGTTCGGACACCGGTCGCCACGGGGCAGGATGAAGTAGAAGACGACGGTCGCGGCGACGATGCGAGCGACGAAGAGACCGCCTAGTACCCAGAGGAAGATCGCCGCATCGCTCATCGGCCCACCCCTCCCGCTTCTCTACAAGCGGGCTTCGACCTGTGTCCAGGGTTCGACGTAGGCTACGCCGCCCTCTACGCGCTCGATCGCGACTTCCGTGCCGAGCTCGAGCCGCACGCCGTCGAGTCCAACCGCGCGCGCTGTCTGTCGTACCCCCGCATCCTCGAAAGCGATCACACCGGTTCCATCTGCGGAGACTTCGGTAACTTTCGCAATACACCCCTGGAGCACATAGCGCTCATCGACGACCTCGGCCTTCGCGGCGGGAATTGCCCAGCCAGCGACAAGCCACAGCGACGCGATGACGCCGCCGACTCCGGCGGCGGTGGCGATCGAGAGGACGGCGACCCAGCCGAGCGAGCTGTAGACGGCGAGCGGGTAGCCGGTGGCGCCGAACACGGTCGCGAATCCGGCGACGGTCGGGAGGTCGAGAGCGAAACGCCGCCGGCCTGGGCGTCGCTCCGGGCGCTCGACACCGTTCAGCATCGCGAACACGGTGAGGATCAGTCCGACGAGGAACGACGCGACGAAGGCGTAACGCATGATGGGGAAATAATATAGCGAGATCCCCGATTAGAGCTACTTGCGATATATCTTGAGTGGCATTAAGATATTACTTAACGATATATCTTTACATTTACGAGGTTGATTATGCGTGGCAATTGGGGAGATGGAAATTGGTGGGGTGGCGGCTGGTGGGGCGAAACGGACCGCGGGCGTCAGCGCGGACGTCATCGCGGTGGCCGCATGTTCGAGCAAGGCGATCTCAAGTACGTAATCCTGCGCCTTCTCAGTGAGAAGCCGCGGCACGGCTACGAGATCATCAAGGCCATGGAAGAGCGCCTCGGCGGGACATACTCGCCCAGTCCTGGCGCCGTGTACCCGACGCTCCAGTTCCTGGAAGACGCGGGCTACGCGAAGACTTCCGTCGACGAAGGCGGACGGAAGATCTACGAGATCACCGACCAAGGGCGGAAGTATCTCGAGGACAACAAGTCGAGCGTCGACGAGATCTTCGATCGCATTGCCGACTTCGCCGGCTCGTTCTTCGGCGGTCCTATGGTCGAAGTGCACCACGCGTTCAAGAACATCGCACGCGCGACGTACTCAACGGCCACGCGCACGCACGACGTGGACAAGCTCCACAAGATTCGCGAGATCTTGAATCGCGCGACCGCTGAGATCGAAGCGATCAACAAGCCGACCTCGAACGTGTGACGACGATGGTGCTCGAGGAAGCCTCCATGAATTTCGACTCCGGGGAGGTACGGCCATTCCTCGAGCGCCTGACGTCGAAGCTCTGCATCCTCCAGTCGAATGACATCGATCGACTGGCGCGCGAAATCGCGATAGTCCCCGTCAGTCGGGTCGGACGCTGGACGTTCGACGTCGTGTACAAACAACGCGGCGTGCCACTCGAAGTGCGGGCGGCGATGGAAGACGTGGATGCGCCGGACGTCTACTTCTTCACCGCGCCCGATCTGGCCGATCAGATTCAAGCCGAGATGCGGGCATTCGCGGATGAGCGCTCACTGCGCGCGCCGCCATCCGTCGTCGCCCCGAATTTTCTCTGGCTATTGCTGGTGACCGGTGGTCAAGTCACGAGCTGAGCATCGAGCTCGATCGGCACGGCCTTGAGCGCCTGAGAGACCGGACAGGTCTCTTTCGTCTTATCCGCCGCGGCCTTGAACTTCGCGGCGTCAATGCCGGGGACAGTAGCGCGCACCACGAGTTTGATGCTCGTGATCGCGAAACCCGCGCCCACCTTCTCGATCGTGACTGCCGCGCGAGTCTCGACCTTCGTGACCGGCGTGCCCGCTTGCTCCAGCCCGGCGGAAAGCGCCATGCTGTAGCACGCCGCCTCGGCGGCCGCTAAGAGCTCCTCGGGATTCGAGCCCTTTGCCTGCTCGAATCGTGATCCAAAAGAAAATGACGCGGAGACCGCGCCGCTCTCGCCAGAGAACGAGCCCTTCCCTTTCTGTAGGCCACCTTCCCAGGTGGCAGTCGCGTGACGTGTCGGCATTTGATAAAGTATATATGGTGATGAACCGCCAACTACTGCGTTCGCTGCCGGCCTGGCCCCTGGCGCTCACCCTGGTCTACACGAACTCGGTCTATTACGAGCTCCCGTCGCCGATGCCAACGCACTGGGGCATCAACGGCCAACCCAACGGCTGGTCCCCTCGCATCATTGGCGCCTGGCTGCTGCCATGCATGATGGTCTTCGTCTGGGGCTTGTCCGTTGTGCTCCCGAAGTTCGATTCCCGGAAAGCGAACTACGAGAACGGCGTCGTATACAATCTCGTCGTCACGGCGATCGTGGCGTTCGAAGCCGTCGTTCAGTGGGCGATGCTGAACGTCGCCCTCGGCCACGCGGTGAACATCAACAGTGTAGTCTACATTAGCTTCGGTGCCCTTTTCGCCATACTCGGCGCCGCGATGCCGTTCACCAAGCCGAATCGTTACTTCGGCATCCGCACCAAATGGACGCTGTCGGACGACACTGTGTGGGCCCGCACGCACAAAGCGGCTGGCTACCTCATAGTGGTCGCTGGCGTGTTCACGATCAGCGCCGGGCTCGACTCGCAACGCCCCCAGAGCGCATTCGTCGCCACGCTCATCGCCATACTCACGGCGGCGCTCGGCTCGGTAGGCCTATCGTACTATTACTGGCGTAAGCGCTGACCGTGTCCGATAATGGGACTGAAATCCCAAGCGCGGTGGGAACCCGAGCGAGCCGCCGGCTCGTAACTCGCTATAGCTAGTTAGCTTAGCGTACCGGTGGCGACCGGCATGGCTCTTTCTTATATAAGACGCCATGGACATCGTCCGCAGTAAACCAAAATCGCGCGTCCGGTATCTGATCATTGCCGGCGCCGTAGTAGTCATAGGCGCGCTCACCGTTTCGGTCAGCCGGCTGGAGTCGCGTCCACCCTCCGTGGAGAAGAGCACGCTGTGGATCGATTCCGTGAAGCGCGGGACGATGCTGCGGCAGGTACGCGCGCCTGGCACACTGCTGCCGGAGCACGTGCGCATCATCTCGGCCGTCACGGCGGGCCGCGTCGAAACGCTGCCGATCAAAGCGGGTGTCACCGTGACGCCTGAGAGCGAGATCACCTTGCTGTCGAACCCCGACGTGCAACTGGCGGCGCTCGACGCTGAACGTAACCTCTCGCTCGCCCAGGGCACGCTCTTGACGCTCAAGCAGTCGCTCGA
>DATHNL010000179.1:0-15680 GCA_035486035.1 Gemmatimonadaceae bacterium
ATGGCGTGAGCGATGCGGTCACGACGCCACCGAACTGCGCGCCCATGTTCATCACGCCAGAGACAGCCCCGGCCGACGGTCCAGCGATGTCGGCGCTCACCGACCAGAACGCGCTCTGCGCCAGGTAGAGCGCACCAGCGCCGCTGGCGAGGACGAGACTGGCGAGGCCGGCGTTCGTGAGATGCGTGCCGGCGCCGATGCACGCCGCCGCGATTGCGATACCCACGGCGGCGACGCCGCATCGGCCGATCCGTCGGCCGTATGAGCGGGACAGCGCGTCGCTCACGAGACCTCCCACGAACGATCCCGCCGCCATTGCCAGAAACGGGAGCGCCGCGAACACCGCGCTCGACTTGAGGTCGACGCCGCGCACCTTATAGAGGTAGATAAAGAACCAGGTGAAGAAGATGTACGCCGCGTAGCCATAGCAGAAATAGCTCAGGGTGAGAAGGGCGACGGTGCGATTGGTGGCGATCGACCACCACGGGATGTGCGGTTCGACGCGCGTGGGTGCGGGAACGTCCGACGGGGCGTCGCGCGCCAGCAGGAACCAGATGGCGCCGGCCACGAGACCCAGCACCGCGCACACGTAAAACGGAGCGCGCCATCCGTGTCGCACGAGGATGGCCGTGACCAGCGGCGGTGCCGCGCTCGCGCCGAGGCCGACGCCCATGAAGATGATGCCGTTGGCAAGGCCGCGATCCGCCGGCGGGACCCAGGCGGCGACGATGCGATTCGCGGCGGGGTACATCACCGCCTCGCCGGTGCCGAGCAGGAACCGGATCGAGAGCAGCGCGGGGAAAGCGAACGCCCCGGCGGGAACGGATGCCGTCAGGGCCGTGAACACCGCCCACCAGATGACGGCGAGCGTCAAGGTGCGCCGGGCGCCCCAGCGGTCGGCGACACGACCGAGCGGCGCCTGCAGCAGCATGTAGCCCAGGACGAAGGCACTGAACACCCATCCCAACGCCTGGTTGTCGAACCCGTACACGCGCGCGAGCCACGTGCCGGCGATCGAGATGTTCACCCGATCGAGGTAAGCGACAGCGCTCAGCACGAATAGCCATCCCACCATGACCCATCGCGCGGAAGTCGGTCGCATGTTGTGTTACTATGTACCCTTCACGTGGCGTATCGCCAGACGGAGGGACAAATGACCACCCGACGCGGCTTCATCGAGAACGGCGTCGCGCTTGCCGCCTCGCTCGGCCTCAAGCTTCCCGGCGAGCAAGCGCCGGCCGCGATCGACTACTACGACAAACTCGGCGTCCCGAAGATCATTAATGCGGCGGGCACGTACACGTACCTCACCGCGTCCCTCATGCCGCCCGAGGTGCAGGCGGCGATCACGGTCGCGTCGAGCCACAACGTGCGTTTGCGCGAGCTGCAGAGCGCGGCCGGTACATACCTCGCGCAGCGACTCAAGTGCGAGGCGGCGCTGGTGTCATCGGGCGCGGCCGCCGCGCTGTCACTTGGCGTCGCCGGATGCATGACGCGCAATGCGCCGGACGGTGCCCGCGACGTGCCAGCGCGCGTCGCCGGCCTTCCTCATGAAATCATCATCCAATCGGCGCACCGGTTCGTCCACGAGCACGCGCTGGAGATGGACGGAGCGACGTTGGTCGAGGTGACGACGCTCGACGACTACGAGAAAGCCTTCTCCGACCGCACCGCGCTCGCGTTTTATTTCAACGCGGCCGAGGGCGGGCAGATCTCGCGCGAAGATTGGGTGCGCGTGGCGCGAGCACACGGCGTGCCGACGTTCAACGATGCGGCCGCCGACGTGCCGCCGATCGCGAACCTGTGGAACCTGACGGGCATGGGGTTCGACCTCGTCGCGTTCTCGGGAGGCAAAGGTATGCGCGGGCCGCAGAACGCTGGACTGCTGCTGGGACGCAAGGATCTCATCGCTGCCGCCACGCTGAACAACAATCCCAACGATCGATCCGTCGGACGCGGGATGAAGGTTGCCAAAGAGCAGATCATTGGCATGGTCGCGGCGGTCGACTGGCTGCTCGCGAAAACGGACGAAGGGATCGAAGGCGAGGCACGCAGCCGATGCGAGCGGATCGCGGCCGCGCTCAAGGGTGTGCCCACGCTCACCACTGAGATCATCGTACCGCCCGTGGCGAATCACGTCCCGCATCTCATGATCCGGTATGATCAGACACGGGTGGGCATCACGCCGATCGCGGTCGCCGACGCGCTCGCCAAGGGCACGCCGGCGATCGAGCTCAATCCAGGGACCGGCCACGCGTCCGGGGCCGCCGGTCTCCACTCCGACGAGCACACCATCGTCGTCGGCCCATGGATGATGCGGGCCGGCGACGACGTGATCGTCGGCCGCAAACTCCGGGAAGTCCTCGACAACGCACTCCATACGGAGCACACGTGATCATGGAACGCAGAGAGTTCGTCGCCCAGACCGCACTCGGCTCTTTAGGCATCGCCGCCACGAAACTCGAACCGGCGGCGACGATGCTCGGCAGCCACGGCTCCGCGGCCACGCGGAAAATTCTGATCGCCGGTGGCGTGTACAACGACGTGTGGATCCGCTACATGGCGTCGCTCACCGGCAAGCCGCGTCCCCGGATCTGCTACCTGCCGACCGCGTCCGCGGATCACGCGGACGGCATCATCCGATTCTATCACGACTGCGAGAAGGTCAACGTCGCGCCGTTCGTCCAGACCAGCTTCATCAGTAGCTATGAACAAAACCAGTCCTTCGCCGACGTGCTCCTGTCGATGGATGGCATCGTCTGCTCGGGCGGCAACACGCTCAACCAACAGGTGATCTGGAAGGCGCAAGGGATCGATCAGGTGCTGCGCGATGCCTGGGACCGCGGCATCGTGCTCGGCGGCGCGAGCGCGGGGTCGCTCTGCTGGTTCGAGGAAGGCACGACCGACTCCCGTCCGAAGGAACTGTCGATCGTGCAAGCCCTCGGCCTGCTCAAGGGGAGCCACTGTCCGCACTATGACGCCGAGGGCCAGCGTCGGCCGCTGTACCTGAAGCTCATCGGCTCCGGCCAGATGAAGCCCGGGTACGCGTGCTACAACAACGCCGGCATCTACTTCGAGGACAACGACGTCAAGCGCGTCGTCGCCTCGAAGCCAGATGCCAAAGTGTTCTACGTCAGTGTGGTCGGCGGACAGGTCGTGGAAAAGGAACTGCCGGCCGAGCTTATTAGTTGATCGGAACGTTGTTGAACTGAGCGACCGGGACGCCGTTCTCGTGGATCTGCAACCGCACGAGCTGCGTGGCATGGTTGTCCTGGTCCATGAACTGCCACTGGCCGGCCATCGCGATGTTCGGCACGAGTTGGCACGCACCCCAGCCCACGCAATTGGCGAGGCTGCGCATATCGGCATTCACCCGATTGCCGGACTGGTCGATGTAGTAGGCACCGCCCGCGCCGTTCAACATGATGTCACCGCCGCGCTGGTTGGTCACCGTAATGTTGCAGATGATGTGCGGCGCTTGGCGCTGGCAGCCGGTCAACTGATACTGGATCTGGTAGTACACGACAGTGTTTGATGTCGTTGCTGCCGGTGCGCCAGCTGGCGCCGGCTGCGCGCTTGGCTGCGCGACGCCAGGCGCAGTGCCGGCCGCCGGCTGTCCTTGCGCGTTCTGCGTCGGCACCGCAGAGGTCAACGTGAAGATGACCGCGGAGTTCGAGGGGACGTAGATGCGCGTGCCGGACACCGCCGCCGCCGGGCGGGGCGGAGCCTTGGGCTGATTCTTCTGCTTGTTGAAGATGTTGCCCACCGCATTCCCCAACGCGTCACCCGCGCCGTTCACCGCGGTGCCAACTTTGTTCAGCACCGGCATGCCACCCGAGACTGGGGTCGCCTGGCCGTTGACGGTGAGCGACACGAGCGCCAGCGAGTACGTGGCGGGGTAGCCCGTGTTGGCGACGACTTTCACCACCGCAGGCGAACCGCCGGGAATATTCGTGCTCGAGCCGACCAACGCCTGCGAGACCTGCGCGTTGTACGTCGCGCCGAGGTTCAGCGTGGTCACCGAGTCGAGCATCTGAATGGTGACCTTTGTGCCGTTGGTGAGACCGGTGGCGCCGAGGACCGTGCTACCGATCGAGCCGTTGGACTGCTGAGCGGTCTGGGCGACAGCGGTGGCGGAGAGGAACAGAGAAGCAACAGCAAACGACGTGCGACGCATGGCTAAGTACTCCCTGAGAACGGGACGAGAGCGGAGACGCTCAGACGAATCTTTGTTTGGGGACAATACTGGTCAACGGTGCTCACCAGCTCGCGATTCATCGTGCGCGCGACCTGTCGCAGGTATGTAACAGGCGTCGGACGTTATGGCCGCTCCGCGGCTCGTCGATGCAGCGCTACGCGCTGCTCGACTGGTTGGTTCGCCCCCCCACGGGCTCGAGAACAGCATCGAGTTGTCCGAGGCCGGCGGTCCAGCCGCCGGTAATGATCCCACACATCTCCGAATTCTCGAGCCCCGCGTGGTTTACGGTCACACGGCTCCCGGACCCGTGCGGATCGATCGTCACGTCGACGATCTGATCGCTGCCGAACCGGTAGCGGAGACGCCGCGGACGGTCGACCTGCAGGAACTCGCCCCGCACTTCATACGGCCCCTTCTCGAACTTGAGGCTCACGTGGATGGCGCCGCCCACGCGCGGCTCCCACATGTGGACCGTCCACAACATGTCCGGCCCGCACCCGAACCACCGACTGAGGAGCTCGACGTTCGTGAACGCCGCGAATACGCGCTCTGGCGGTGCTGGGTAGTCGCGATGGAGCGAAACGGACTTAGACATCGTTGCCTCCCCCGAGCAGAGTACCCAAGCGATCCAGATTGCCTTCCCAACCTCGTCGAACGATGGACACCCACTCGGCCACCTCGTCGAGCGAGCTGCGCACCAGTGCCACCTCGTGCACTCGGCCCTTGAGCGTCCGTCGGATCAAACCGGCATCCTCGAGAATTCCGACATGCCGATTGAGCGCCTGGCGGGTGAAGCCGAAATGCCGGCCGATCTCCGGCGTCGTCATTGACCCCCGGGCCAGGCGCGCGACCATCTCGCGCCGGGGCTCATTCGCCAACGCATCGAATACGGCTCCCAACTGCATGTGGGGCGAATCTACGTAGTTCTTATCGAAACGTCAACCAGTTTGTTGACGATTCTACTCGCCAGCGCGAAATACTCGGCGTCGCGCTCGACGCCCACGCACTGCGCTCCGACCGCTTCGGCCGCGGCGAGCGTTGATCCGGATCCCATGAAGGGATCGGCGATGACCCCGCGGCCGAGGGGCAGCACCGCATACGCGAGTTGTCGCAGGAGCGACTGCGGCTTGAGGCTGGGATGATCGGCGATGGCGCGCTCTCGCTTCGGCGTGCGCTCGCTCAGGATCACATCGAGGAACGGTCGGCCATCGCTGAGCCGCCGGAGGCCTCCGGTCTCGTGCGCCCGCAAGCAGTCCGACACTTTCATCCCTGGCGGGAGCGGCGAGCGAAAAATTCCCCAGGGCTCGTACGATCCACGAGGCATTGAGCACACATCGGGGAATTCCTCGTGTGCATTCTTCGGCCGATCTCCACCGCGGAGCGTGCGAACCACGCGGATGAGCTCGCCGCGGAACTCGAGGCCGCCGTCGACGATCGCCGACCAGACGAGTTGCGATAGGAACGCGTTGCCCGCGACGAACACGTGACCGCCCGGGCGCAGCGCGCGAACAGCCAGTCGCGACCAGCGAAGGAAGAAGTCACGCAGCGCCGAGCGCTCTTTCGCGTTGAGCGCCGTGAAGCGGGGCAGGGGCGAGCGCTCGTGGCCATCGAAGCTCGGCGGAATGCGCCAGATGCCGCCCTTGTTCCCATTGCGCAGCCGCTCCAACTGATCGCGGTCGAACTCCTTCACGCCGTACGGTGGATCCGTGATGATCGCGTGCAGACTGTGGGCCGGAATGCGGCGGAGCCACTCGAACCCGTCGGCGCGCACGCCGAGCGAGCGGCCGACGGTGAACGTCTCGTAGTCGAGTGCGAAGTCCAGGCGCTACCTCGACGCCGTGATCGTGGGCTTCTTTGGCTTCGGTGGTTCTTCCGCGCGGGGCACGATCTCCGACCGACCCGCGGCGCGCAGAACGGCATTGAGTTTTGGGAGATCAGTGGTGAGCACGGTCTTGAGCGCGGTGAGCTGCGCGTCGAGCTCGGCCGAGAGTGTCTCGAACACCGCGTAGGTCGGCGCGGTCGGCCGTCCGTTCGCGCTCGAGACCGTGCCAGCGAGCGCCGCAATCTCGTTATTGAGTCTGATCGGGAAATTGAGCGGGTCCTGTCCGCTCCGGTTCTGGACCTGATACAGCTCTCCTTCGATCGCGTGTATCCGGACCACGAACGGCGCGGCGATGTCCACGAAGCCCGTTGGGGCATCTGCGCTGTCCGAGCGAATTTGATACGCAACGTTGCGAATAGTTTTGACCGCATCGTTCGCCGCGCTCAGCCGATCGCGAATGCGCATCGCCAGCGCGAACTGCGCCGCATACCCCGCCGGCGTGGCGGGACTCCGCGGATCTCCGCGAATGATGAGGGGCTGCGACTGGGTCTCGCTGCCCACGGTCAGCCGCACCGTGTAGCGTCCCGGTGGTGCGACCGGTCCGTTCACGTTGCCGTTCCACATGATGAGATTGTCGAACGCGCTCGCGTCGGGGTAGCGCATGTTCCAGGCGAACATGTTGAGGCCGAGCTTGGCCGGGATGCGCGGCGGCGGCGGGACGTGATGCGACTCGCTTTCATCGTCGGCCTTCGTGGTGTCCGGTACGGCCAGCAGCTTGGTGATGCTGTCAGAGGGGACCCCGGCACGCGTCAGACTATCGCGCCGGACCGCCTTCACGCTGTCGGCGTGCTCCGTGCTATCGGCCAGGCTGGCACTGTCGAGCCGCGAGCTCAACTTGCGCACGAGGTGGCCGGCCGAGTCGAGGAACTCCATGGTGACCGCCGACGTCGAATCGGCGAGCGTATAGTAGATCACCGCCCCGTTGGGCGGATTCTTTCCGTGAGGGTGTGCCGCGGCGTCTCCGCCGCCGTCACCAAATCCACCCCATGACACGCGATACGCCGGCGCCGGCTTGAACAGGTGCATCTGCGTCGGCGTCATCCCGGCCGCGAGCTGACGGAGCGGGGAGACATCGGTCAGGATCCAGAACGATCGGCCATGCGTCGCCGCGACGAGGTCGTTGTCTTTGACGGCCAGGTCGTGAATTGGCACCAGCGGCAGGTTGCGGCGGAGCGACTGCCAGTGCGCGCCGTCGTCGAAGCTGACATATACGCTGCGCTCCGTGCCGGCATACAGGAGTCCACGCTTCACCGGATCTTCACGGATGACGCGTGTGAACTCGGTCTCCGGAATGCCATTCGTGATCAGCTTCCACGTGTGGCCGTAGTCCGTCGATTTCAACAGATACGGGCGCTGGTCATCCATCTGGTAGCGGTTGCCGGCGACGTACACGGTGCCGGCATCGTAGTGCGACGGGTCGATGCTGGAGATCCGCATCCACTCTCCCCACTCCGTCGGGGAGACTTTGGACCACGTGGTCCCGCCGTTTCGCGTCAGTTGAATGACGCCGTCATCGCTTCCGGTCCAGATCTCGCCCTTCGTGAGCGGAGATTCGGCGATCGAGAAGATGGTCGCATAGTACTCGACCGATGTCTGATCTTTCGTGATCGGACCGCCTGATGCGCCGAGCGTGGCGGGGTCGTGCCGGGTGAGATCGGGCGAGATCGTCTGCCACGTCTGCCCCTCGTTCGTCGACTTGAACAGGACGTTCGCGCCGACATACATCGTATTCGGATCGTGCGGCGAGATCAGGATCGGGAACGTCCACTGAAACCGATATTTGAGATCACCCGCCGAGTGGCCCATGGGGTTCTCAGGCCAGGGCGTGATCTCCTTTTGGAGTCCTGTCCGCATATCCTTGCGCGAGAGGTAGGAGTAGCTCCCGGCGTACACGATGTTGGTGCTGTCGGGCCGCACCTGGATGTAGCCGCTCTCGCCACCGCCGATCTCCTGCCAATCGCTAATGTCGATCCCGCCGGCCTGCGCCGAAGGACCGCAGAGCGTCGAGTTGTCCTGCTGCGCCCCGCAGACCTTGTACGGAAAGTCCGTCGTCGTCGTGACGTGGTAGAACTGGGCCGTCGCATCGTCCTGCTCGGACCACGACTTGCCACCGTTGAACGACACGTTCGCGCTGCCGTCGTTCGCCTCGATCATCCGCTGCGCGTCGGCCGGCGAGATCCACAGGTCGTGGTTGTCGCCGTGCGGCACCGGGATGTTCTTGAACGTCTTTCCGCCGTCGGTGCTCCTGTAAAAATTCGTATTGAGTGCGTATACAGTATTAGCGTCCTTCGGGTCGGCGAAAATCTTGGTATAGTACCAGGCCCGCTGGCGCAGCTTGCGCTCGCTGTTGGTCTTGGTCCACGTCTGTCCGCCGTCGTCCGACCGGTACATCCCACCGGAGTCGGCCTCGACCAGGGCCCAGACGCGGCGCGAGTTTGCCGGCGAAACCGCGAGGCCGATGTTGCCGATGATGCCCGTCGGCAGCCCAGCGTTGCGCGTGATCTCCGTCCACGTGGCGCCGGCGTCGGTGCTCTTGAAGATGCCGCTCCCGGCGCCGCCGCTCACCAACTGCCAGGGTTTCCGGCCGGCCTGCCAGAACGCCGCATAGATCGTCCGCGAGTCGTTCGGGTCGATCACGACGTCGGAGATGCCCGTCGAGTCGTTCCGAAACAGGATCTTGGTCCAGGTCTTTCCGCCGTCCGTCGACTTGTACAACCCGCGGTCCGGGTTCGGCGCCCACACGTGGCCGAGGGCGCCGACGTAGACAATGTTCGGGTCGCGCGGATCGACGCGCACCCGCGAGATCTGTCGCGTGTCGGCCAGGCCGACCTTTTCCCACGTTTTGCCGGCGTTCGTGGTCTTGAACACGCCGTCGCCGTGCGAGACGTTGCCGCGGATGTCGTACTCGCCGGTGCCGACGTACACGATGTCCGGGTTGGACTCGCTGACGCCGATCGCGCCGATCGTGCCGCCGAAGTACTTGTCGGTGGCCGGAGACCAGTGAATGCCGCCGTCGGTCGTCTTGAGCACGCCGCCGCCGGTCGTACCCATCCAGTACTCGTACGGACGGGCCGCCGAGCCCGCGACCGCAACGGACCGTCCGCCGCGATATGGGCCGATCTCACGCCATGAGAGCGCGCGGAACAGCAGAGTGTCGTAGGTCTGTGCGTGGGCGACGCTGGGGAGGATCGCCAGAAGGCAGAGAGTGAAGCGCATGGGGGAAAGACGATGCCCGTCTTCCCCCATGATTGCAAGGGCTTGCTAACTCGTTAACTCTTGGTAAACGTGGCCGTCCAGTTCGTCTCCCACGTCCTGCCGCCGTCAGCGGAAAACGCTTGCTCGAGCGTGAACGCCGTCGGAGTCATGTCGGAGAAAATGAAACGCGCGTAGACGTTCGCGCCGTTCGCCGTGTCTTGTCCGTAGAACTCGCCGCGTCCATTGTCGAATCGGCCGAACATCGGCGTGCCGCTGATCGCGCCGTCCTTTGAGTTCGACCAGTAGATGCTCCACTGCTGGGTCTGCGGATTGTAGAGACGCAGCGTCAAGCCTTCCAAGTGCGTCGTCCCGCTCGACACCTCGAGCTCGCCCGCGTTCGCTCTCCCATCCCAGATCTTGCGCACCGTCGACGTCCCATCGAATTCGGTCCACGACTCGGCGGTGGACAAACGCGGACGCACGCGCAAATGGGCTTTCCACGCGCCGAACTCGAAGTCGAAATCGTGCTGGTGATCCGGGGCGCCCAGACACACCATCGCCAGCAAGAGCAGCCATTTCATGCGCGGATGGTAGCGTCCGTGCGGCTCGGCTCAAATCTCCATTTCGCGCGCTAACCCACCGGTGTGCAATACCCACTTTTGCCGGTGACCCACGGCGAGAGATCCGCGCGCCAGATGTGCATCAGCCCGTTGTTCCACGCCCGCATGCGATCGATCGCGACCGGTGACCCGGCGGGCGTGGGCACGATCCGATTGCTGGCGAAGAAGAGCGTACGCGTGTCGGGTGCGAGCCGGGCCTCGATCTCGCTCGAGGGGCTGTTGACGCGTGGCCCAAGCGACTTTGGCTCGCCCCAGACACCACCTTGACGAAAGACGATGAACAAATCGTTGTCTTTGTCCGCGGTCGGCGGCCGGTTCGATGAGAAGACCGCGAACGACTCGTCCGGAGCGACCGCGGGATCGACATTGCCCCACTGTTCGTCGCTGAACGACACGCGTTCGGCCGGTGCGTACTGGCCGTTCGTGTATTGCGACCGATAGATCTGGAATCGTCCAGTTTCCGGCGACGGCTTCATGAAATACAGACTGCCGTCCGCGACCACGCTCGGCGAAAACACCGACGTGTTCGCGTTGACTGCCTCCGGCAATCGCACGGGTTTGCTCCAGCCGTTCCCGCGCCGATCGACGCGCCACAGGTTGCCGCCGCGACCTGGCCGCACCGCGCCGCCATAGTTGCCGTCGAGCGCCGCGCCGCCCTCCGTCGCTGGGCGGTTCGAGGCGAAGATGAGATACGACCCATCCGGCGCCATCGCCGCCTCCAGATCGCGCCAGTATCCGGAAAACTCGGCCAAGGTCGGCGAGGTCCATTTGCCGTTCGCCACATGCGACGTGACGATCGCGCTCTCCGTGCTGTTGCCAACGGTATACCACACCGATCGACAATCCGGCGCGAACGCCGGCGACAGCTCGTTCGAGCCACCGGAGATGACCCCCGGCGCGAAGATCGCAGGCTCTTGCCCACCAAGAAGGTTCGCGGTAGCCGCGAATATCACCGCAATAACGAGACGCATACCCGAATCAGTAAGCGGTCGCGAAGCGCCGCGCACACGCGTATGCAGCCAACGTCGCGCCGCGAACGGCGAACGGCGCTAAAACCCCGGCGGCCGCTCCGTCGCCACGCCGCTCGCACGCTCGAGCGCGAGACCGGCGCGACCAATCGTGCCTTCGTCGAACAATCGCCCGATGAGCGTCACCCCATGCGGCACCCGCCGCGGCGGCGAAAAGGTCGGCAACGGATGCGCAGGATCCGGCGCCCAATCGCTGCGCGCCTGCGAGACATTCACAAACCCCGTTCGCAATGTGAGCGACGGATGCCCGGTGCAGTTCGAGATGACGAGCATCTCGTCGCGCAACGATGGCACGAGAAGCAGGTCGACCTGCGAGAACACGCGCGCCATCTCCTGGGCGACCTTCCGCCGGAACCGATCGGCCTGCACGAAGTCGACGGCCGAGAGAAACCGCGCTTCGCGAAATTGGTTCGGCCACGCATCGGGCACTTGAGCCTTGAGCTCGCGGATCTTGCCGTTGAGCGTGATTTCCTCGAACGAGGCGGCGGCCTCTGCGAAGAGAATCACATTGAGCGAGTCATAGGGCCAGTCCGGTAGCGTTACCTCCGTCGGGATCATGCCGAGCTTCGTGCACTGTTCGAGCGCGGCGCGGTCGACGTCCGTCGCTGGTGCCTCATTCATCCACTTGGACACATACCCCACGCGCAGGCCGCGCACGGAGCCACGCGCGTCGAACTCCAACGCGCTGGGTACCGATGCCAGGTCGCCCGCGTCGGGACCCGAGATCGCGTTGAGCACGAGGAACGTGTCCTCGACGCTCCTCGCCATGGGGCCGAGCTTGTCGAGCGACCAGCAGAGGGTCATGGCACCCGTGCGCGGCACGCGGCCGAACGTGGGTCGGAGCCCCGTGACGCCGCAGCGCATGCTGGGACTCACGATGCTGCCGCCCGTCTCGCTGCCGATCGCGAATCCGACGAGACCCGCGGCGGTCGCGGCGCCGGGACCGGCGCTCGAGCCCGACGAGCCTTCTTCGAGCAGCCACGGATTCATGGTCTGGCCGCCGAACCAGATGTCGTTGAGCGCCAGCGCGCCGAGGCTCAACTTCGCGACGAGGATCGCGCCCGCATCGCGCAACCGCCGCACGACGACCGCGTCGGTCGTCGGCACGCGATTGCGAAACGGCTCCGCGCCGTAGGTCGTGGCGACGCCGGCGGTGTCGAGCAGATCCTTGGCGCCCCACGGAATCCCGTGCAACGGACCCCGATACTTGCCGGCCGCGATCTCGGCATCCGCCTGCTTCGCCTGCGCGAGCGCCGCGTCCCCCATGAGGGTGATCACGCAGTGGAGCTTGGGATCAAACTGCTGCAGTCGCGCGAGATAAATCGACGTGAGCCGCTCGGCGGTCAGCTGCCGGCGCTCGATCCACCGCGACAGATGGTGAACGGGCGCATACGCGATGTCGGCATCCGTGGATGGCAGCGCTCCAGCATCATTTGCGCTCCGGGCGAAATGATCGGGCGCCGGCGAGGCTGGGGGCGAGAGCACGGGGTTCCAGCGCGTCGCGGGGACGTCCGTGGCCTCGAGCGCGATCGTGCGGGGGCCGACGCGTCGCTCAATGAGCGCGGCCATGGACTGGCGCCAGTTGGCCGCGACCATTGCGCGTTCGTCCTCGCGCATCTGGATCTGCACGAGCTTTTCGGCCTGGGCGAACGTCTCGGGCGTGACCACCGGGCCGGTCGCCGGCGCCGCGCCGAACGTGGGGGGCGCGCCCGGAGTCGAGGCGGCCGACGATGGCTCGGCGGTTTGCTCGCGGCCACGGCACGCCTCGGCGGCGGCGAGCACGGCGAGCGGGGCGCGGATGAGGAACTGTCGACGGGAATTCACGGGGTGGGAAAATGGCGTCAGGACCGCGCGGCGCATAGTATAACCTGTTCCAGCACTGGATAAGGTTATGCTCTGGCAGCTGATCGTCATCGGCCATCAATCGTCACGCTCAACGGTCCCTGGCGGTTCCACGTTGGCGATGACCCCCGGTGGGCCGATCCCTCGTTCGACGATTCTCACTGGGAAATGGTCGACCTGACTCCCCCACCCGGTGCGCGTGATCCCGACGTTGGGCTCCCCGGCTACGTTCCCGGTTGGGGCGCCTCTGGTGTTGCGTGGTATCGCTTGCACGTGACGGTCACCGACCCCGCCAATGACACACTCGCGTTGAGCGGGCCCCCTGACGTCGACGAGGGCTACGATCTCTACGTGAACGGCACGCATCTCGGACATGCGGGCGCGCCGTATAGCATCCAGCCGCGGTATTTCGTACTCGCCCCACTGCAATCCGCGACGATCGCTCTTCGCGTGTGGGCCGCGCCTGGGGAGGATGGGGGCATTCACATCGCGCCGGCTATTGGTGAGCTCAACGCCGTGCGCGATCAGTATGCGCTCGAGTGGTCGCGGACGCTCTGGGGCTATATCGTCGACGGGATCGAGCCGCTGGCGTTCGTTCTCCTGGCGGTCCTCGCGATGGCGCTCCGACAATCCTGGATGGCCACGGCGCTGCTACTCTCAGCGATGCTGCGCCTCAATCAAGTCACGTTCTACTGGGGCCAGTTCGAGACCGCCGGATTCGCTGAGACCCTGCATGCGATCATCGTGCCGCTCATCATCGGGGCGTGGATCATGGCCTGGCGCGCGTGGTTTGGTGTCCGGCGACCCTCGGTAATTTTTATTGCCGTCATGGTCGCCCTCATGTATGCGACGTCGTGGGCCAGAATCCTCGCCGCGCTCGCGATGCTGGCCATCCTCGTCGCCGGCCGACGTCAATGGCTGGCGGTGATCGCGGCGGTACTCGTATCCATTGGACTGTTCGCGCCTGAGCTCTCGGCGCTGCATATCGCCGGTATCTGGTTCCCCTTTGGCGTCGGCGTGTCGCGTACGCAAATCGCGTATGCGGCCTTCGATCTGGTGCTCTGCGCCCTATTCGCATGGACGACTTTCACTTCGTTGCGGGCGACCTCGCACTCGACTTCCTGAACACCGTCGCCGACCGGCTGTCGCATCCGCGAGAACGATTAGTCACGGGGGCCGATGTGGATCGGTGGGCTCGCCGCGCCGGGCTGCTCGCCTCACGTTCCTCGTTCCACCTTAGCCCCCGCGAGGTCACTCGGATCCACATGGTCCGCGAGGAGCTGTATCAGGTTGTTCGCTCCCTCGCCGCCAGCCAGATGCCGCCCGACGCGGCGCTCGCCCGGCTGAGTCGGATCGCCGGCACGCGCCAGTTGGTGTATCGCGACGGCCAGGTGACATGGGAGTGGAGCGATTCGCATCGACTGCTCGGGCCCATCGTGGAACGGGCGGCCGAGTTGTTGGTATCCGTACCGAGGCACAGACTTCGCCAGTGCGAGGACGCCGGCTGTGGCTGGGTGTTCCTCGACCGTTCGCGGGCGGGCCGGCGGCGCTGGTGCCGCATGGTCGACTGTGGAAACCGAGCCAAGGCACGCCGTCACTACCAACGTGGGCGGCTCGCTAAGTTACCTACGATTGATGAATAAAAGCTTGACGGCGGCCGTCGCCTTTGTCTTGTGCGCCGCGCCGCTCTCCGCACAGGACTCGACGACGGCTGGTCTCCTGACCGGGCGCGTGCTGTATCGGGAAGGGGCGGCGGGCGTTCCCTACGCGACCGTCACACTCAACCCGGGGAACTCGGGGAGCATCTCGCGGTTCGCCGATAGCACGGGCGCGTTCACCTTCGTCCGCCTCGCCCCTGGCGTCTATAAGGTACGCGCGCGGCAAATCGGCTTTACGCCGTTCGACACCACGGTCCGGGTCCTGCCGGCGCCGGCCGTGACCACTATCACCTTGCGCCTCCGCCACGTCGTGCGGCTCGCGCAGGTCACGGTCCGCGCAAAGGCCCCGCGCGAATGCACGAACCCCGGCGTGCCGGACAGCACCGTCGATCCCGCGCTCGCCCTCGTGTTCTCGCAGATGAACGAGAACATCCTGCGCATGCGCATCCTCATGACCGACTATCCGTATCGCTTCCGTCGGATCGACGACTACGTCGAGCGAGACCCGGGACACGCGGACCGGCGGGTCGAGACCGATACGCTCGAGGGCGACAGCTGGGAGGAGGAGCGCTACGCGGTCGGCGAGGTGCAGACGAGCGGCTCCAAGCACGGCCAGCCAGCCCAGTTCATGCATCTGGTGCAGTTCCAGGACCTGACCGAACGGGCGTTCGAGGACAACCATTGCTTCCATCTGGTCGACGACCAGTCGGGCCTCGTCCGCATCGATTTTCGGCCGCGGGCGTCGCTCGACGCCGCGGATATCGAGGGCTCGGTCTACCTCGATCCCGAGAAGATGATCGTCCGCCATGCCTCGTTCCATCTCACGCGGCCCCGGCCACCGATCCGCGATTGGAATTACTCGTCGACGTTCAACGAGGTCGTGCCGCTGGTGCCGGTCGTGCAGCGCTTCCACTCGGTCGTGATCGCCTACTATCCAGGCGTCCACGTCGAGGATGGGCGCGTCACCGACTACTCGTTCATCCGCGAGGCGCCGGTCGATCCGACGGTCCGCGACACGTTGTCCGGCGCGGGAACGGCGAAGACGATCGTGGGGCAGGTGCAGTTCGGGAACGATGTCAACCACGCGTGTCCGATGCCGCCGCCGCAGCTCGTCGTCGAGCCGCTCGTGGGGACGATTCTCGCCGCGACCGACAGCGCCGCGAACCCAGCGTGGCGCACAGCGGCGCGCGCGGTGCTGGCGAGCGTCTTGGCGCATCTCGAGATGCCGTCGACCGTCGACCTCTCGACGTTCGGCTA
>DATHNL010000180.1:0-5769 GCA_035486035.1 Gemmatimonadaceae bacterium
TCTGATACTTCCAACGCAGTGTGCCTGACGCGGCGTCGACCGCATAGACGTAGCCGTCGCCACTGCCGAAGTACACGACACCCTCGGACACCGCCGGCGATGACAGGAACACGTCGAATGGGTCGGGCATCCGCTCGGCGACTGGCAGAACGCCATGGAGGTGCGTTCCCGCGAACCGGCGCTCGCCTTGGGTCGCGAACTTCCATTTGAGCGTGCCAGTCGCGGCGTCAGCCGCGTACAGATTCCCGTCGTAACTCACGACATAGACGACGCCATTGGAGACGGCTGGCGAGGACGTCACGCGGGCGCCGGTCGCGAGCTTCCAGCGCAGGGTCCCGTGGCCCAGATCAACCGCATACAGGTTGCCGTCCGTGCTGCCAACGTACGCGGTCCGGGCCGCGATGGCGGGTGACGCGATCACGCGACCGCCGGTGTGGAACCGCCATTTGACGCCGGCCAGCTTCGCGATGCCGGTATCGCCGTAGACAGCCGTGTGCGCGAGGTCGCCGCGGAACATCGCGGTCTGGAGCAAGGCGACGCAGCCGAGCAAGAATGAGTGCATCCCGAGAACTTGCGGGAGCCCTCGCGTATTTGACACGTTGGAGTGATGAGATCACCGATGGCGGGGCTGTGATAGACTACCCGTTCTACCGACCGACACCGACCGAGTTGGCCGCGTTCATCGCGAGCCAGCGAATGGGACGCCTCGTCACCGCGAATGCGGAGGGATGCCCGCACATCGGCCTCTATCCGTTTGTCACGGATGGAGACGCGGTCGAGGTGCATCTCGTGAAAGGCGATGGCCAGGTCGCCGACATCCGCCAGAACGCCAGGGTCGTATTCGAGGTCGACGAGATCCTCGCGTTCGTGCCCTCGTACTTCGAGCACCCGGAGAGTGGTCAACGCGCGGACCACTATTATCGGACAGCGATCATCGAGGGCGAGGCGCGTATCGCGAGTGAGCCCGATGCGGTTGCCGATCACCTCAATCGGCTCATCACGCGGTATCAACCCGAGCAGGGCTATCGTACGATCACGGCAACCGATCCCATGTACGCGCCAGGCGTGGCCAGGCTCGCCATGATTCACATCGAGCCCACGCGCGTCTGGGGCAAGTTCAAGATGGGTCAGCAGCTGTCACCCGAAGACCGTGCGCGCGTCGCCCACGCACTCCGTATGCGAGACGGCGCATGAAAACGCTCTTGACCGACGTGGCGATGGGTGAGTCGCCGCGGTGGCACGATGGCCGTCTCTGGTTCTCTGATTGGGGCGCTCAGGAGATCATCGCGGTAGACGTTCAGGGCAAGCGGGACGTCGTGCGCCGCGTACCGTTCGAGTTGCCATTCTCCTTCGACTGGCTCCCCGACGGCCGCCTGATCGTGATCGCGGGCCGCGAGGCCAAGATCCACGATGACTACGCGGATCTTTCGTCGATCGCAGCAGGCTGGAACGAGATCGTCGTCGACGGCCGTGGCAACACCTACGTGAACGGGGTCGGCGTGATCGCCCTCGTGACACCCGACGGCCGCGCGCAGCGGGTCGCCGACGGCGGAGCGTTCCCAAACGGTATGGCCGTCACCCCTGATAACTCAACGCTGATCCTCGCCGAATCGTACGCGCGTCAACTCGCGGCGTTCGACATCGCAGCCGACGGGACGCTGTCGAATCGACGCACGTGGGCCGCGCTTGGCAATGGCGTGCCTGACGGGATATGCATGGACACCGATGGCGCTGTGTGGTACGCCGATGTGCCGAACAAGTGCTGTGTCCGAGTGCGCGAAGGCGGCGACGTGCTCGACAAAGTGCAACTCGACCGTGGCGGGTTTGCGTGCATGCTCGGCGGCGCCGACGGGCGTACGTTATACATCGTCGCCAACGAGTGGCGCGGCATGGACAAGGTCGCCGAGGTCGCGGCGGCACGAACTGGACAGATTCTTACCTTCGACGCACCCTCTCCTCACACTGGATGGCCATGAACGCATATCTGTCAGCATCGCTCACGGTGAAAGACGTTCGGACAAGCGTCACGTGGTACCGCGATGTGTTGGGATTCACTGTCAGTCAAGAGCACGAGCGCGGCGGCGTGCTCCGCGCCGTTTCGCTGAGTGCCGGCGCCGCCGCAATCCTGCTCAGTCAAGACGATGGCGCGAAGGGCGCCGACCGCGCGAAAGGCGAAGGGATTTCGCTGATGCTCACGACCGAGAACGTCGATGACCTCGCGGCGCAGGCAAAAGCGCACGGCGCGACGCTGGACTCCGAGCCGGCAGACTTCGGTGGACGGAGAGCGTTTCGGCTCCGAGACCCGGATGGATTTCGGTTGACGATCGCCACCGAGCGGAGAGCCTAGTCCGTGGCGTCTATACTGAGCCCGCTTCGGGTTGGGGATCTCGAGCTCGCCAATCGCGTGGTCATGGCGCCGATGACGCGCCTGCGTGCCGGGAGGACGGGTACGCCAACCGTCCTCAACGCGACCTACTACGCGCAACGCGCGAGCGCCGGGCTCATTATCACGGAAGCAACGGATATCTCGGCCCAGGCCACGGGCTACGCCGGAGCGCCGGGGATCTGGTCGCCCGAGCAGATCGCTGGCTGGCGCCTCGTCACGCGGGCCGTGCACGAGCGCGGCGGGAAGATCCTCGTGCAGCTGTGGCACACCGGCCGGATCTCGCATCCAGCGCTCCAGCCCGGGGGTGCGCTACCGGTCGCGCCGTCGGCAATCGCTCCGAAAGGCGACGCCGTGACATGGACTGGCAAGCAGCCGTTCGTCACGCCACGCGCGCTCTCGATCGAGGAGATCCCCGGCATCGTGGAGCAGTTCGAGCAGGCGGCGCGCAATGCACGCGAGGCGGGCTTCGACGGCGTCGAGATACACGGGGCAAACGGGTACCTCATCGACCAGTTCCTGCGCGATGGCGCGAACCATCGGACCGACGCGTACGGCGGGACGCCAACGAACCGCGCGCGGTTGCTATTCGAGGTCGTGGAGGCGGTCATCGGCGTATGGGGCCCGGGTCGTGTTGGCGTACGCGTCTCGCCGCTGGGAACCAACTCCAGTATGAGCGACAGCGACCCGATGCGAACCTATCATGTGGTCGCCGAAGGCCTCAGCCGCCTTCATCTCGCGTTTCTCGAGGCGCGCGTGGCGTTGCCCGCGGGCGATGCCATGCTGCACATGCTCCGTGAGACCTTCCACGGTCGACTCATGCTGAACGAAGGCATGACGCTCGATGCCGCCAATGCGCTGATTGCCAGCGACGAGATCGATCTCGCGAGCTTCGCGCGGCCCTACATCGGGAACCCCGACTTGGTCGAGCGGTTCAGCGAAGGAGCGCCGTTGGCCGCGAGCGACAACGCCACGTGGTACGGCGGCGAGGCCGCGGGGTACACCAACTATCCGACGCGCGACGCCAGCGTGGCCTGAGATCAGCGCGATTCGTCAGGGCGCAGCATGCGCTCGAATGGCGGATATCCGTCGAGCGGCGTGAGGTTCGCGTTCCCGAAGATGCCGGCGCCAAGCTGCTGTAGCCCAATGCCGCGCGAGAGCGCTTGTTGCAGCAATACGATCGCACGGTCCCGGTCTCCGAGATTGGCGGCGATTTCCGCTTGGAGGAGGATCGGTGTCCCGTGGTCGTAGCGCGGGCGAAGCGAAGACAGCTCGTGCTCGACGTTCAATGCCGCGTCGCGGTGACCCAGTGTCGCTTCGGCAATGCCGAGCTCATTGAGATCCTTGAGGCGCTCGTACCCCGTGTCCCGGGTCGCGAGCGCCGCGAAGATCTCGCGGGATTCGCTCGCGCGACCGGTGCGTCTCAGGACACGGCCGCGGTAAAATTGCGCGTCGCGCGCGGTGTCATCACGACGATCATCGAGCAGGGTGGCGTAGCGCTGCATCAACCGGTCCGCGGCATCCGGATGGCCGGCCGCGCGCAGCTCGCCCCACATATTGACGGCGAGCCTCGCTTGCTCAACCAGAGGGTCGCCACGTGATGGCGCGGCGGCGATCTGCCGCTCGAGGTCCGCGACCCGCCCGAGTCGCGCCAGCGCGCGGCTCGTCGAATAGCACATACCGCCGGATTCCGGGAAACGGCGCTGGCCGGCGCGGCCCATGGCCAGCGAGCGGCTCCAATTCCCGACTTGTGCGGCGGCCTCCGACTCGTAGAGCCAGTAAAACGGCCCGGCGAGGTTGAGCCCGCGATCGGGATCGACGTGGGCGAGCGCGCGCAGCGCGAGGTCCGGTTTGAGCGTCGCGAGAGCGATACTGGCGAGGAGCAGCGGACTTTCCTGCGAGCCGGGCGTCAGTGCCATGAAGCGTTGGGCGGAACGCACGGCATTTTCCGTGTTCTCCGCAATCACCGCCTCGACGTGGTCGAGGAGCGCGCGCTCGGCCGGTGCCAGCCGGGCGCTGAGACGCTCGGCGTGGCGCACGACGGTATCCGCCGTGGCGTAATCGAAGTTGTACGCGCGCGCGAACGCGAGGAAGACGAGCGGGGTCGTGTAGGTGGTGTCGAGTGCCGCGGCGCGGTCCAGGTGCGCGTATTCGCTGCTGTCATCGCCATGGAAGTACGCTTCGACTCCCCGGTAGACCTCTTGATACGCGTCGAGGGACGGGGGCTCGGCGAAACTGCCGATCAGCGTTCCCGCGGTGGTGTCCCTGGCCAACGCGAGCGTGGCCGCTATGCGTTGTTGCAACTCCGCGAGGAGATGCGACGGCGACCGGCGCGTCCCTTTCACAGGCGCCAAGGAGCGGACGAGGCGGCCTGACCCGACGTCGCTGATCGTGGCGTGAAAGGTCAACGTGTCGCCTTCGCGATAGTACGTGCCCGAGACCACGGTGGCCGCGCCGACCTCCTGCGCCATGGCCCGGGCGCGATCGCGGGATTTGAAAGGCCAGGGAATCTGCGCGACAACCTCCTGGGTCGCGAACGCCGTGCGAGGATCGACGACCTCGGCGCCCGCGACGTGCGAGATGGCCTGGCCGATCCAATCGGCGGCCATGATGCCGAGTGCGTCCAGCGTCGTGTCGCCGGTCGCGTTGTCGAACGGCGCGACGAGGATGCGACTCGACTCGAGCGTCGGGTCACGCCGCGTGATCAACGTCAGGGCATGCGCCCGCATCGCGCTTGGGGCGAACGCGACTGCGCCGCCCGTGACCAGGAGGAGGCCGAGCGCCGATGCGGCGACGACCACCCGTCGCCGGATGCGGGGACGCCCCGTCCCGATGGCGTCCAGCCACCCAATAATTTCGGTTGCGCGTTGGGGACGCGATCGAGGGTCCTTCTCGAGACAGCGCATGACGATCGCCGCCAACCCGGCTGGACAGTCGCCACGGAGCTCGTTGATGGGCCGTGGCGCTCGCGACACTTGGGCCGCGATGAGCTGCGCGGCATTCGCACCGGTAAATGGCGGCTCACCAGCCATCATCTCGAACGCGACCGCGCCGAGCGCGTACAGGTCGACGCGGTGGTCGGCATCGGGGTCGCCGAGTGCCTGCTCGGGTGCCATGTACGCGGGCGTGCCCACCGCCAGGCCGGCGGTGGTAATGGTCGCGTCGCCCGCCGCACTCAAGGCCTTGGCGATGCCGAAGTCGGCGACGCATGCATGGCCCGCGGACAGCAGGATGTTCTCGGGCTTGATGTCGCGGTGCACGACGCCGTGCGCATGCGCATACCCGAGTGCGTCCGCGACTTCCCGAAAGAGTCGTGTGACCTCGGCGATCGACCGCCGTGGGTCTTTGGCGAGGCGCGCGCGCAAGGTTTCGCCTTCGACATACGG
>DATHNL010000181.1:0-27792 GCA_035486035.1 Gemmatimonadaceae bacterium
GCACGGATGCCAGCGGCACGGATGCCAGCGGCACGGATGCCAGCGGCACGGATGCCAGCGGCACGGATGCCAGCGGCACGGATGCCAGTGGCACGGATGCCAGTGGCACGGATGCCAGTGGCACGGATGCGAGAGGGGCAGTGCAGCTACGTAGCCGCGCACTGCCCCTTTGCGTGCACGGGATGCCGGCGGCATGGATGTCAGAGGGGCAGTGCAGCTACGTAGCCGTGCACTGCCCCCTTTTCGTGCTAGGCGACGAGGCGCGAAGCGCCGAGGAGGCCTACATGCCGAGGACGAGCAGCGTGAAGCTGTCGGGTACCATTTTGCGCTCTGGCGAGAACTTCGCGCTCACGACATAGACTTTGTGGCTCCTCGGATCCACGGTCATCGTACGCGCGCCGAGCATTGTCTTCACCGACTCGGCGAGCGTGAACTTGTCGGGACTATCCTCGTGCACCACGGTCAACGTACCGTCCGCCCCACTCGATGCGAACGCGTAGCCAGTTCCGGGATCGAACCCGGCAGCGTCAACCCCGGGCCCGATCGGGATGCTCGTGATGTACTTCCCGGAGGTATAGTCAGAGATTGCCATGATGGGCGCCCCTTTCGTATTGCACCCACTGAACAACCGATGGTGCACGCGATCGATGGCGAGACCAGTCGCGCCCTTGCAGGTACCCAACTCCCACTTGCGCGTAACCTTCATGGCTTGCGCATCGATCTCGGCAATGTTGCCCTCTTCCTCGAGATTGACGTACAGCTTCCCATCGCCGGCGGTGACGCCGAACTCCGGCCCCGCGCCGAGGTCGATGTTGCCAATGACCTTGCCAGTCTGCGCATCGACTGCGGTCGCACTCTTGGAGTCGCCATTGAACGAGAACACGCGCTTCGAGGCGGGATCATAGAGCACGGCATCCGCGTCGAGCTGCCCCTTCGCCGTGCCGAGCACCGCGAGTGTCTTGAGATCGAACATCGTGATGGTACTATCGGTGCCCGAGGTCGCAAAGCCATGGCCGAACTCATAGGCGAACGCAATGCCATGCGCGCGCGACATGCCGGGGATCTCGCCGAGCACCTTCCCCGTCTCTGGATCAATGACTTGGATGCGAGTCTGACGCGCGACGAACAGGCGATGGCCGGCCGTGTCGAACGCCACATAGTCCCATCCGCCAGTGCCGCCGATCGTGTAGGTGGCGAGCACATGATAGCCGGGCGGTGCGGCCAATAGGCCGAGCGCCGGCGCGAGGAAGCGAAGTGCGCCTGCCAAACGCATTAAATCTCCGTGGTCTTGGGGGTGGTGTTTCGGCTGCGATAGTGCTCGGTGTCGCCCTGCGCGTGGGTCGGTGGATGATAAATCAGCCGATCTGGCTCGATGAAGCTATGCTCTCGCTTGGCATCATTCATCGCCCACTCGGCGCTGTACTATTGTCGCCGCTCCCTTACGGGCAGATTACACCGCCAGGATTTCTGCTCGCGCAATGGATCAGCGTCTCCGCGCTCGGCACCAGCGGCCGCGTGCTGCGCCTCATGCCGCTCCTGGCGTCCCTCGCCTCGTTGCCTCTCTTCGCGCAACTCGCCCGACGGGTGCTGCGCGATGACACACTCGTCGTCGCGGCAATCTGGTTGTTCGCATGCAACCGTGCACTGGTTACGTACGCGGCTGAGGCGAAACCCTACGCCTGGGACGTCACGATCGCGATTGCGCTCATGCTCGCCATCGACTGCCGCCCGCTCGTCTCTGGCGCGTTGGGCGCCGTGCTGGTGTGGTGCTCGTACCCCGCGGTCATCGTGCTCGCCGCGCTCGCGATCGTACGCCGACGCCTCTCGGTCATCATTGTATGGACACTCAGCGCCGCACCGGCAATATGGGTCGCCGAGCACAAGCTGAGCCCGAGCGATCGCGAGTACTTGCATCGGTTTTGGAGCGATGGGTTTTGGCGTACATGGGGCTGGCCACTCACGCAGCCAGCGCACGTGCTCGACTCGCTCTTGCGAGTGCCGCCTGGCATCGTGTGGCTCATCGCGATACTCGTCGGACTGTGGTTTCTGCGACGCCGCGGCGTCATGATGCCGATAGTAGTGGCGATCGGTGCGGCCGCGGCGGGACTGTATCCATTGTCCGATCGCCTCGCGCTCTACTTGCTACCGGGCGCCCTGCTCGCGATCGCGGCGGGGCCGAGGTGGATCGTCGTGGTACTTGTCGCGATCCAAGGCATCGAGGCGCTGTTTCCCGAGCATCACGAGGACATGCGTACGGTTGCCACGGCGCTGGCGCGAGTGCGGCAGCCCGGTGATGCCGTGTACGTCTACTACGGCGCGCTACCCACGTTCGAGTACTACGCGGACACGACGGGAATAACGCGGGGCGGATGCCATCGGACAGACTGGCCGGCCTATCTCCAGGAGCTCGCCGCACTGCGCGGCCGCCATCGCGTCTGGCTCGTTGTAGCCCATGAATTCGAGGGCAACGGCGTGCGCGAAGATTCGTTGCTCGTTCGCTACCTGAACGCAACAGGCCGCGCGTACCTCACAATACCGGCGCGCTCGGCGTTCGCTTCGCTATATGACCTCAGTGATGCCCCGAATGCGGTTGTTGTCCCCGCGCCGCGCTCGACCCGCGCGCCCCAGCCGAACCTCGGTTGTCGCGCCAGCTGATAATTGTGATGTGCATCACACATTCGCTGTCGCATGTTGTAACGGCGCCGCAACCTGTTGCAGGTGTGCAGGATAGATAGACGTAACAGCAGCCTTTGGCAAATGCACGCTGTGAAACGGACAGGTGCAGGACTTGCTCAAGAAAACCCTGACGATCCAACTCGGCCGATTAGCTCATATCACTAGACCAAAATGCCGCTAAGCATGCGCGGTTCGGTTCGCGTCTTGCGAGCACGGCCGAGTACCTGTTGCTCACTCAGCGAATCCGCATGAACCAAATGATTAGATGTATCCCAATGCTCGCGCTTGTGGCTGTCGCCGGCGCCGGGCCGGCGGCGTCGCAAAGCAACTTCGCGAACGCCACGCCGCCTCAGGCCAGCCCGCGCGGGGATACGGTGCTCGGGCAGAGTCGGCTGCAGCCTGGCGATGTCATCCGGCTGCGTATCTGGCGCGAACCTGACCTCTCCGGTGAATTCCCGGTCGACGAGTCCGGGACCGCAGTATTCCCGAAGCTCGGGCCCACGAAGGTCGCCTCAATTACGGCCGACTCGCTCAGGTCCCTGCTGGTGACCACGTATGCCCAGTACTTAAGGGATCCCGCGATCGAAGTGACGTTCCTGAGGCGCGTCACCATTCTCGGGGCTGTTAACCACCCCGGTATCTACCCCGTCGACCCCACCATGACGGTGCACGACGTATTCGCACTGGCGGGGGGCACATTGCCGAACGGCAACCCGAAGCATTTCCAACTGCGCCGGGGCGGCCAGGCTGTCGACGTCGATTTCTCGCAGGACACGCCGATCGGCCGGACCACGATTCGGTCCGGCGACGAGCTTTACGTGCCGGAGCGCAGTTGGTTCTCGCGCAACGGTATTTACGTCATCGGTGGCGTCATTACAGCCACCGCCATTGTCGTCTCGACGCTGATCCGATACTAATGAGCCACTCCATCACACCGAACGGCAACAACGGAAACGGTTCGAGCCTCGGGCCGTACCAGACGCCACCGTGGTCGGGGCCAGTGCCCTCGCGCCGCGATGAAGATCTGCTCTCGATCGACGGCATCTGGAATCTGATCCGACGCCAGCGCTGGATCGTGCTCGCGTCGATGGTGATCATCGTTGGGCTCGTTGGCGCGTTGTGCGTGATCATGACGCCAACGTACGAGGCCACCGCGGCGGTTCGCGTGCTGTCGCAGAAGATGGACATGCCGAGCTTGTTCGATCAGGTCACGAACGATCGCGAGGTTGCGACCGAGGTCTCGGTGCTCCAGAGTCGCCGACTGGCCGAAGCCACGATCGATTCGCTCGGGCTGCGGGCCGTCGTCAAGCCGGCGCGCGTCCCGCGAAGCGCCGTGTTCAGCTACTTCCACGTCGACCCGCTGGCCGATTCGGCGGCGTACGACCTGACACGGCGCGACTCGGCTGGTGGTGGATTCACGGTCACGAATGGCGACGGGAAAGTGCTCGGTGTGGTCCAGCCCGGCGGGCAACTCAACGTCCCCGGAATTATGGCCGTCCTGCGCCCGCGGACCGCGAAGGACGGGCCGGGCAAGATTCATATCGAATTGCAATCACGCGAGGATGCGTACCAGCTCTTTGACAAGCATCGGAAGGTCGAGCGTCCCGTGCGCGACGCCGATGTCATGACGGTGACCTATCGCGGGAAGGACCCGGAGCTCACGCGTGACGTTCCCAACGTCCTCACCCATCTGTTCATTCTCGACAAGACGTCGATGCAGAAGGTGCAGGCGCGAAGCACCGTGAAGATTCTGCGCGAGCAACTGGACTCGCTCTCCAATGAGCTCAATACGTCCGACGCCGCGCTGCAGACGTTCCGCGAGCAGCACAATGTCGTGAGCCTGCCGGATGAGGCGCAGGCCGACGTCCAGCATGCGGCGAACATCCAGGCCGAACGCGCAGATCTGGACGCCGAGAAGGGTGCACTGACGACACTGATGCGCCAGGTGACGCTCGAAGCCGCGCACCAGAAGCCGGACGATCCGTCGCCCTACCGGAGGCTGATCGCGTTCCCAACGTTGCTCAAGAACCAGGCATCGACCGAGCTGCTGCATTCGTTGTCGACGATCGATGATGAGCGCACCACGCTGCTCACGCGTCGCACGCCGAAAGACCCCGATGTGCTCGCGCTCACCGAACGCGAGCATCAAGTCGAGGATCAGATCCGTACGATCGCGACGACGTACCTCGCCGGTTTGACCGAGCAGGTCAACTCGTACGACAGCGTCCTCGGGCAGTACTCGCACCGAATGAACGTGATTCCGGCCGTGGAGACGCAATACGCCCGGTTGTCGCGGGCGCCGAGAGTGCTCGACACGATCTATGTCGCGTTGCAGACACGGCTCAAAGAGGCGCAAGTCGCCGAGGCCGTGGACGATCCGACGTTGCAGCTCATGGACCCGGCTGTCATTCCAGTCGAGCCGATCCGCCCGAAGCCGCCGCTCTATCTCGCGATCTCCGTGATCTTGGGATTGCTGGTGGGCCTCGGTATCGCGTTGGCGCGTGATTCGCGCGATCATACCGTCCATACACGGGCCGATGTGCTCGCGGCGACTGGTGCTCCTGTGCTGGGGCTGATTCCACGTATCTCAGGCAACGCGTTGACCACGCGCCTCCGGTTCTCCGGAGAGCTCGGCGATCCGGCTGCCACCGGTGGGCATGGACGCCGCCGGTTGTCGCACCGGCAACGCATCGCGGCGCTCGACGCCGAGTTGAACGGGACATCCAACGGCGAGGTGCTCGACGGTGCAGAGCCGGATGCGCGGAGCGCCGTGGCTGAGGCATACAGTCGCCTGCAGACCAACCTCGCGTTCTTGCGGCCACGTGGCGAGAGCGTGCTCAAGACATTGGTGATCACGAGCCCGTTGTCGGGCGATGGAAAAACCACGAGCGCCGTCAACCTCGCCGTCACACTCGTCACTCGCGGCCATCGGGTGTTACTGGTCGACGCGGATTTGCGCCGCGGGATTATCAACCGCGTGTTCGGCGCCTCGCGTACGCCGGGCTTGAGTGATGTTATTGCTGGAACGACGTCGCTCGAGGCCGCTGTCCGGGGTGTGTCGCTGGGCAGGGGAGGGGAACTGCACTATTTGCCGACCGGTTCGTTGCCTGCGCAGCCGGCCGCGCTGCTGGACTCGCCGGCAATGCAAGAGCTCCTGGAGCGGTTGCCATCGTACTACGATCGCATCATTATCGACTCGCCACCGATCAATATCGTGACGGACGCCGCACTACTCTCGGCGCATGCCGATGGTGTTCTCGTGATCGCGCGGTCGGGCGTAACGGCAACGCAAGCATTGTCGTTCGCTATGGAGCAACTGCGTCACGTCCGTGCACCGGTGCTTGGTGCCGTGCTGAACGATGTCGATTTTGCTCGGGATGCGGCCTACGATGGCAACTACCGCTTCCAGGGCTACCGGGACAAGTACTACACTGTCAATGCCTGAGTTGAGCAGATGACTGTTCGGGCTGACGTACGAGACTCTGGCACCCACCGGCGCTATTCCGGTGGGGCCGGCGTCGTGCAGTATGAGAACGCCAGTACGATTGCGGTGAGCGGGCACGATGCCGCGATGGCGACCGATGCCGATGGGACCGGTGCCGCGCGGCGACTCTCGGCGCGCACGGTTCCCGCCAAGCGCCTCGCGACGTTCCTGCGCGTTTGCCGCTACCTCGATATCGCGGTCGTGCTCACGACCATGTTCGGGGTGTTCCTGGTCATGAACGCCGATCATCCCGGCGCAAAAGGCGTTCAGGCGTTCTTGCAGATGCGCATCACCGTCAAGAACGTGCTGCTCCTCGCGCTGTTCGGCGTGTCGATGCAGGTGAGCCTCAGTGCGTTCGGCCTCTATGAGGAGCGGCGGTTCGCCGATCCGAGGAAATACGTGACGCGGCTCATTGGCGCGTGCCTCGTCGGCATGGCACCGGTGATCTTGTTCCCGTTGGCGTCGCACACCGGCGCGTTCGGTCTGACGACCGTCGCGTACTTCATTCTCGCGACCGTGACCGCGCTCCTCGTGCTGCGCGGCGTGATCTGGATCGCTGCCACCACGCCGTCGGCGCGGGTCGAGGAGCGGCACGTCCTCATCGTCGGCAGCGGGCCCCGTGCACTGCGACTCTATCATGAGCTGGCCACGCATCGGGACGAGGATGGGATTCGGATCGCCGGGTTCGTCGACACGAATTTGGATCCCGTGGCCGACGAAGTGTCGCAGCGTCTCCTGGGCGACCTCGATGAGCTCGAGGGCATCTTGATGGGGCGGGTGATCGACGACGTCCTGATCACCCTGCCGATCAAATCCTGCTACGAGCAGATCCAGGAGACGATCGCGTTGTGCGAGCGGCTCGGCGTGCGCGCGGCGTATCTCGCCGACGTCTTTCAGTCATCGCTCGCGCGGCCCTCGTTCGAGCAGACCGGCCAGATCCCGGTCATCCGGATGCACATGGTCGCCAATGACACGCGGCTCGTGATCAAGCGCGGCCTCGATATGGCGCTCGCCGGCGTGGGGTTGGTGGTCCTGTCACCCATCCTGGCACTGATCGCCCTCGCGATTCGCCTGGACGGCCACGGCCCCGTGATCTTCGCGCAGGAACGCTTCGGGTTCAATAAGCGGCGGTTCCGGATGTTCAAGTTCCGGACGATGATCACCGACGCCGAGGCGTTGCAGTCCACGCTCGAGGATCGCAACGAAGCCGCAGGGCCTGTCTTCAAGATCAAGGACGATCCACGCGTCACTCGCATTGGGAAGTTCCTTCGCAAGACGTCGCTCGACGAGTTGCCCCAGCTGTGGAACGTGCTGCGCGGCGACATGTCGCTCGTCGGCCCGCGCCCGCTGCCGCTGCGCGATGTGCATCGGTTCAGCGAGTCGTGGCTCATGCGGCGCTTCAGCGTCCGCCCCGGCGTGACCGGATTGTGGCAGGTCAGCGGTCGGAGCGATCTGACCTTCTCGCGCTGGGTGGCGCTGGACCTGCAATACATTGACCGATGGTCACTCGGACTGGATCTCAAGATCCTGGCGATGACCGTGCCGGCGGTGCTCAAGGGTCGAGGCGCGGCATAGCATTGGCGCTTCCCTGGCAGCGGTTGCGGCAGAGCCTCCTCGCTCGCAACGCGGCCTGGTTGACGGTTGGCCAGGGCGGGCTGAAGGTCCTCCAAGCGACGTATTTCGTCGTCATCGCCCGCACCCTGGGCGCCGGCGGCCTCGGCGCGTTCGCGGCCGCCACGGCGCTCTCGCAGCTGATCGCGCCCATGGCCGGGCTCGGAGCGGGCAACGTGCTCATTCAGCACGTGGCGCGTCGCCGGGAGGCGTTCGACCACTACTGGGGCGGTGCGCTCACCCTCACGCTGATGGCCGGTGCCATCTCCGTTGGCGCCGCGGCGCTCGTCGGACGCGCATTGCTGCCGGCCACCATCCCCACGTCACTGGTCATCTGCGTCGCGACGTCCGACCTCGTGTTCGCCACCGTGCTCTTCCTGTGTGGGCAGGCGTATCAAGCGCAGGAAAAGATGGCGCGCACGGCCCAGCTCCCCATCGTCACGACCTTTCTGCGATTGGTCGCCGCGGTCGCATTCGTCGCGACGCCGGGCGCGCATACGGCCGCGGCATGGGGGTACTACTACCTGGCATGCACCGCACTCAGCACCGCGACCGCGCTCTGGTTGACCTCGCGCGAGCTGGGTCGCCCGGTCATCCGCTTCAATTACACGACGCGGGACGTCCGCGACGGATTTTTCTTCGCGACCGGCATCTCGGCGCAGAACGTCTACAACGACATCGACAAAGTCATGCTCGGCCGCCTCGTTCCCGATCTGAGCGCGACGGGTATTTATTCGGCGGCGTACAGGGTCATCGACGTCCTGCTCGTGCCCATCCGCTCGATCGGTCAGGCGGCGTACCCAAAATTCTTCAAGCATGGCGCGCACGGCGTCCGGTCGAGCGTCAAGGTCGCCCAGCAGCTGTTGCCGCCGGCGGTGAGCTATGGCGCCCTCGCCGGGATCGCGATGTTCCTCGTCGCGCCGTTGTTGCCGCACCTGCTCGGTCATGACTTCGATCAGGCCGCTGGCGCCGTGCGCTGGCTATCGCTGCTTCCCGTTCTCAAGTCCGTCCAGTTCGCCGCCGCCGATGCGCTGACCGGCGCCGGGTTCCAAGCCACACGGACCCTGCTCCAGGTGATCGTCGCCGCCATCAACATCGGCATCAACTTTCCGCTGATTACCCACTACTCGTGGCGTGGCGCGGCGTGGTCGAGCCTGATTTGCGATGGGCTCCTTTCCGTCACGCTGTGGGTGCTCATTTTCCACCTGCGGAAACGGGCGGATGATCGGACGCCTGCTCCGGTGCCTGAGCCCGAGACGGTGTCGTTATGACCAACGAGCGCATTGAGACCGCCGAGCGCACTGAGACCGCCGGGCGCACTGAGACCGCCGGGCGCACCGAGACCGCCGGGCGCACCGAGACCGGGCAGGCGATGGTGGCCGTCTGTGTCGCCACCTATGCTCGCCCAGATGGTCTCGCGCGTCTGCTGGATGGCCTCGCGGCGCTGCGTACCAACGCGTGCATCCGGGTCGTCGTGGTCGACAATGATGCAGCGGGCCCTTCACGCGAAGCGTGCGAAGCACGCGCGCGCGCATTTGCCTTGGGACTCCGATACGAGGTCGAGCCACGCCGAGGCATCACCTACGCGAGAAACAAGGCAGTCGAAGCCGCGGGCACCGACGTCGATTTCATCGCGATGCTCGATGACGACGAAGTGCCTGAGCCGAACTGGCTCACCGCGCTGCTCCGAGTGCAAGCCAAGTATGATGCCGACATAGTCACCGGCCCGGTGATCCCGTATTTCCCGGCCCCGCCGTCCGAGTGGGTCCGAGATGGCCGGTTCTTTGATAGACCGAGATACGAGACGGGCCACGAGTTGCCCCACGCGCACACGCACAACGTGCTGGTCCGACGGAGCGTGTTCGAGAAGACGGGCCGATTCGACGACCGATTCGCGCTCACGGGTGGGGAGGACCTCCAGTTCTTCCGCCGCGCCAAGGCGAACGGCGCCCGCATCGTGTGGGCCAACGACGCCTCGGTCGAAGAATGGATCCCGGCCAGTCGCGCCAACTTCGGCTGGCTGCTCCGTCGCGCCTATCGCAATGGCGCCACGCACGGCCAGGTCGAGCGCGACCGGCCGGATGCGTTCGTGGCCCTGCCGATGCGCATCGTGCGCGGGATGGGCCGCATGGCACAGGGCATCCTGTTGACGCCGGTCGCGCTGCTCTCACTGCGCGACCGCCGCGTGCGACTGGTCCGCGCGTTGATGCTCATCTGGCGCGGGGCTGGCATGATCACCGGGGCACTCGGGGGACGATATGAAGAGTATCGAGTCACCCACTCGGTCTGAGCCCCGCCTCGGCTACCTGTCGGGCGCGCCGCGCGTCACCACGCGCAGCGCGTCCGATGCCGCCGGCCCGCGCGCCCACGTCCTCGGCGTCATCGACGGGTTCGAGCGCCGCGGGTGGACCGTGTCGCGCTACATCGTCGGCGATCGAATGCCCGAGGTCGTGGCGCGCGATGGCGAGTCCATGCTCCATCGTGGACGCGCCTGGACCCTCGCCGCTGACATCGCGCGCCTGGGCCTCCGCGGCCGCCACACCAGCGGCGCATGGTCCGAGCTCGGAACCCACGTCGACTGGGTCTACGAACGCTTCGCGCTCTTTCAGTCGCTCGGCTCCCGCTTCGTGCGCCACGGCGTTCCCTGGATTCTGGAGACCAATGCGCTCCTCACCGAGGAAGCCAGTCGCGAGCGCTCCGGTGTCGTCCTCACCGGCCTCGCGCGCCGACTCGAGCGGCAGGCCTACGAGGAGTGCACCGCTCTCATCGCGATCAGCCAGGCGCTGGCCGACCGGCTGGTCGCCGACATGGGTGTTCCGCGCGAGAAGATCGCGGTCATTCCGAACGGCGTCGACGTGCATCGCTTCGATCCCGCTCGGGTGAACACACCGCGCGCCGCGCGAGCGTTTACGGTGCTGTTTGTCGGGTCGCTCGCGTCGTGGCAGGGCCTCGATGTTCTCCTCCGTGCGTCGGCGCAGGTTCCGGACGTACAGGTGACGATCGCGGGGGACGGCCCCGATCGCGCAGCCCTCGTCGCGCTGGCCCAGCAACTGCAGATCGCCCCCCGTTTTCTCGGCCGAGTCTCACCTGATGACGTCCCGGCGCTGATAGCAAGCGCGGATGTGTGCTACTCCGGCCACTCGGCCTTCAGGTCGCCGCTCAAGCTCTACGAGTATATGGCCATGGGTCGCCCGGTGATCTCTTCGGCCGTGCCCGATGCCAAAGCTGCGTTGGTCGATGGTCAAACCGGCTTCTTGTTCGCTCCTGGTGACGTTGACGATCTCGTCCGAGCGTTACGTACAGCGGTTTCCGCACGGGAGTGTCTGGATGTCATGGGTCAGCGAGCCCGCCACGATGCCGTAGCGCACCACAGTTGGGACGCGAGAGTCGCGGCGATTTGTGCCCACGTGGAGGCGCTGACATGAGGCCGGAGCCTTACGCGTTTCTCGGCATTCGCGTCGGCGCGTACACGCGAGACGATCTCAATGCGTGCATCGCCCAAGCGGTTGATGCCAACGCGCGTGTCGTGATCGCCAATCACAACATGAACAGCGTCTCGCTCATGCGTCGCGATCCCCGCATGCAGGCGTTCTACGAGCAGGCCGACGTCACGCATGTCGACGGGATGCCACTCGTGCCGCTTGGCCGTGCGTTAGGATACCCGCTGCGCCGCGAGCACCGCGTGACGTACGTCGATTGGGTTCCGGCGCTAATGGCCGAAGCGGCCCAACGCGGATGGCGCGTGTACTACCTCGGCGGGCGGCCGGGTGTGGCCGAGCGTGGTGCGGACGTATTGCGTGAGCGGCATCCGACGCTGGCGATCAAGGTGCACCATGGCTACTTCGATCACGCGCCGGGGAGCACCGAGAATGCCGCGATATTGGCCGACATCGCGGGGTACACACCGCACGTGTTGATGGTCGGTCTGGGCATGCCCCGGCAAGAGCACTGGGTGCACGACCACCGCGGCACGATCTCCGCGAACGCGATCCTGCTCGCCGGTGCGGCGCTGGATTACGTCGCGGGTGCAGTACCGACGCCTCCACGGTGGGCCGGACGGTGGTCGCTGGAGTGGGCGTTCCGGCTCGCGGCCGAGCCGCGGCGCCTCGGCCGACGTTACCTCGTCGAGCCGTGGCCCGTCCTCGGCCTCTTTGTTCGCGAATGGCTTCGCAGGGGGAGAATCGCATGATGCACCGACGGGATTTTGTCCGTACGACAGCGGCAACGGCGCTCGCCAGCCGATTTCCCTGGCTTCGCGCGGACGCGACACTCAAATCCAAGGCCGCGGCCAAAGGCATCTTGTACGGCTCGGCCGGCCCGATCACGCTCCTCCAGGACCAAGCGTACCAGCAAGCCTTTATCAAAGAGTGCGCGATCCTCACGCCGGAGTCCGAGCTCAAGTGGGGCACGGTGCACCCAGGCTTGAACACGTACAACTTCGGCCCAGGCGATGCCCTGCTGCAGTGGTGCCAATCCAACGGCATCAAGATGCGCGGCCACACCCTCGCGTTCTGGCAGTCGATCCCCCCGTGGCTCAAGAATACGGTGAGCCCGTCGAATGCGCGGGATCTCCTGACGCAGCACATCCAGACCGTGTGCGGCCACTATGCGGGCAAGCTGCACTCGTGGGACGTCGTCAACGAGGCGATCCAACCGGAAGATCACAACCCCGACGGGATTCGCAATTCCGTCTGGCAGGCGGCCATGGGCACGGACTACATCCCGCTCGCCTTCAACGTCGCGCGTCAGGCGGACCCACAGGCGCTGCTCGTCTACAACGATTTCGGCGTCGAGTACGATTTCCCGGGCATCGACGCCCGGCGGACCGCGATCCTCAATCTGATCAGCAAGCTGAAAAGCCAGAACGTGCCGATCCAAGCGTTCGGTCTCCAAGCGCACCTGTACGGAGGCGCGTTGCAGAAGCTGAACACGAAGCTCCTGACGGGCTTCCTCAAGTCGATCTCCGACATGGGTCTCAAGATCCTCGTCACGGAGCTCGACGTGCAGGATAAGGGACTGCCGGCGGACCCGGCCTCGCGCGACCAGGCCATTGCCCAGTCGTACAGCACGTTCCTCAACGCGGTGTTGCAGAACACGAACGTCATCGTCGTCGAGACCTGGGGTCTCTCCGACAAGTACAGTTGGCTCAAGAATCACGCGCCGCGCGACGACGGGCAGGATGTCCGCACGTTGCCGTACGACGCCAACTATCAACCCAAGTCGGCGGTGTACCAAGCGATCGCGCAAGCGTTCGACGCGGCGCCGCCGAGAACCGTTTAGCAAGAAGGGCCTATGGCAATGCGACGACCCTGGCTGGCGTTTCTCCTGCTCTTCGGACTGTTTTGCGCAGCCGGTCCCTATGACTGGAACAATCGCGTGAACAAGGAGTCGGAGGCGGGAAACCTCAAGGCTGCCCTCTCTGGCACGACGGCCGGCCTCGAGGAGGGAAGCTCGTCACGCCGGTTCGCGGTGATCGGGCTCGCCGTCTTCGCCCTCGCGGTCACGGTCCGCCGGCGATGGAAGGAACGCAAGGGAGTGCCGATGGAGCCCGGTGCACTCGTCGTCGGCGGTGGTGGCGATCGGTCGATCATCGTGCCGCTCGTCGCGTTTGTCACGTTCGCCGCGGCGAGCACGCTGTGGGCCGACGATCCCGGCATCGTCGCGCGGCGCGTGGTCGTCTTGCTCTGCGTGGCGTATGCCGCGTGGGCCGTCGCGCGCGCATGGACGTTGTCCGACCTCCTGTCGTTTAGCGTGCTCGCCTGCTTGACGACGCTCCTCGTCTCATTGGGCCTCGAGATCATGCGCGGCCAGTTTCATCCGTTCGACGGCGGGTATCGACTCTCGGGGCTCACCCACCCGAATAACCACGCGCAGGAATGCGCGGTCGTGATCATCGCGAGCCTGGCGGCGATGCGCCTCGTGCCGGAACGACGGCGGTTCTACGTGTTGACCGCGATCGCGGGGGCGGGCCTGATGGTGCTCACGCGATCGCGCACGGCGGTGTTGGCCGTGATTGTGGCGCTGGGCTTCGGTGCGCTCTACATCATGCCCAAGCGGCGCGTGCTCGGCGTGGGACTGGTGATGGCCGCGGTCCTGATCGCGGTCGGCGTCTTCGGAGCCGATCTCGTCGACTCGGCAAAGCACGCCCTGCTGTTCGGACGCCAGGAGTCGACGGCCGACGTTGGCAGCCTCACGGGGCGCACCGAGCTCTGGTCCGAGCTCATGACCTACGTCGGGGCGCGGCCCATCGTGGGATATGGGTTCGACGGATTCTGGGGCCCGAGCCACACGGCCAGCGTCGCGCTGTCGCTCGGCTGGGTCGTTCCGCACGCGCACAACGGTTACATCGAGATGCTGCTCGATCTCGGCGTGGTTGGGCTGGTGCTGTTCCTCGCGGTGCTCTTCGCCGGGCTGTCCCACGCGCACCGCCGGTTCCGCGAGAGCCCCGGGGACACCGAGGCCTTGCTCGCCGTGACGCTGCTGGTCTGGCTACTCGTCGCGATGATGGCCGAGAAGATCGTGCCCCAGTCGGGCTACGCGTCGTTTCTCGTCATGGTCGTGCTGGCGCGCGAGGCGATGGCGTCGCCGGTCCCGGTCGCGTCGCCCACCGTTCGCGCCTATGCACGGACCGTGAGCGCGTAACGCCTAATGGACGTCGCCAGGGATGCGATAGGGATTGCCGGCGGCCCAGAGACCGACGCGGACCCACCAGGGTTTGCGCTGTTTCGCGGCGCGCGCGGTACTCCAGTCGAACAGCGCGTCGTTGATGTCGTAGTACCCGCGCTGGGCCTCCGGCACATCGCCCGACTCGATGCGCGCGATCAACTCCGGCAGTTGCTCGTAGAACGCGGCCGAGCGATAGGGCGGATGCAGGGACCACATGCCGTCGCCGGAGCCGAGGAAGTCGACCCGGTACATCCCGGCGGCGACCATAGCGTCGGAGAGCACGTTCTCGGCGAGATCCGCCATCGGGTTGCCCTGCAGCATCGCACGGATCGCGCCGCGCAGCGCTGGTCTCCTCGGTTCAACGCCGCCAATTCGCTCCGCGAACCGGCGCTTGGACAACGCGAAGATGCGCGTGCTGAACCAATGGAACCGGAATGCGGTCGGCAGCGGCGAGTACGTGCTCGCGGTGGGTTGGCCAGGCAGCGCGCCATTGTGCGTTGGCGGGCCGGGGAGCGGAGAGCAGGTGAGCACGTTGGGATCGGCCGCGAACAGGTCGAGTGCTTCCTGGACCCACGTCTGGCTTCCGCCGCCGAACATCATATCGGAATCGATGTGCATCACGACGTCGTGCTTCGCGGCTTCGAGACCGAAGTAATACGGATAAATCGGCGCGCCGCGCAGATCTTTCGCGGGGACCGGTCGTCCCCGAAAGAACGTGTCGGAGACTCGGCGGGATGCGCCGGCGCTGTAGTCAACGTCCAGCGCGCGAATGTTTGGGAATTCAGCCGCGCATTCGGCAATCAACGCCGCGAGTGGTGCGCGTCGCTCGTCCCACCCTTCGCCAAAATGACCGTGTTTGACGCGGTGCAGATCCGTGGTGAGCAGAAACTCGTCGACCTGGGACGACCACTGTCGCAACTGATGCGGCAACGTATGGCGCGCGTGCGGAAGATCCGCCGGAGCAAGATTGACTTGAAACGTGACTTCAAGCGCCATGAGCGTAAACTACCATGGTGATCGACGGCCGCACGCTGCCACCGGATCAGCATCTCGACACCGACGTCTGCATTATTGGTGCAGGCCCTGCGGGTATCGCGATCGCGCGCGAGCTGTCCGGCACGCCGTTCCGCGTCTGTCTGCTCGAAAGCGGCGGCCTCCAGCCCGATGCAGCAACGCAGGCGTTGTACCGCGGCCGCCTGATTGGCCATCAATATTTTCGACTCGATGATTGCCGCGTCCGGCGGTTCGGCGGCGGCACGAACCGGTGGGGTGGGTGGACGCGGGCCATGGACCCGATCGATTTCGAGGCACGGTCCTGGGTGCCCGACAGCGGGTGGCCGATCCCGTATCAGGAAGTCGACCGCTTCTCCGATCGCGCGCGCGCGTTGCTCAACATTCCGTCGCCGGCCGACGCGATGCGCGACGCCACCGGGCGCGGGGGTCGGCACGTCTTACCGTTGCCGCCGGATCGCATCGAGACGGGGTTGCTCCAGTTCAGTCCCATCCTCGATTTCTCCGCGGCGTACAAGGAGGCGCTGTTTGCCGCCGCGAACGTCCAGACGATCCTGTACGCGAACGTCACGGCGGTCACGACGACACCGGGCGGCGCCGCCGTCGAACGGCTGACGGTGCGCACACTCGCCGGCAATGCGTTCACCGTGGGCGCCCGGATCATCGTGCTCGCGACGGGCGCGATCGAGAACGCGCGGCTCCTGCTCCAGGCGCAGATCGGCAATGATCACGACCTCGTGGGGCGCTTCTTCATGGAACACCTCCACGTGCGGTGCGGCGTGCTGATGTCGAACCCCGGTGTGGATTGCTCGTTCTATGATGAGAAAGCCCGGCGCGGGCGCGAGCCTATGGCGTGGTTTGTTCTCCCGCCGCAGGTGGTGCGCGACCGACATCTCCTGGCGTGGAGCGCCTCACTCCAGCAAGTCCGCGACGCGCCGGTCTCGTGGCTCGAGGCCGCTCAGTCCCCCGCGTTTGCCTCGGCGCTCGCGATGGCCCAGGCCGTCGTGCGCGGGCGCGGCTCGGTGCGCTGGGGCCGGCACCTCGGGCGCTCGCTCGGTGGCGTCGGCGATGTGTTGCGGGCCCTCGGCGCGAGGGCCTCGATTGCGCCCCGCAGCGGGCGGTTGTTCGAGGTGTTCGTGCGGGCCGAGCAAGCGCCGAACCGGGAGAGTCGCATCACGCTGAATGCCGAGCGTGACCGTCTCGGAACGCCGCGCGTCGATCTCGACTGGCGGATCACCGAAGGGGACCGCGCCAGCGTGCGGGCCGGTGCCGCGCTGCTCGCCGAGGCTTGCGCCAGCGCGGGCGTCGGGCGAGTCTTTGTTCCGCCGTACGGAGAGGACGTGCCGGCATTCGAGGCGGTCAATGGCGGGTGGCACCAGATGGGGACGACGCGCATGGCGAGCGATGCCAAGACCGGCGTCGTCGACGAGCACTGTCGCGTGCACGGCGTCGCGAACCTCTTCGTCGCTGGGAGCTCCGTTTTTCCGAGCTGTGGGTTCGCTAATCCAACGTTCACCATCCTCGCGCTTGCGATTCGTCTCGCCGATCACCTGCGTGCTCGCCTCGCCGCTCGGCCGGCTCAGGTTCCCGCGCTCTCTCGCACTTAGCGTCTTATTCGCCTGTGCGGCACGCTTCGCGGCCGCACAAGAGCCGACGCGGCAAGAACCGACGCGGCCGGATTCGACGGGCGCCGTGCCCGCGAATCCCGACTCTGTGAAGCGCGACTCTGTGAATCGTGTCGCGGCAGCCCATGACTCGGTGACGGGGGCGCTGAGCTCTACGCGTTCTCGCGAAGCGAGGCGCGCTCATCACCTGAACTGGTTCGTATTCTTCGCGGGAGGCTTCACGAGCCTGGGCCTCCACGAGACGGGCCACATTGTCGCGTCCTACGCCGTCGGCGCCCACCCGAGCTTCGCGTTCAACAAGGGCCGCCCGACGATCTACTCGGGAATCGATGCCACGACGAACCCGGGCAAGCAATTCATTTTTTCGAGCGCGGGTCTCACGGTGCAGACCGTGCTCGATGAGGCCATTCTCGACATCCCGCACCCGCGCGGCTCGACATTCGAGCGCGGCATTCTGTTCGGTGGCCTCGCGACAACCGCCTTTTACATCACGCTCGGCCGCAACGGGTCAGTGAGCGATGTCGAGTACATGGCGCGCACGTCGAGCCTGAGCAAGTGGGGCGTGAGCGCAATCTACGGAGGCATCGCCGCGACCCAAGTGCTGCGCATGAGCTTCATGGGCGCCTATGCCCACTTTTTCGCCGAGCCCTTGCCGCCCGAGGGCCGCGCCAAATATGGAGCATTCAATATTGGCGTTCGCCTGACGCCGTCCGCATGATGCGAGGTCTCGCTGCGATCTTGCTGTCGGCGACCGTGGCGCACGCCCAGACCGACAGCGCCGTCGCCTGGGGCCGGCAGTACACGGACCTCTTCTGGGGCGATCACCTGGCCGAAGTCTTCGCGCGGTTCACGCCGGCGATGCGCGCGGCGATGGACAGCGCCAAGTTCGCCGGGGTCCGCGAGACGATTCGCTCTCAACTCGGCGCCAAGCAGTACGTGATCAACGAGGCCGAGTCGCAGCTGCCGCCCTACACGATCTATGACCAACTGATCGAAGTCGAGAAGATCACGCAGCCGATCGTCGTGCGGTGGACGTTCGATTCGGCGGGCGCCATTGCCGGCTTCTTCGTCCGTCCGTCGCCCGTGTCCGAGGCCAGCTCGGCGTTTCTCGACTACAAGACGAAGACGGTGCTGCGCCTCCCCTTTGCGGGCGAGTGGCTGGTACTCTGGGGTGGGCGCACGCTGGCGCAGAACCGTCACGCGAGCTCACCTGACCAACGGTTCGCGTACGACTTCGGCACCAAAGACGGCTGCCACGGCCGGCCCGTCTTGGTGCCGGGCGCCGGCACTGTCGTCGATCTCGTCGACAGTGTGGCCGACAGTGCGGCGCTCGGGAACTACGTCGTGATTGATCATGGGAACGGCGAATTCTCGTTTCTCGCGCATCTGGAGCGCGGCTCCGTCGCCGTGACGCGTGGGCAACGTGTGCGGCCAGGCGACCCGGTCGGCCGCTGTGGCACTCACCTGCACTATCACATGCAGAGTACGCCATCGTTCATGGTGGGCGCCGGTATGCCGGCCCAGTTCCAGCACTACGTCGCCGACGGCACGCCGGTCGACCGTGGCGAGCCGACGCGCGGTCAGACTGTTCATCAGGCGCAGTGATCGCGGCCGCGCTGCTCTTCGCTCTCGCGTGCGATAGCGTCCGAGTGTGCGCCGGCGGTGACGTTACCCTCGGCACCAACCTCGATAGTACGTGGGGGCGCATCGCGACCGGCGTTGCCAAGGGCAACTGGCGTGCGGCTCTCATCCCACCAGACTCGCTGGTTTCGCCATTAGCTCCGCTCTTTTCGGGCGCTGACATCGTGCTGTTCAACGCCGAGGGGGCTTTCGGCGACGACTCCGTCACCGATGACAAGTGCTCCGTGCGCGCGCGGCTTCGCCGCTCCGCACACGGTGCCACTCGGCCTAACAACACCCGATCTGGCAGCACGCAGACGGGTAGCCGAACACGAAGCCGCTCAAAGACCGATGCGCAGGCGGCGAAGCCGCCGAGCGCAGGGGCTCATTGCTTTGTGTTACGCCAGCCCGCGTCAGCGGCGGCGGCGCTAAGAAAGCTCGGTGACAGTGCCACGGTCGTAGTCGCAAACGTCGCGAACAATCATGCGCACGATGCGGGCGACGATGGGTTCGAGCACTCGGTGCACCTCCTGCGTCAGGCGGGACTGCTCGTCACGGGCGCGGATACCATTCCATCGCTCGCGATCACGAAGCGCGGCGACACGATCGCCGTTCTCGGGTTCAGCGCGTGGTCGTCGCCGGGTGTTGGTGACCTCGGGGCGGTCTCGCGACTCGTGGCAGCGGCGCATGCGAGATATAGTCGGGTGATTGTCACAGCCCACATGGGCGCCGAGGGCGCGAGCGCGCAAAGAACGGGCGACTCGACCGAGCACTATGTCGGCGAGGATCGTGGCAACCCGGTCGCGTTTGCGCATGCCGCCATCGATGCGGGTGCGTGGCTCGTGATAGGCCATGGTCCGCACGTGCTGCGCGCGGCCGAGTGGCGGGATAGCGCGCTAGCGTTCTATTCGCTCGGCAATCTCGTGAACTACGGCCCGTTCAACCTGGCCGAGCCTCGAAACTCAGGCGTGGTGGTGTGCGCGACGCTGGACTCACTCGGCGCGCCGGTTCACGTGATGCTCGAGTCGACGATGCAGTTGAGCGAGGGGATCGTGCACGCGGACTCGTCGGGTCGCGCGCGTGTATTACTCGACAGTCTGAGTGGTTTGGATTTCCCATCGACCGGCGTGACCGTCGATTCGACGAGCGCCGTCAGAAGACGGACGATCGCGCCCGTCAGTCCCGTGCCGGCTGACTCGCTACCGTGGAGTCCGGGTCCGCATCCGTGAGCACGCGGCGCGCCCCACGCCACGGCTTGACGCGCCGCACGATGGGCCGATCGAGCGCGCTCTCGATCACACGCCCGGCGGCACTCGAGGCATGCACGAAGCGTCCGTCGCCAACGTAGATGCCGATGTGCGACACGCCCTTCTTGTCGAACCCGAAGGTCAAGAGATCCCCGGGTCTCAGCTGCGTCGAGTCCTTCGGCAGGCCGAGCCCGAACTTCGCCTGATCCTTCGCGGTGCGCGGCAGATCGATCTTGAGCGCCGCCATGACATAGTGCACGAGCCCACTGCAGTCGAATCCATAGCGGGGTGACTCGCCACCGTGCTTGTACTTGCGCCCGACTTGCGCGCGCACGAGCGCGACGATGGAGTCGCGCAGCGAGAGCGCCGAGATGCTGATGGCCGAGAGCGGTTTATCGCTGGCCGAGAACGCCAGCGGCTCGAGTGCCGGCGCGTGCGGCGGCGCGTCGATGACGGTGGCCTGATGACCCAAGAGGATCGGTGGGACGCTCTCTTGCTGTGCGAAGCTCTGCGAAGCGTAGATCAAACCGAGAGCGAGTAGCCACCGAAATCGCAAAGGGGTCTCCATGCTAGGGCTTAGACGAGCGCCCTAGAGCGCAGGGAACGTGCCATGCCAACCTCTACCAGAAGCCGCGCTAGAGCTCGCGCGGGGGCTAATTTAGCTCGTCTTCGTCCCCACGGTAGGTACACCCCATGTAGCGGGTCTCCCTCACTTCGATCGCGGCGAGGTTCGTGAGCACCCCGCTCAGCCCCTGCCAGAGCCACCGGGCCAGATGTTCACTGGTCGGGTTTTCGAGGCCGGGGATCTCGTTCAACACGTGATGGTCGAGTTGAACGCGAAATGGCTCGAACGCCGAGGCAATGTCGTAGAAATCCCGCACCCAACCGATGCGCTCATCCACCGGGCCCTTGATCGTGATACGGATCTGATAGGAGTGTCCGTGCATCCGCGCGCACGGATGCGTCTCGGGGACGCACGGTAACCGGTGCGCCGCCTCGAATGAAAATTCCGCGAAGAGTTCCACTATCGCAGCCCCAGGACTTTGTGCGTCTGCACGGAGAGTCGCCACTTCGGGTGCTGTAAACAGTACTCGATTGCTCGCCTGGTATTGTCTTCCCTCTGCGGCCCATCCATAGGTTGCAGAAAGAAGTGCGTAAACGCGAGCGAAGCGAAGCGTTCAGGTTCAGCTCCCTCCTGCGGATAGACGAGTTTCAACTCGTCGCCTCGCGTGAGGACGAATGGTGCATTCGCCTTCGGCGAAACGCACACCCAATCGATCCCATCGGGTGGCAATTGCGTCCCATTGGTCTCGATTGCGAGCTCGCAATTGAAATCGTGGAAGGTCGAGACGAGCGGGGCATCGAGTTGCAGCAACGGCTCGCCACCGGTGCACACCACGAACGGACGCTCGGCCGAGGGCCAGTGCGAGAGAACGGCGGAGACGAGCGCCTCGGGGGACGCGAACGAGCCGCCGTCCGGCCCGACACCAACGAACTCGGTATCGCAAAATTGGCAAACAGCGCTAGCCCGATCCGCCTCGCGCCCGGTCCAGAGGTTGCAGCCGGCGAATCGGCAGAACACCGCGGGACGTCCGGTGTTCGCGCCTTCACCTTGCAACGTGTAAAAGATCTCGCGGACGGTATACGTCATAGCGCGGGATCCGCCATGCCGACTTCCGCGAACCCTCTGAGGCGCAACTGACACGCGTCGCACCGCCCACACGCCGCGCCACTCGGATCGGGATCATAACAACTCGTGGTCATCGCGTAATCGACGCCGAGCGAGAGCCCGAGCGAAATAATCTCTGATTTCGTGAGATCGATGAGCGGCGTCCGAATGCGGATGGCCGCCTGACTTTCGACCGCGGACTTGGTCGCCAGATTCGCGAGGCGCTCGAACGCCGCGATGTACTCGGGGCGGCAGTCCGGATAGCCCGAGCTATCCATGTGATTCACGCCGATGAAGATGTCGCTCGCGCGCGTCACCTCCGCGTACGCCAACGCGAACGCGAGAAATATCGTATTCCGCGCCGGAACGTACGTGATGGGAATGCCATCGCCGATCTCGCGATCTTTCGGCACCGGGATGTCGGCGGTGAGCGCCGAGCCACCGAACGCCCGCAGGTCGACATCGACGATCTCGTGGCGCGCCACGTGGTATCGCGCCGCGATCCGCCGCGCGGCGTCGATCTCATGCGCGTGGCGCTGCCCGTAGCGGAACGTCAGGGCGTGCACCGTGTACGCGTCACGGGTCGCGATCGCGAGCGTGGTGGTCGAGTCGAGGCCGCCGGAGAGGAGCACGACGGCCGGTATTCCCTTCACGGTCGCCATCCGCCAAAGTTAACCGCATGCATACCATGGATGCCGCGTACCTGCACCTGCTGGTCAATCACGTCCCGATCATTCTGACCGTGATCGGCGCCATGGCGGCCGTGCTGGCGATCGCCACCCGTCGCCGTGCCGTGTGGCTCTACGCGCTTGTCTCGCTCACCATCGCGGGCGTCAGCGCCTATCCCGTGATGCTCACCGGGCACGCGGCCGAGGACGTCATGAAGGACAAGTGGTATGTCACGCGAGACTCGATCGAAGAGCACGAGGAGGCGGGCGAGACCGCCATGTGGGTGCTGATCGCGATGGGTGCGGTCAGCGCATACGCCTGGTGGCGGCTCCTGCGACCTGGTGAGACGGGCGTGCCGCCAGTCTGGCTCGGCGCGCTCGTCGTCCTGCTGTCTCTCGCGGGCGTTGGGACGACGACTATTGCGGCGTATCGCGGCGGGAATATCGTGTACTACTCGCCGAAGCTGGCGTCGCCGCCTCGCTGATCGAGCGCAATGCGGCGCCGGTCCGCGCGCTGAAGGTGGCGGCCCCGGCGGGGTTCATGTGGTACCCGTCGAGCAGGTCGGTTGGCAGCAGCGCGCGATTCGAGATGGGGATGAGGACCGGCACGCCCGCGCGCTTGCCGGCCTCGATCATCATCGGCTCGATGACCACGTCATCCGGCGCCCGGGTCGGAATGAGCAGGTAGGCGAACCGCACGCCTTTGGCGGCGCAGATGGAGTCCAGCTCCGCGAGCCTCGCGGCCGCGATAGCCACATCGCTGACCGAATCGGGCGTAATCGGCGTTCGATCGAAGAAATCGTGCGCCATCGCGTTGTAGTCCGGCACGATCAGCTTTCGCGAGTCCTGGCGGAGCTGATCCCGGAGGGCGAAGAACGCCGAGTAGTGCTGGAGCACGAGGTTGCTCGCCTCGGTCAAGCCGATGCGTTCATCGACCGTGTAGCGCTCGAGATTCCCGGTGGTCCATACGAGTCGCGCGGTGCGGCCGACCGGCGGTCGGTCGGTCACGAGTTGCGCCGGGCTGAATCCGAGCACGATGAGACTCGGGTGGCTCCCGCGATCGAGGAGCGAAGGCACGCCATATCGCCAGTCTTGGTAGCCGGAGCCGAGGACGTATTCCTTCTTCGCCTCATAGTCCGGGCCAAGCGCGGCCTGGAGGGCGTCGAGGTCGACACCGTGCAGCACGAGCGAGTTGCCGACGATCAGCACCGGACGCGGCGCGCCGGGCGCCGAGACGAGGTGCACGGCATCCAGGGTCTCATCGCGGAGCGCGCGGTTCGTGGCCAGATGCCCGAGCATCCAAGCTGACGCGCCCTCGAGGCCGAGGCACAGGAGGCCGCACACGATGAGCACCCAGAGCAGGCGACGCGACATGCTAGAATTGAAAGTAGATGAACGCGCTCGATTCGCCCTGACTGAATATCGCGACCGCGATGACCGCCGCGGCGGCGGCGGCGATCTGCCACCGATAGCGCGCGGTCTGGCCGAGATACTCTTCGCCCGTGCGCTCCAGCCGGAGATCCATCGCGAACAGCGGCAACGTGAAGATCGCGAGGTACGCGAGCGCCGACAGGTACGTCGGCCGCCATGCCCAGTTGGTGAACTGGCGGAGATAGGCCCAGGCTGCCCCGAACGACGCCGCGCGGAAGAAGATCCAGCCGAAGCAGACGAAGTGGAAGACCAGGATCCGGCGCCACCAGGTTCTCAGCACCCGGTTGGCGAGGCCGAGCGCCCGCTCGACCGCCAGGCCGGCGCCGTGCAACGCGCCCCAGAACACGAACGTCCAGTTCGCGCCATGCCACAGGCCTCCCAACAACATGGTCACGAACAGATTGCGATAGGTCGCGACCTCGCCGTGACGGCTGCCACCGAGCGGGATGTAGAGATAGTCGCGCAGCCAGGTCGAAAGACTGATGTGCCAGCGCCGCCAGAAGTCTTGCAAGCTCGTCGCGAGATACGGCTGGCGGAAGTTGACCATGAAGTGAAACCCCAGTACCTGAGCGCTACCCCGCGCGATGTCGCTGTAGCCGCTGAAGTCACCGTAGATCTGCCAGGCGAACGCATAGACACCGATGAGCGCCGCCATGCCGGTCGAACCCATGCGCCCGCCGAACGCCGCGTTCGCCAGCACCCCGCAGCTGTCGGCGATGACGCACTTGCGAAAGAGCCCGGACAAGATGAGCATGACGCCGTCATAGATGCGCGCCTGATCCACCACCCGTGGACGCTGGACCTGAGGGAGTAAGTGGGATGGCCGTTGAATGGGCCCGGCGATCAGGTGGGGAAAGAAGCTGATAAAGAGCCCGTAGTCGACAAACGATGTCGCGGCGGCCACGCGGCCGTAGTACACGTCGACGATGTAGGCGACTTCCTGGAACGTATAGAACGAGATGGCCGGCGGCAGGATGATGCTGAACAGGGCATGCGGAATCGAATGCATGCCCAGGACCGCCGCGAACCTTTCGGCCGAGTCGACGAAGAAATTGAAGTACTTGAAGAACCCGAGGATCGAGAAGTTGATCACCAGGGAGACAACGAGAAGCGACCGCCGCTTGCGTGGTTCCGCGCTCCGGCTGATCGCGCCCGCTATCCAATAATCCATCGCGGTCGACGCGATCATGACCAGCAGGAATCGCCAATCCCACCAGCCGTAGAAGAAGTAGCTGGCGGCGAGCAGAAAGCGATTTTGGGCTGTATGTCGCATCCGCCAATAGGCGAACACGACGAGAATCAAGAAAACGAGGTAGACGGCGCTATCGAAGAGCACGGATCTCGTCAGACTCGCAAAGAATGTGCGCGGCCGTCAGCGCGGCATCGAAACGGAGCTCGTGTGCCACCCGCGCTCACCGTCCGAGCGCAGTGTAAGGGTCGGCCTCGCCAGCGGCCCCAGGTCGAGGGTCGCCGCCTCGGCGATGTCGGCCACATCGGCCCGTACGTCGGCCAGCGCGGCCCACGGAGGTAGCGGATGCGTATCATCTCCGCATGCCCAGTTCGTGAGCAGTATCACGAACACGTCATGCGACGGATCGATCCAGATGCTGGTCCCGGTGTAACCCGTATGGCCGTACGCCGTCTCGTCCATGATCTGCCCGCAGCTCGCGCCACCGCAGGTGTCCCACCCCAGCGCGCGATGGCCGGCCGCGCGGCGCGTAAAGAGCGCCACGGTCGATTCGTGAACGATGCGTACGCCGTCGAGGCGTCCACCATTGAGCATCATACGGGCAAAGATAGACAGGTCGGCCGCGCTGCTGAATAGCCCCGCGTGGCCCGCGACGCCGCCAAGAGCCGCGGCGTTGCGATCGTGCACGCGCCCAAGCGGCGCTTCGGTGAGCGCGAGGCGACCGTGCCACGATTTCGGCGGGCGGAAGCGCGTCGACTTCATGCCCAGTTTCTGAAACACGTGCTCGGACACGAACGCATCGAGCGGCTCGTGCGCCACGGCTTCGACGACGAAGCCGAGGACGTCGGCGCCGAGGTCCGAGTACAGGTAGTGATCCCCTGGCGTGTACTCCAGCGGCGTTTTGAGCACCGCTCGGCGCGGGTGCGGTACGCGCCATAGCTCCCGGCCGGCTGGTAACCCCGACCGGTGGGTCAGGAGGTCACGCAGCGTCACGTGGGCGCGCTTGCCGATCTTCCAACTGGGGAGATACCGCGCGACCGGAGCGTCGAGGCGAACGCGCCCCTGGTCGTACAGAATCATGATCGCGGTCGTCGTGGCGATCACTTTCGTGAGCGACGCCAGATCGTAGACCGTCTTCGAGGGATCGACTGCCGAGTGGGCCTCGTCGGCGCACCCGCGTGCGCCATAGCCACGGAGCCACACGGTGCCGTCGCGCCGGCCGATCGCCACCGATGCACCGGGGAACCCACCGGCGGTCACGCCGCGTTCGATCACATAGTCGACCGTGAACAGCCGCTCGGCGTCCAACGTCGCGCTATCGGGCGCGGGCGTCGTGTCGGCCTGCGCCGCCAGCAGAAATCCGAGCCAGGCGATCACCTCATCATGACGAACGGCGGAGACAGTTCGTCATGGCGTTTTCTTGCCTGATTGCGCCTCGCGCGTCAGCGCGGCGCCGCGGGTGAGACCGGCGAGGATCGCGCGTGTTTCGGTCAGCGTGGCGGGCAGCGAGAAGCCGCCGGCGCGGTCATCCGAGAAGAAGAAGCGATAGCGGGCTTCGCCGGCGTAGACGTGGCGGCCAAAGGACAACGTTCGGCCGCTCTTGGGCTCCTCCAGCACTGGCGGTGGGGCATCGCGGTGCGGTTTTTTCGGCGGCAGAAAGGCGCGGGTCTCGCGCACAAAGTCATCGACCGCGTCGGCGTCGACCTGCATCGTCATCGTCTGTGTCGCATCGCCGGCGCCGACGTAGACGCGGCCGCCATAGTGGGCACGGACAATGAACACGCCATCGCCGATGGCCAGATTCGCCGCCATCCAGCTACCGGCGCTCGTATCCGGCTTACTCGGCGTCGCCGCTGTCGCGGCGGCCGGCTGAACTGTGCTGTCAGGACGGATGCGGCCCGAGTCTGGATGCACGCGGCCTGAATCTGGATGTTCGCGGCTTGAGTCCGGGCGTGGATGCAAGCCAGCCCATGCGGCCGCGGTGTCCTGATAGACGGCGGGCGCCGAAGGCGCCGTCGCTGTCGTCGGTGGCGGCGCGTGATGCGCGCAGCCGAGCAGGACGCACGAGAGAGCCGTGTAACGCCTCATCGCGGCTGCTGCTGCGTCAGGCAATGCAGCGTGCCAAACCCCCACACGAGATCGACCGCATGGATGCCGACGACCTGACGATCGGGGAAAAGCCCGGCGATGGCATTGAGCGCCACGCGGTCCGCGGGATCGTTGAACGTGGGAACGAGCACCTTCGTATTCGCGATGTAAAAGTTCGCATACGACGCCGGCAACCGCTGCCCGTTCATGAGCACAGGCCGCGGAAACGGCACCCGCACGACCCGGAATGCCCCGTCGTTCCCCCCGGCGAGCTCCAGTCGCCGAAGATTGTCGACCGAAGCCAGGTAGTTGTCGTCCGCGGGATCCTCCTCGAACGCGAGCACGATGGTATCCGGGTCGACGAACCGCGCGACGTCGTCGACGTGCCCATGCGTATCGTCCCCGACGCACGACGCGCCGAGCCACAAGGTCTGGCGCGCGCCAAGGTACTCGCGGAAGATGCCCTCGTAGCCATCCTGCGAGAGACCAGGATTCCGGCACTGCACGGTCGAGAGCAAGCACTCTTCGGTCACGAGTATCAGCCCTTCGCCGTTCACGTCCAACGCCCCGCCTTCCATGACGACAGGCGCGCCCGTATCGGGACGCACCGGATCGATCAGCGGAAGACCACTGATCTTAGCCACCGCGTCGGGCACCTTCGCATCCAACGCATAGTTATCGTACTTCGCCCACGCGTTGAAGTGCCATCGCACCAACCCCTGATCGACACCGGTCGGCACCGAGTCGCGGAGCCATGACCGGTCGGTCGGAACGAGGTGCAAGCGATACGCCTGGGGTGGTACGCCG
>DATHNL010000182.1:0-5988 GCA_035486035.1 Gemmatimonadaceae bacterium
GCCGACCTTCGCGCGGGCACGCCGGGCGCCCTTCGCCAGCGCGGATTGCAGCCCCCGGTCGCGCGTCAGGAGCCGATAGATCCGCGACGACTCCATGTAGTCGAAGGCGTGCAGCACAACGGCCTCGGTTGTCACGAGCGCCATACTCGAAGCTTAACGCCTGAGAGGCACCAACATCGGCGCACCGACCGCGGGGTCGTGCGTGACGACGAGCGGCCACTCGTACACCGACTCCAGCACCGACCCTTGCATCACTGCCGCCGGCGTCCCGGCCGCCGCCACTCTTCCGCGGTGCAAGAGGACGACATGGCTGGCGAAGCGCGCGACGAGGTTCAGCTGGTGGCTCACGAGCAGCACGGCCAAGCCGCTCCGCGCGAGATCCGCCAGGAGCTCGAAGAGCGCCATCTCATGCCCGATGTCCAGGAATGTCGTCGGCTCATCGAGCACCAGGGCCGCGCCACCCTGCGCCAACGCCCTGGCGATACGAAGCCGCTGCCACTCCCCACCAGAGAGCTGGTCCGTCCGCCGTTCCAGGAAAGCCGTGACCCCGGCTCGCTCGGCGGCCTTGTCGACCGCCGGGTCGTCGCTTTGCGCCGTTCGAAACAACCCGCCATGCGCGTAGCGGCCCAGTGCGATGTACTCGCGGCCCAGCAGCGGAAACGCGGGCTCATCCCGCTGAGTGACCACGGCTACCCGCCTGGCGAACGCGCGACGGGACAGCGCCAGCGCGTCCTCCTCATCGATGCGAATGCTACCCCGCTCCACCGGTACGCGACCGATCATCGCTCGCACCAGCGTGCTCTTCCCGCTGCCATTCGGTCCAACGAGCGCCGTTAGCGCTCCTCGCTCCGCTCGGAGCGTAACGCCATCGAGCGCCGGCGTTGCCCCCGGGGCGTAGCGTACGACCACGTCTTGGACGGCGATCACGGTGACGCGCCAGTCCTGCGCAATCGGGAGAGAAAAAACGGGACGCCGACCAGCGCCGTGATGGCGCCGAGCGGCAGATCGGCCGGAGCCCGAACCGTGCGGGCGGCGATGTCGGCCGCGAGCACCAGCGCGGCGCCCACGAGGGCCGAGGCGCCGAGGATGGCGCGAGACGCGCGGGCGCCCCCGCTGCGGGCGATATGTGGGACGACGAGCCCGACGAACCCGACGAGTCCGGCCGCCGCGACGGTCGCGGCGGCGACGGTGGCGGCGGCGAGAAAGATCCGCCGGCTCGCCCGGTCGACATCGACGCCGATCGCCGCGGCGGCCTCATCTCCTAGCGCGAGCGCGTCGATCTCCGGTGCCCAGAGGAGCAGCAGGGCGCCGCCGACCGCGACGTAGCTCGCCAGCCAGGCGATCCCCGGCCAATTCGCATCGGCAACGGATCCCATCATCCACCAGACGGCCCCGCGAACGGTATCCGCGGGCGCCGATGCCAGTGCGACCATGATGGCGGCATTCGCAAAGGCGCCGACGACCACGCCAGCCATGATCAGCACGCGCGGATCCGCGCCTCGCCCGCCGCCCACCCGGGCGACGATCAGCACCAGCACGACCGCCGCCACCGCGCCTATGAGCGCGGCGAGCGGTGTCGTCGCCGGTCCGGCGAGTCCGAGCATCGCGGCAACGACCGCGCCGACGGCCGCACCGCCGGACACGCCGAGCAGATAGGGCTCGGCCAGCCCATTGCGGAGTACGCCTTGGAGCGCGCCACCACTCATCCCGAGTGCCGCGCCGACGAGCAGCGCCAGCACGGCACGCGGCAGGCGTACCGCGCGGACGATCTCGCTGCTCCACAGGTCGTGCATCGGGATCGCCACCGGGCCGACGGCCAGGGCGACCACGAATAGCCCGAGCAGGACGATGACCGAGGTCGTCCACAGACCTCGCATCTATCTCAGCACACCTGGGTGCAGCAGGTTGGCCAACGAGACGGCGGCTTCGCCGAGTCGCACGGATGGATGCCCGATGAGGGCGGTATCGGGAACCAATACCCTGCCGGTCCACTCCTTGCCCGCTGCCGGTGAGGCAAAGATCACGTCCGGGTGGCGGCTCAGCACATCCTCCCGCGAGACGACGGGTGATGGAGCGCTCAAGCTGCCATAAATATTGGTTCCCCCGGCGATCGTGATCAGCTCGTCGAGGAAGCTGCCGCCACCGACGGCCATGAGTGGCGACTCCCAAACGACCCAAAAGACCGTCGGATGGGGGAGCGGAGCAGTGGCCGCGCGCACGCGGTCGAGCGTGCGCTGGACCGAGTCGACCACCGTCGCGGCGGCCGCGGAATCGCCGAGCACGCGCCCGAGGAGGCGAGCCTCCCGCGCGAAGTCGGTGATGTGATCGACTTTGACGGACAGCGTCGCGACTCCGAGCTCGTGCAGCTTGAGCGCGGTCGACCGATTATCGGCGCTGGCGTAGAGCAGCACGAGATCGGGATGCGCGGCGAGCACCGCCTCGATATTCGGCCGCAATCCATTGCCGAGGTCCGGCACGGCCGCTGCCTCGGGCGGATAGTTGTCCCAGTGCGTGCGGCCGACGAGCCGGCCTCCGTCGCCCATGGCGAAGAGCAGCTCGGTGGTCGTGGGGTTGAGCGACGCGATGCGACGGGCCGCCAATCCAACCGGCACGGTGTCACCAAAATCGTCGACGGCGCGATCGCGCGGCGACGCTTGGTGGCTGCCGCTACACGCTGTGACCGCGAGGAGCAGCAGCCAGCGCATTCGTGAGCTCGGCTTTGAGCGCATCGCGTTTCGTGGTGTAGGTCGCCCGCGCTTTCTGTGACGGAGAGTGGCTCCGCGCAAACGCATCGTCCAACTCGGCGATCGCGCGGGCCAGGCGCTCGCGTTCGCCCTCGGGCGCGACGGCGCGCAGGACCGGGCGCGTGAACGCTCGCGCGAGCCCGAGTAGTAACGCGCCGCCGACGACCGCGATCAGCGCGGCCATGTAGATCGGCTGGCCGCTCACGGGAGGTGCTGGGACATCGACGCGAAGGACGCCGTTGGCTGGCGTGTTCTCCCCAACGAAACGTTGGAACGTCTGCCCCTGGACCGTCACCGCGGCCGTCGGCGCGAGCGCCGGCGAGCGCACCGTCGCCGCGGGCTCCTCCGTCAACGCCTCGATCATGCCGGTCGGGTGCTCGAGCGGCAGCATGAGCGGAAACGCGCTCTGCGGGAGCGCGAACGAGAACGAGAACTGCTTGACGCCCGGCGCGAACGGCGCGAAAACGTCGACGCGTCCATTCGTCGCGCTCACGGCGTCGGCCGCGATATCGCCTTGCCCGACGCGAAAGCGCGTGGCACCGGCCGGCAAGAGGGTTGTCCACGTCGGACGATCCGCGTTCGGTCCTCCGGCGACGAGCGTCATCGCGCTGTCGTTCGAGACCTCGAACACTTCGACGATCGTCCGCAGGCCATCCTGGCCGGGTCCCGCAATGATCAGGTGCCGGCCTCGGAGCGTCAGCGCCAGCGCGTGCGACGTCGTATCGAAGACCGTGATCTGCGCATCGTCACCCGTCTCGACGGCAGCTCTCAGCGGCTGGCTGAAGTACGCGACGCCATCGAACGTCGACGACACGAAGTAGATCGCCTGCGGATCGCCCGTTCGTTTGTAGTTGAACGCATACCGCCCGTCGGCCTTGGTCCGCGTCGAGTCCAGCGGAGCGGCCGTGTCAGACCCGACGCGATGCAGCGTGACCCACGTGCCTGGGACCGGCTGTACGCCTTTGCCGACGCGCCGCAGCACCCGTCCGTCGACGTGATCGCCCCCGGCGCCGGCGAGGGCCAGCGAAGCGAGGCCGAGGAGGGCGTAGTTCAGATATTGAACTTGCCGAGATCCTCTGGCCGCAGGTTCTCGAGCCGCTCCTTGAGTTGCTCGGCGGTCAATTTCATCTCGTCGAGCCGTGCCTGAGACTCGGCCGTCGCGACAGAGTCCTCACCCTCCTCCTCGACCACGGCCGTGAGCAGGGACTCCTGCGCATAGATGGGCGCGGAGAGCCGGAGCGCGATGGCGATGCTATCCGATGGCCGCGCGTCGATCTGCACCAGCCCCTCAGGGCGCGCGACATGCAGCTCGGCGTAATACGTACTCTTCTGCACTTTGGTGATCTGCACGCGCCGCAGCGTGCCGCCGAGTCCAACGATGAGGTTCTTGCAGAGGTCATGCGTGAGTGGCCGCTCTCGCCTCACGTTCTTCATCTCCATCACGATCGAGTCAGCCTCGGGCTGACCGATCCAGATGGGTAACAGCCGGTGGCCATCTTTCTCCTGCAAGATGACCACGTGGCTGTTCGTCGAACTGTCCAGCCCGAGTTTCGCGACCACCACCTCGACCATCTGAGCCTCTCAGGTGCCCATATCCCACGACGCGAGATACTTCGTTTGCTCAGCCGTCAGCGTATCGATCGCCACGCCGCCTGCCGCCAATTTGAGACGCGCGATCTCGCGGTCAATAGCTTCGGGCACACGGTGCACATCGGGCGAGAGCGACGCGGCGTTCTTGACGAGATACTCCGCACCAAGCGATTGGTTCGCGAAGCTCATGTCCATGACTGACGCCGGGTGGCCTTCCGCGGCCGCCAGGTTGATTAACCGCCCCTCGCCGAGGATAAAGACCCTGCGGCCGTTCACCACGTACTCCTCGACAAACGGGCGGACAGTCCGGACCGGGCGCTCGGTGATCTTGCCCAGCGCCTCCAGATCCAACTCGACATTGAAGTGTCCAGAGTTGCAGACGATCGCGCCGTCCTTCATCGCCCGGAAATGCTCGGCCCGAATCACATGGATGTTGCCCGTCAGCGTGCAGAAGATATCGCCAATCGGGGCCGCGTCCGCCATCGGCAACACGCGGAACCCATCCATCGTCGCCTCGAGCGCCTTGAGCGGGTCGATCTCGGTCACAATGACGTTAGCACCCGCTCCCCTCGCCCGGCTGGCCACTCCCCGTCCACACCACCCGTAGCCGGCGACGACGAAGGTGGATCCGGCTAACAGAGCGTTCGTGGCCTGAATAATACCGTCGATCGTCGACTGCCCGGTCCCGTAGCGATTGTCGAACAGATGCTTGGTGTACGAGTCGTTCACCGAAATGACGGGGAATTTCAGGACACCATCGTTGGCCATCGCACGCAGCCGAATGACACCGGTCGTGGTCTCCTCGGTGCTCCCGATGACGTTGTCCAAAAGCCTCTTGCGATCGGCACGGCTGAGGCCTTCGACATATTTCCGGACCGGCGGCGGGAGATCATCGAGACGATCCAGTGCGATCATGTGCAGCGCGCCCACCACATCGGCGCCATCGTCCATCGTGATATCAGGGCGGTGTTCGATGACCGCCCGAATGTGCTCGTAGTAGCGCTCGCTGTCCTCGCCCTTCACAGCGAACACCTTCATACCGTAATCGCGGACCAAGTGCGCGGCCACGTCGTCTTGCGTGGACAGCGGATTCGAGGCACAGAGCGCGACATCGGCGCCGCCTGCTTTGAGCGTCAACGCGAGATTCGCGGTTTCGGTGGTGACATGGAGACACGCGGAGATGCGCTTCCCGGCGAGCGGACGCTCGCGCGCAAACCGCTCGCGGATCAATCGCAACACGGGCATCGACCGCTCCGCCCACTCCGTACGATCCCGCCCCGCATCAGCGAGCGCGAGACTCTTGACGTCGAACTCGGGCGAGGCGGCTGTTTCAACGACTGGCATGCGCTACTTCCCTCTTAGTTTTTTTTTCAGAGGAACCCGCCGCATCACGCAACTCGTCGACGCGGTTCGTGCGTTCCCAGGTGAAATATGTCAGGCCGTTCTCTTCCACCGGCGTCCGGCCAAAATGCCCGTACGCCGCGGTCCGGCTATAAATGGGCTTCCGCAAATCGAGCGCCGTAATAATCCCACGCGGCGTCAGGTCGAACACGTCGCGCACGGCATCCATGATCGTGCTCTCCGGCACGGTCGCCGTGCCGAACGTATCGCACGCGATGGACACCGGCTCGGCCACGCCGATCGCGTACGCCAG
>DATHNL010000183.1:0-18961 GCA_035486035.1 Gemmatimonadaceae bacterium
ATGGACTGTTGGACGCGCCGATGAGGCCCGCCATATAGCCGCAGACTGACGAGACAAAGAAGCTCATGAGCGCGATGAACACGACTCCGCCGATCACGAGCACCGTCATCTTGGGCGCGAGCGCACCGCCAGAATCAAAATTCGCAAGCAGGATCGCGATCGGGACCATGCAGACGAGCGTCACGACCGCCACGATGCCGATCGGAATGTCTTGCTCCGTTCGAGGCAGCAGGGCCTGCTGACCCGCGCGCCGCGCGCGCGAGGCGGCCAGCGCCGACCGCAACCCGCCGTACACGGGCTGCACCAGCATCAGGAGTGTCCAGATCGCCGCGATGAGAATCGTGCCCGCACCGACGAAGCGCACCTGGTGGCTCCAGGTCGCTTGTGCCAGCGCGGCCGCTGCCCCGTGGCCGCCGTTCAGCGCCGAGTAGTGGGGAACGCCCCACGCCCAGGCGATGATGGTCCCGATCCCAATCGCGACGCCGACCCACAGTCCCACGAGGTGACCAACGCCGAAGAGCGCGACGGAGAAGAAGAGATCAAACCCGGTCACGGCGCCCCGGTCACCAAGGCGGAAATACCGCGCGAGATCACTGGCAAATATTCTGGTCGCCACGATGACCGCGAACACGGCGGATACGATCGATCCGGCGGTCACCGCCAAGAGTCCGGCGCGGGTGGCGTCGACGCCGCTTTTCTCCGCGGTGCCGCCACTGCCAACCTTGAGCACTTCGGCGCACGCCACGCCTTCCGGAAACGGCAAATCCGATTCAGTCACGAGCGCGCGTCGGAGCGGGATCGAGTACATCACGCCGAGCACGCCGCCCAGCGCGCAAATCGACGCCGAGGTCCAGTACGGGAAGCCGTTCCACCAGCCGATGATCACGAGGCCGGGCAACACGAAAATGATCGCCGAGAGTGTGCCGGCGGCCGACGCGACGGTCTGAACGATGTTGTTTTCTTGGATCGTCACGTCCTTGAAGCCACGGAGCACCGCCATGGAGATGACGGCTGCCGGGATCGAGGTCGCGAAGGTCAGTCCTGCTTTGAGCCCGAAGAAAACGTTCGCCGCCGTGAAAATCAGCGTGATCAACACTCCGAGGATCACGCTACGTACGGTCAGTTCTTTTTGTGTGCCGGTCTGGGGGATTTGGGCCATGGGGGCCCAATATGGCTTCCTTCAGGTCGTCGCGTTAGACGGTCGTCTGCGAAGCAGGCGCCGTGCTATGAGCCCGGAGGCGACTATAAGGGCCGCCAGAGGCAGCAGGACCCCGAGCGAAGCGATGCCGGAGGCGACAAACCCGATGAAGTTGCGCCAAGCCTGCCGCGTGGCCTCCCGAATCGGATGCTCCCCTGGTGCCTCGGCCAGCACGGTCGCGTGCTCGTGCACGGTGACGTCCAAAGAGCTCATGGTCGCATGCGCCTTGAGATACCTCAAGTGCCCTTCATAGTGCTCGATCTCCCCTTGCACACGCGCCAACTCCTGCTCGAGGTCGAGCACGTCCTTGAGCTTCCCGGTGCGTGTCGCGAGCAGCACCGTCAGCTGCTGCTCCTCCCGCTTCGCGTTCACCACGCGCGCCTCGAAGTCGACATACTCTTCGCCAACGTCTCGCGCCGTCATGTTCACCGACTCGACGCGCCCGATGGGGTTGAGCTGGCCCAGCACGCCATCGAGCCGCTCCTCGGGTACATCAATGACAAGGGTGGCCGTCTTCACGCTCTCGGCCCCGCGCTGGATCGAGCTCGATCCGATATACCCGCCAAACGCCTTGGCGAGATTCCTCACGCGCGTGACAGCCGGGTCGATCGAATCTACCTCGATCGACACCTGACCCGTTCGGATGATCATCGGCGCGGACCCGTCGGAATCCGATTCCACCGATACGGCCTGCAGCGCCATTGGCTCGGCCGGCGTGGCGGTGGGCCTCACCTCCCTCGCCAGACGGTCACGTTCGAACCGAAGGGGGGTCTTTTGGCCACAGCCGAGGGTGAGCGCGAGCGCAGCGAGCGCAATAATGGGATATCGCATGCCAGGGAGACGCTGTTCGGGCGACGACTTGCACACGTGGCACCACTCTGTCACTGTTGCGTGTCATGAATCTCGTCTTTGCCCTCCAATTGGCCGCCGTGGCGTCCGCGCCAATCAGCCATATCCACTACGAGGTCACAGCGGACTCCGCCAACGTGGCCGACCGAACCCTCGGCGTCGTCACGACGTTCGATGTCGACGGCTCGGGCCAGGTGATGCTCGCGCTCCCGGGTTGGACGCCGGGTGCGTACGAGATGTCCTGGTTCGCGCGCTGGGTGCACGATTTCACCGTCACCTCAGCCGATGGCCGGCCGCTCACGTGGGACAAGGCCGACTACCAGACGTGGCGGATCGAGCCCGCCGGCGCAAAGTCGATCAAGGTCAGCTTCCGCTACGAGGCCGACACGCTCGACAATGCAATGGCCTGGACCGGACACGATTTCGTGCTGTTCAATGGCACCAATCTCTTTCTCTATCCGGTCGGCCGCGACGTGACGTCACCCACGGTGACAGTGCACACGCACGCCGGATGGCGCGTCGCCACCGGCATGGCCGCGGCCGCGACGCCGGGCTCGTACGGCGCACCCAATTATCACGATCTCGTCGACATGCCGTTCTTCGTCGGCCGCTTCGATATCGATAGCGTGCGCACGGTAGACCGCTGGGTCCGACTGGCCACGTACCCGCTCGGGATCGTAGCAGGTGCGCGCCGGCAAGCAGCGTTGAGCGCGATAGCGAAGGTGATCCCGCCCGAGTCGGCGGTCTTCCACGAGACACCCTGGTCGAGCTACACCGTGCTCGAGATCGCCGATTCGTCATTCGGTGGCGCGAGTGGGCTCGAGCACCAGAACTCGCACGTCGATATCATCACGGCCCAGGGACTGGAGAGCGACTTCATCCCCAGCCTCTACGCGCACGAGATCTTCCACTCCTGGAACGTCAAGCGTCTGCGGCCGGCCGAGATGGTGCCGTATAAGTACGACGCGCCCGAGCCGACGCCCTGGCTCTGGGTCAGCGAAGGGATCACCGACTATTACGCCGATCTCGCCGAGGCTCGCGGCGGAGTCGTTGGCGACTCGGGCTTCTACGATCTCACCGCCGGCAAGATCGACCAGGTCGCCGCCGCGCCCTCGGCGGCGCTGACGGATGCGTCCCTCACGACGTGGATCCACCCGACCGACGGCTCCGAATACGTGTATTACCCGAAGGGTTCGCTCGCCGGGCTCATGATCGACGTGATCATCCGCGACGCGAGCGACAATCGGCGGTCGCTCGACGATGTCATGCGGGAGCTCTACGAGACGACGTACAAGAAGGGCCGCGGGTTCACGGCCGCGGATTGGTGGGGTGCCGTGAGTCGTGCCGCCGGCGGGAAGTCGTTCGACGACTTCAATCGCCGGTACATCGACGGCCGCGAACCGTTCCCCTGGGACACCATCCTGCCGCTCGCCGGACTCCGCCTACAAGCCGACTCGGTCCGCGAGTTGCGGCTCGGCGTCTTCAGCGCGCCGGATTCGTCGGGGCACGTGCGCGTGGTCAACGTCGAGCCGGGCAGCTCGGCGGCCGAAGCCGGCGTGCATAGTGGCGACGTGCTCGTGTCGATCGGCGATGTCGCGGTAACCGACGTGAACTTCGGCGCGCACATCCGCGCCCGATACGCCGCGGCCACGCCTGGCACCGTGATTCCCGTGACGGTCGTGCGCGACGGGTCGACGATGACCCTCTCAGCCCCGGCCCGGTTCAGAACTCGCGTGAGCGCCCACATCTCGGCCGATCCGGCGGCAACGCTCAAGGCGAAACGGGTGCGCGCTGGGATTCTCCACGGGACGGTCGGCGCCGCATAATCGCCTCGATCTCGTCGGCTTCACGCGGGGCGTCCGATATCCGTCGGACGCCCGCGGCGGTCGCGATATAATCGTCCTCGATGCGTACGCCGACGTTCGCGTATCGTTTGATCGCCGGACGAATCTTGTCGATCATCGCCCGATTTCTCGGCGTATCGGGCACGATCTCGGCCAAATTGGATCGCACGTATAACCCGGGCTCAATAGTAAAGGCGCTGCCAGCAGCTAGTCGCCCGGTGAAATAAAATTGTTCGGGATCGTGCACCTCGAGCCCGATCCCGTGTCCCAGTCCGTGCATATAGTACAGTGCGTATTGCGCGCAGAGACGATCAGCGCCGCACTCGTACGTCGCGTCAGCCGACTCGATAAGTCCGAGTCGCGCCAGGCCGGCCGCCAATACTGCCGTGGCGGAATCACTCATCCGCCGCGCCGGTGCGTCGAGAAGAGCCTGTCGCTCCGCCGTCGCCTGTGCGTCGCGAACGATCTGATACACCGCGCGCTGGTCTGAGCTATAGTGACCGCTCACGGGTACGGTCCGCGTGACGTCCCCGGCGTATCCTCGATACGACGCCCCGACGTCCATGACGACAAGATCGCCGGCCTGCATCACGCGATTGTCGATATTGTAGTGCAGCACGGTCGCATTCGGCCCAGAGCCAACCGTACTCGCGAACGACGGCCGATCCGCGCCCTCGCTGCGAAACGCATACTCGATGCGCGCTTGCACCTGATATTCGTTCACCCCGGGCGCGACAACCGAGAGTGCCGCCCGCTCGCCGTCGGATGTGATCGAGGCCGCCCGCGTCAGGAGCTCCAGCTCCGTGGCGCTCTTCGTTCCACGCAACTGCTCGATCAGGCGAGTCCCGTCTGAGACCAGGGCGTGAGGGTGGGCGCGAATCAGCGCCGCGACATCGCCGGGTGGAGCAACTACTTCGAGGGTCGTGCTGTCCTTGAGCAACGAATCGAGGACATCCTCCAGGTCACCTCGCAGTCGGGCGGGAAGACCGGTGTTGTGCGTTGCACCGGCCGGCCCCATACGCTGACCGCTCCAGACCTCCTGCGCCGGGTCCTTGGGCTCCACGAACAGCATGCCCGACTCATGCTTGATGATGAGGACCGCCGCATCCGGTTCGTTCACGCCGGTCAGGTACATGAACGATGGCGCCTGCTCGAACGACAGATAATCCTCGGCAGGCTCGGGCGCGCCGAGGACCAGGAGATAGTCGCTCGGCATGCTCGCCGCGACCGTGGCGCGACGCGCGGCGTACTCTCCGATGGTGATCTGCGCGAACAGCGCGATCGCGAGGATCACCGATTCGCGGGCACGAACTGCCAGCGCGCGTTGACCGTGACGGCAATGGTGATCGGTCCCGCGTCGATTGGCGTCGGCGCCGCGGCCGCGCCCCCGGCCATCGCGCGCGCATACATGACCGGCCGAATGCCGTTGTCCCCACTGGCCGTCAGCTCGATGAGCGGCCCGAGACTGCCCCCGGCACTTCGCGCCAGCACCTCGGCATCCCCGCGCGCCTGCGTCGTCGCCCGCGCGAGCGCCTCACGCCTGGCACTATCCGCGTTCGACGCCGTGAATTGCAAGCTGCCGATGCTATTGGCGCCGCCGCCCAACGCTGCGTCGATCGCCCGCCCGACGTCGTCGATCTTCCGGATATCTACGCGCACGGTGTTGCGCGCGATATACCCGGTGACTTTCCCTTGGCTGTATTGCGGCTGCACGCTGTAGCCGGACGTGCCGAGCTGCTCGCGCGCGAGCCCGATCGCCCGCAGCGTGTCCAGTGTGGCTTTCGTGAGACGGGAGTTCTCGGCGGCAGCCGCAGCCGCCGTCGCGGCGCGCGTCTCGACGGCGACGAGCACGGTCGCACGATCAGCCGTCGCGTCGGCGTGGGCTTCGGCGTTCGTGACTATCGCTGGTGGTTGCGGCACCGCGACTTGCGCCCGCAACGGCAACGCGAGCGGGGTGGCGAGAACTGCGATTTGGACTATTCGCATATGCGGCCCCTGGGGGTTTGGGGGGATGACCGACTTGCTTGCAACCGCATACCCCAAGATATCTTGATGGGCCATGGCCGTGTCCACCCGCTCATTGGAACAAGTCGTCGACGTCGAGACGCCCGAGCAGGTTGTCCTCACGTTCACGATCGCCGGGATCGGATCGCGGGCCGTCGCGGCGCTGATCGACTCGCTCATCCTCCTGATCTTGTTGATTGCATCCGACTTGATCATGGGCACCTTGGTGAGCCGGGGCATCCGTAACGTCTCCTCGGCCGAGTCCATCATCCTCGCACTCTGGGTCCTGCTCACCTTCGCGATGATCTGGGGCTACTACGTCCTGTTCGAGGCGATGTGGGACGGCCAGACGCCGGGCAAGCGGGTGATCGGCCTCCGGGTCGTGCGCGATGGTGGATTCTCGATCACCTTCGCCGCATCCGCGGTTCGGAACCTCACGCGCGCGCTCGATGCGCAGCCCTTCCCGCTCTATTTCGTCGGAGTGGTCAGCGCGATCATCTCGCCGAGTGGCAAGCGACTGGGCGACTATGCCGCGGGGACGATCGTGGTGAGCGAGCGCGCGGTCACCGAGCGCGGCGCGGCGCCTCCACCCATTCCTTCCGGTGGCACGGCGATCGCAACGACGACCTGTCTCACGGACGACGAGTTCGCGCTCCTCGACCGGTACGAGCAGCGACGCGCCTCGCTCGATCGGGTGCACGCGTTCCAATTCGAGTCCGATCTGGCGGACCGGTTTCGGCCCCGGGCGCCGTCGACCGTCGCGACCGATCGCGTCTTCCTCGCCGAGTTGTGGGCGGCGGAGCGCGACGCGCGCGCCCGCGGCGCGGCGGCGCGCAGCGACACGGGCGCCGCGCGCGAACAGTATGCGCTTGTCGCGCAAGGCGGCGAGCGGTGGCGCGAGTTCGCCGCGCGGTTGGCCGTGTTGCGGCGGGGAGGGCTGGCCAAGCTTCCCGAGCAAGACGTCTCCGACTTCGTCGCCCGCTATCGCGAGCTCACCACAGACTTGGCACGCCTGACGACTGCCAGCCGCGGCCGGGACACGCAGTCCCTCTGGTACCTGAACCGCCTTGTCGCCAGCGGCCACGCGATGCTGTATCGCGATCGTCCGATAGCGCCCCGCTCCATCTGGCGATTTATCACGCGGTCCATTCCCGGGGAGATCCGCCGGTCCTGGCGGCCGATCGTCCTCGCCGCGCTGCTGCTCTACGTACCGGCGGTGGTTGCCTGGGTCGGTGTCGTCCGGGATCCCGCATCGGCATCCTCGTTCATTCCACCCGGTTTGCTCGACCGCGCGGAAGAAGGTATCACGCGCGCCCGCGAAGGGACGGGATACATCGCCGATGACCCGCTCATGCGTCCGTTGATCTCGAGCAGCGTGATCTCGAACAATATCGGTGTGTCATTCAGCGCATTCGCCGGCGGACTCTCCGCGGGCATCCTCACGGTGGTCGCGCTCGTCTCCAACGGCATCGTGCTCGGCGGCGTCTTCGGCCTCTATCAGTCCAAAGGCATCCTGCCGCTCATCGTGAAGTTCGTCGCGCCGCACAGCGTGTTCGAGCTGACCGCGATCTGCATTGCTGGTGGCGCGGGCTTCCTTCTCGCGGCCGGTATCCTGTTGCCGGGTTCGCTGACGCGGCGCGAGGCACTGATCGCGAACGGTCAACGGGCGATTCGGCTTATTGCAGGTGCAACGTTGCTGTTGCTCTGCGCGGGAACGCTTGAGGGACTAATCTCCCCCATCCCTTGGTGGACGCTGGCACAGAAACTGACTGTATCGGGGCTGACAGCGGTAATCCTTGCTCTTTATATCAGCTTAGGATGGCATGATGATAAAACGATACCTGGCACTACTGACGGCGCTGCCGGCACTGCTCCTCACGGCCGATCTGCATCATGATGTGCTGAAGGCGGTGTCGACGTTCAAGACGTCCGATCCGTCGATGGAAAAATTCTTCGACGCCTCGGCGGGATACGCGGTGTTTCCCGGGGTGACGAAGGGTGCCGTTGGTGTTGGCGCTGCTCATGGCGATGGCGAAGTCATCGTACACGGCGCGGTGATCGGCACGACATCGCTCACGCAGGTGACCGTGGGCGCACAGCTCGGTGGTCAGCAATACTCCGAGATTATCTTCTTCGACAGCAAGGACGCGCTCGAGTCGTTCAAGGGCGGCCACTTCACGATGGCCGCGCAAGTCAGTGCGGTGGCGGCCGCGGAGGGCGCCTCGGCCAACGCCAAGTACAGTCAAGGCGTGGCGGTGTTCACGGTCGCCAAAGGCGGCTTGATGTACGAGGCGAGCATCGGCGGGCAGAAGTTCAGTTTCCACCCCAAAGAGACAAGCTGACGCCGCGTAGCGGTGGGTGTTCGCCCCGGCGCCGTATCCAGGCGCTGGGGCCGGGGGCGAACTTGCCCGCATGCGACTCGTCGTATTGTGCCTTGCCGTTGCCTGCATCGCGCAGGGCTGCCGGTCGCCGTCATACGCCGAGTCTCCGTTCGCCGACTTCGATGGTCGCATTGATCGCGTCGGCGACCGGCTTTCGGGTAACGTCATCGCCCATTTGAGTCCCGGCAGCCCACGTGTGAGCGTCGTGGGCTCGGTCTCTGGCCGAGACGTTCGGCTCTGGTTCGGGTCGGATTTCGTCTTCTCCGGCACGATCGACGACGCACCGGATGCGGCGACCGGCGCGATCGCCGTCAGCGGCATTCTTATTGGACCCGACTTGGGACCCGTCCCGGAGCGCCTGACCCTTCGCTAGATTCCCCAGGGTATGGTGCCGGCTCAAGACGAGCCGACGCTCGCCGCGCTGATTACGCGAGCAGCCGACCACGCGTCGACCCGTATCCTGCTCACCTGCGCCGTTCTGGGCGCACTGACCGCACTCACGCCGTGGGTGGTACGCACCACCCCACGCGTCGTGCCGACGGCCCTTGGCATCTGCCTCGTCGCGTTCGGAGTCCGTGGTCTCGCGACCCATGCCTTGGCCGTTGATCCGGCCGTCACAACGCTGCGCGTGCTGGCACGCATCAGTGTCGGTGTCGGCGTCATATCCGGAGTCGTTGGCGCTTTCTGGCTCTTCTTCCTCGCTTACGGAAGCTCATTCTGGAACTAAGTAACGGCCCGAACGTGCCTGTCCGACACCTGGCTTTCTTTCGCAGCGCCAGTATGGAGCTCGAAGGATCGAGCGAGTACCGCACTCTTCTCGCCGGGGTAGTCGTCATGCGGCTGGTCGATAAGTGGCGATCGCGCGACGGCGACAAGGAGCGACAGGTTCGCGATTTTGCGCCCGTCCAACAGACGATCGGCGCGCTCGATGACAGTACGCACCGGCGGGCGCTGCAGGCTCTCATCGATGCGATCAGCGCGCATATCGATGGGGACGCCGATATGCGTGTCGCGAGGTTGTATGACTACGGGCGTTGTCTGGAGAGCGACGCGCGCTGGGATCCAGCCGCGGACGTCCATCTGACGGCGATCGATCTGACGCCGCAGAACCAGTCGCTCGTCCCTCAGTGCTACCGACATGCCAGCGCCTGCTTCCGCAAAATGGGCGATCTCGACCGAGCCGAGCAACTCGCGCAAGATGGACAGCGGATCGCCCGAGAGCTGGGTGACCAGCCGTGGGTGCTGCGGTTGCGGATCACCGCGTCCAAGGTCGCCTGGTATAGGGGCGATCTGTCGACGGCGGAACGATTGCTCGAAAGCGTCATCGCGGACGCCGACGCCATTGGCTTAACCGAGATATCCGCGGCGGCGTGCCATGATCTGGGCTCGCTAGCCGGCGAGCGGAACGAGCCCGAGCGCTCGGCGCGGTACATGTACGCGGCGCTCAAGGGGTTGGGCGAGCCGAGCGAGAAAATCCGCGCGATGGGAGATCTCGCGGCCGCGCTTGTAGACTGCGGGTATTTCGAACAGGCGAGGGCGCTGTTCTCGACGGTCCGTGAGTCGCCATATGCCGATGCCGAGACACGCACCTATGCGTCACTGAACATGTTATACAGCGCCACTCTGTTGGGCGAACGGTCGCAGTTCGATCAATTGAGCCGCGAGCTCCGCGATCAGCCGCTCAACGCGCGCCAGCGCGCCAGCTATCACGTATTTCTCGGGAAGGGCTATCTCAGGTTCCATGAGCCGTGGAAAGCTCGGGTAGAGTTCGCGGAGGCGGCCATTGTCGCCCGTGACGGCGGTGTCGCCAGGTTTTGGCGCGAAGCCGAGATGCTACTGGGAACGGGGCTTGAGGTGATCCTCGACGACATTCGGCATCGTCGAGGGGCGTTCGAAGAGGCGTTTGTCGCGGTTGGGTGAGGCTACGGGCAGCCAGGCCCGTCAGTGTCTCGTTCTTAGTCTGTTGTTTTTCGCGAACCCATCATATGTTCGCGCGCGTGTTCTATTGCTCCGGTCCCGAGCGCCATGGTTGGAGCGACGCGGCTGATGCGGCGCGTTGCTGCAACGGATACCGTCTCGTGCGCGGTTTCGAGGCCGAAGCGGACGGGACCTACCGTCTCGTCCGCTCGTGGGAGCCCGCGACGGAGGCTGTGAACCACTCACCGAGATCCGCCCCCGTGATCGACGCCGACCCGCCCATGTACCCGAACGTCCCGGTCCGCCACATGGCGTTCTTCCGCGCCGCGAGTGCGGAGACCGAAGGGTCGATGGAGTACAAGACGGTGCTGGCCGGTTTGCTCGTCCTGCGACTGCTCGATAAATGGCGGTCGCGCGTCGACGGAGATCGCGAGCTCAAGTTCCACGAGTTCGTGGCTGTCAAGCGCGCGGTCGAGGCCATCGCCGATAGTCCGGTTCGTCGGATCCTCGGCGAGCTCGTCAACACGATCAGCGCGTTCACCGACGGCTCCGCGGATACGCGAGTGCCAAAGCTGATCGCCTACGCGCAACTCCTCGAGCACGACGCGCGCTACGACGTGTCGGCCGATGTGTACCTGACCGCGATCGAGCTGGCGAGTGACAAGGAGCTCTTGCCGCTGTGCTATCAGCGCGCGGGCGTGTGTCTGCGCCGATTGGGTTCGATCGATCGTGCCGCCGAGTTGTACCGTGCCGGGTTGGCGATTGCCGCTGAGAATGGCGATCAATTCTGGCTTTTGAGGCTTCGCCTCTCGACGGCGTTGCTCGAATTCCACAAGGGCGATTTGCCGGAGGCCGAGCGCCAGCTCGATGGCATCATCGCCGATGCAGACGCGCTCGAATCGCCGGTCGCCGCCGAGGCTCGGCACGAGCGCGGCCTCGTCGCGTACACGAGAGATCAGGATGCGCGCGCGGCTGAGTACTATTACTCGGCGATCAAGGCGTACGACGATCCGCTGTTGAAGCTACGTGCGATGCACGACCTGGCGAATGCGCTTGCCGATTTGGGCCATCTGGACGATGCGAGAACGGTCCTCTCGGCCATTCGCAATTCGGCGCGCGAGAATGTCGAGTTGGGCTTCCATGCCGCGCTCAATCTCATGCGCATCGCCGTCGTCGCCGGTGAGCAGGTGCGATTCGATCAGCTGCGACGCGAGCTCGCCGACAAGCGCCTCACGGGTCACCAGCGCGCCCATTATCACGTGTTCGTGGGGCAGGGGTATCTCAAGTTCGGCGAGCCGGCCAAAGCACGAGGCGAATTCGCCGAGGCGTTGATCATCGCGCAGGCGCATCGGGTGTACAAGGTCCTGATCGATGCGGACGAATTGCTCGAGACGACGCCGGACGTCCGCACGCCCACGTGGCACGATCCGTCGCCGCGAACGGGACTGCTGGTCATTCTCGACGACATTCGGCATCGCCGCGGCGCGTTCGCGGAGGCGACTGAGTAATCGCCTCCGCGCGGACCGAGGATCAGCAGTGTGACCCGCTGCCTGCGCCCGAGCCGCCACCACAGTCAGCACTCGTGGGACTCGTCGGCGACGTGCACGCGGCGAGCGCGATGACGGTCGCGAGGATGACGAGACGGGCGATGCGTTGTGACATGAACAACCTCCAGTTGGGGTAAGCCCCAACGGTAGGCCGTCACGGCACTATCGCATATGGTCGTTAGGGAGCCGTCGCCTGTCCGTGCGGGCCCGTCACATCGATGATCACGCCCATGTACTCGGGCTCGCCGAGCGCATTCACAGTGGTGTGAGCCGCGACATGGATGGTGCGAACCGTGCCATCACCCGTGAGAAATCGCACGTCATGGTCCAGATCGCGACGCCGTTTGGCCGCGGTAGTCACGATTTCGTCGACCCACGCCCGGTCTTCCGGATACACGCGTTGTCGAAGCGCCTCGACCAAGGGTTCCGGCTTCTCCGGATCGAGATCGAGAATGCGCAACGCTTCTTTGGAGCACAGAACCCGCCCGGACGGGACGTTCCAGCCCCAGCTACCGGTATGCGTGAGCCGTTGCCCTTCCGCGAGAAACGCCTCACTGCGCCGCAGCTCTTCCTCGGCCCGCTTCCGGTCGCCGATGTCCTCGACAACGACGATGCCGAAGCTCGGCGCGCCGAGCTCGTCGCGGACGAGCGAGACCGCGAGGTTTGCCCAGACAACGCGGCCATCCTTGGCGAAACAGCGTTTCTCCAGGCGATAGGAGTCGCGCTTGCCGTGCACGAGCTCCGTGAACACGTTCCAATCGGCTTCGCCCCGCGCCGGGTGCGTGATCTTCGTGAACTGGAAGGCGCGGAACTCCTGTTCGCTGTAGCCGAACAGGCTGCGGAGCTGTCGATTCGTTTTGAAGGCGTGGCCGCTCGCGTTCACGAGCGCGATCCCGACCGCCGCTTCATCGAAAAGCGCGTGGAGCTGCCGCTCGCTCTCTCTGAGCGCGCGCTCGATCTTCACGCGCCTGGCATCGCTGGCCCAACTCACCGCTCCAGCGCAGAGCACGAACACGGCGAGCCGCGGCAGCTGGTCGATGGCCACGGCCAATGAGCCGATGGGCGCTACAAAGAAATAGTCGACGGCGATCGTGGCCAGCGCCGCCGCGAGCAACCCCACGCGCCATCCGCCACTCCAGGTCGCGCCGGCGACGGCGACGAGAAAGAGCGTCGTGGGGTCGACGCCTGGACGAAGCGCGAGGGCGACCGCCAGCGCCAGCGTCGTCCATCCGAGCGCAGGCGCGTAACGCGCTACTTCGGTCCGCACGCGGACGACCGGCGCCTGCTGCTGCGCGATGACCATTTGCGTCATGGCGCTCGCAATGGTAGCGACATAACCCGCACTCGGCGAGCTCAGCTATAATAATTGCTCTGCGACGATAGCCCCATCAGGCGTGTCTTCGTGCTTGAAGTACACGAACACGTCACCGTGGGTGAGATGGGGCGCCACGCGGGCGCGCAATGGCTCGATCTCATACGTCTCTTTGCGTAGGCGCAAATAAGTAAAATCGGCGGTCGTCACGTCCGGCGTTTCGAGCGTCTCGCTCTCCGCCACACAGAGCGCGGCGTTCGCCGCTCTCAGGCACTCGTACACCGGGTCGCTGAACCACGACTCGTGCCGAAACTCGAAGGCATATCGAGCATCTCGCGGGAGTCCCCCGAGGAACCCCCGCAGCCGCTCGACGTCACACCGGAGAAATGGGGGTAGCTGAAACAAGATGGGCCCGAGCCGCTCCGCGGCGCGAAGCGGCGCGAGTGCGCCGAGAAACTTCGCCGTGAACTCGAGCGCACCATCCAACCGCTTGACATGCGTGATGCTCTGGTGCGCTTTGACCGCGAACCGAAACCCGGGCGATGTCTGTGCGATCCATCCGAGTTGCAGCTTCTCAGTCGGAAACCGCCGAAACGTGTAATTCAGCTCGACGGAATTGAGCCGAGTAGCGTAGTACCCGAGAAACTTGGCCGCCGCCAACTTCGCGGGATACCATGCCGGCTTCCACGCCGGATACGCCCACCCCGAAGTCCCGGCATAGATGGCTCCCATAATGTCAGCTTGGGTCGTTGGGATCGACGACTCTGATTTTCACTTGACCCATAATGTCGTGACCGACGATGCGGATGCACGGCGCGTCGTCTCGCGGCACGGCTCTCGTCATGCGTCGAATCTTGAACTCCTCGCTTTCGACGCGTACCCCGTGCGGCACGGTGATCTTGACCTCGCCGCACATCGCAATCACCTCGATCTCGGATGTGCCCGGCAGGAATCGGGCGTGCCGGAGATCGAGTCGAACGCGACCGAAGAACACGTACACCCAGAGATGAGCGGGGAGTTCCCAGTCTCCCTTCCGCTCAGCCGCAGATATGACCGAGATGACTGCCCGTGGCTTTATTTCCAACGCTTGGATGCAATAATGGGTGAGTCCTGTCGCACGAAGATCATATCGTACGCGCGAAAGCCGTTGTCGGTCATGACAGTGAGATTATAGCATGTATTATTCCCGAATGACTATCCTTACCCTGGCATTTGCCCTGGTGCTGCAGCCGCCCGCGGGGAAATTGATTCTCCGGGCGCATGCGCAAGGTGACCAGATCTATACCTGCCAGCAGAACGCCTACACGTTCTCGTGGGGCTTGAAGGCACCCGACGCGCGGCTGTTGGACGATAGCAATCGGGTCATCGGCCGCCACTTCGCCGGGCCCACCTGGCAATTGAGGGACAGCAGCCAGGTCGTGGGCCGTCCGATCGCCAAGCAAGACGCTCCCGAGGCGAACGCGGTGCCTTGGCTCACGCTTGCCGCCGTGAGCAACACCGGCCACGGCCTCTTGGAGCACGTGAAGACGATCCGGCGCATCAATACCCACGGTGGCCAGCCACCGGCCGGCGGATGCGACCAGTCGCATGTGGGCACCGACCTCCGAGTCCCGTACACCGCCGAATACGACTTCTACGCCGACTAAAGTATCGCACGCAGCACGGGGATCCTGCGGAACACGTACTCGCTGGCGGCGAACGTCGTGACGGTGGCCATCACGGTCAGCAACAGAAACTTGAGCAACGCCGGCCACTCGAGACCCCACAGCAGCCGTGCGCCGAGGATCACGAAGGGTGGGTGGAAGACGTAGACGCTGAAAGCGTTGCGCGACAAAAAGTTCGTCGCCGCATTCTGCCCGTCTGCCCGCTCGCGGTACAGCACGAGTAACCCAGCCGATATCGCGACGCACGTCACGGACTCCCACACGCTGAACGCGGCGCTCCGCCAGTTCCACCCGTCCGGTATCGATCCACCCTGCATGATCGCGAGCCAGGCGACGAAGCCAATGGGCAGCACGACCATCAGCCATCGGATGCCGCGCTCATATGGGAACGTATTCAACCACCCGTTGCGCGCTGTCATTATCCCCGCGCCAAACAGCAGTATGTATTGCGAAAAATCCCCGAGGTGCATGTTGAATAGGGAGTAATCCGGCAACACCCCTCGGATAACAAACCGCCCGGCTGCCATGCAGGTGGCAAAAACGATGAGCGCGCCATTTCCGGGCGGCGGCCCCGGCGCGTGTTCTTGCGGTCGCGCGTAGCGCGCTGCGTACACGGCTGAAAAGATGAGGAGCGCGAGCAAAAACCAGAGGGGCCCGTTTTCTTGGAGTACTTCGAGGTCGACGATGTGATGCACCCACTCGTGCGCAAACGAGTACGGCGCCGTCCACGAATGCGAGATGTAGTACTCGGTCACGGGCCCAATCACGAACATGTAGAGCAGGACGGGTAGCCCAAGCCGAAACGCCCGATCGCGCAGAAACGTCCGGGGCCCTTTGCGATCGATGGATGGCGGCACGAACACGCCAGCCACGAAGAACAAGAGCCCCATGAAAAATGATTGTAAATACATCTGCCACGCCGCGAACGTGACCAGGGTCAGATGCGTAATGGGCGGCCGCTCGACAAAGTACCAATTCCCGAGCGGACTATAGGTATCGGCCGCATGCATGCTGATCACGAGGATGATCATCGTCCACCGGAGATTGTCGATGAACGCCACCCGCGATAGGTTCGGTCGCATGACGAAAGCCCTCTCACTCACGCTCGCGCTCATGTGCGCGGCTCCCTTGACCGTGCGCGGTCAACTGATCGACACCAAGGTGGTGAGCCTCGAAGCCGCGAAAACCATGGTGGCGGCGGCCGAAGCCGAGGCGAAGAAACACAGCTGGAACATGGCCATCGCTATCGTCGATGCGAGTGGCAACCTGATTTTGTTTCACCGCATGGACGACGTGCAGACCGGCAGCCTCGATGTGGCGATTGAGAAAGCCCGCACCGCCGCGAAGTTCCGTCGCCCCACCCAGGCGTTCGCCGACGCCGTCAAGAGCGGCAATCTGGGCATTCTGTCCTTTCCCGGCGCCGCCGCGGTGGCTGGCGGCGTCCCGATCACCGTCGACGGGAAGGTCATCGGCGCGGTCGGCTGTAGCGGCATGGCATCCGACCAGGACGCCGTCGTCGCCCAGGCCGGAGTGGACGCGCTAAGCACTCACTAGGGGAAACTGGATCTCTAGCGTCCGGTCGTGATAGAGCTCGCGCTTGGGACCCGCGAGCCTGTGCGGCCGGACGCGCATCCACGCGCGAATCGCATCGTACGCTCCCTCGGCCGCCCCGTAATCGTCCGGGGCGTAGGCGCACGCCACCGTGACGGCCGGCAGCTCTTTGAGATCGAGGCGATCGAGGCGACTCGTCGCGCGGACCTCGACGAATGGCTCGCCGCCAGGTACTCCGGCTTCAGCGCACTGGTGCCAGAGCACACCACGCATACGTCCACGCACTCGCTCAGGTACCCGACCGAGTAACTCCCGCTCGGCTTCGACTACGTCATTGTATCCGAGAATCACGTCGCCAAGGGAGGCCACTCGCATTGCGGGTCGCTGCTTGATGACGACCGGGACGCTTCGTGTCCCACTCGCGATCGCGGCATCGATGCGCTCGAGCGAGTTTTGTACGCGCGCCAGCGCGCCTTGCAGTCTCTCGCGCGAACGCTGCAATGCAATCCGTCGCGATACCCGATGCCCGAGCGCGGCCACCTCGGCGAGGGATAGGCCCATATCCCGACATGCCAGAATCTCGGCCAACTCGATGAGCTGCTCCGGCGCATAATACCGGTACCGAGTCACCGGATCGGTGCGCTCGGGTTTCAACAACCCGATCTCGTCATAAAATCGCAGCATCTTCGCCGAGACCCCGGCGATGCGCGCGAACTCCCCAATTCGATACATAGTTGAACTCTCCCCCAACAGGAATGTTCAATTGCGTCGCATGTTGCGCACCCTGTGTGTCACCACGTTCGCGGCCGCGACCCTCGCCGCCCAACAACCGGGGACGGCCGCTGTGCTCGTCCTCTATCAGCCGAAGCCGGGCATGGACCGCGACTTCGAGCTCGGCGACCAACGCCACCTCGCATGGCACCGGTCCATCAATGACCGCTGGCTCTGGCCAGGCTGGACGATCGACGACGGCGAGCGCCGGGGCTTCTTTCTCGATGCCACGTTCTTTCACCCGTGGACGGATTTCGACCATCCGAACGAGCCGGGCGAAGACGAGGCCAACTGGGCCATCAATGTGGCGCCATACGCCGACGTGCGCTCGGTCATGCGATACGATATCGTGGGCGCGCTGACCACCCTGACTCCTCAGCAACTCACGGCACCCTACATGACCCTGGCGTTCGTCACCGTGCATCCGGGCATGGGCGCCAAATTCGAAGCGGCAATTTCCGCGACGCTGCGAGCGGTCGATACGCCACACCTGGTGATGCGACCGGTGAGCGGCGCCAGCGAGTACATCGTCCTGATCAGTGCCCGAAACCTCGCCGACCTCCCATCGAATGGCGGACAGATCGAGAGCGCGATGCAATCCGCTGGCGCATTCGTCGAGCGCGTACGAACCGAGACGTGGCGCTACCGCCCGGAGCTCAGCTACGTACCGCGCTGACCCGCCGGCTCCGGCAGCCGCAGGCCCCCAGCGTCGTCGCCATCGAACTTGGTATCGGCCCCCACGGCCTGCCACGCCTCGAGATCCGCGAGCAGCGCCTGCGCATGCTGCCGCACGGCGCCGACCGCGTCCTCGCCGAGCTGCAGCCGCAGCGGCGTGCGCTCGGCGTTGAGCGCCTTGTCGATGGCCTCCGCGGCCTTGAGCGGATCGCCTGCTTGCGTGCCGTGCATGCCAGTGACGAACTCGCGCGTGCCGCCGACGGTGGCCCGGTATGCCTCGATCACGGGCATGTGCCGCGTCCCTGACCCCAGGAGGTTCGTGCGGAAGTTACCGGGTTCGACGATGAGCACCTTGATACCGAACGGCGCCACTTCCTGCGCGAGCGCCTCGGACATGCCTTCCATCGCGAACTTGGCGGCTGAATAGGCGCCGAAGCCGGCAAATGAGAGCTGGCCGCCGATACTCGAGATGTTGACGATGGCCCCACCACCCTGCGACCGAAGAACGGGGAGGGCCGCACGAATAACCGCCACCGCGCCGAAGAAGTTGGTCTCCATGAGAGAGCGTAGCTCCGACTCGGGCGTCTCCTCGACGGCACCGACGATACCGAACCCGGCATTGTTGATGATGACGTCGATGCCGCCAAAGCGCTTGATACCCGCGTCGATGGCGCGTTGGGCATCGCCCGGGGTGTCGACATTGAGCGAGACCGCCAACACATGATCGGGATCTCGCACGGTAATCTTCGCCGGGTCTCGCGCGGTCGCGATGACGTTGTATCCCCGCGACACGGCATAGGTCGCGAAGGCCTGACCAAAGCCAGACGAGGCGCCAGTGATGAACCACGTAGTCATGTACGAACGATGTACCGCGCGAGACCTTCGAGGCAACCGTGCCACCCCTGCTGGTGTTGATCGCGGAGCGTTTCGTTCGCGACGCGCTCATGCGTGACGATGACCTCGGTGTCCGTCCCTCGCGGCTCGAACCGCACGGTCACCCGCTCCGGTTCGCCATCTGAGCCCTCGAGGCGCCACGAGTAGGTCAACCGATGCGGTCGTTCGACGGCTTCGAACACCCCCACGATCCAGATCTCACTGCCGTCCGGCATGCGATTGCCGATCCGATACGCTCCGCCCACGCGCAGATCGACACTCGGGCCGATACAGGTCACACCCTCGGGCCCCCACCATTCCACGAGCTGTTCGGGCCTCGTCCAGGCATCGAACAGCCGCTCCGGTGTCGCGCGG
>DATHNL010000184.1:0-4206 GCA_035486035.1 Gemmatimonadaceae bacterium
GTATCTGCGCCGGCTTGCCCACCCGGGATGGTTCCAGGCGTTCGGAGCCGTCATGGGCATGGACTGGCACTCGTCGGGCATCACGACTTCCGTGCTCGGCGCCCTCAAGCGCGGGCTCGCGCTCGACTGGCGCGAGACCTCGCTTGAGGGCGCCGAGCACGGACGTCGTGATGCCCGACGAGTGCCAGTCCATACCCATGACGGCTCCAAACGCCTGGAACCATCCCGGGTGGGCCAGCCGGCGCAGATACTCATCGCGTCCATAGTGCAGGATGACCGCCTGGGTGATGATACGGCCGAGGCTGGCCATGCGACTGGAGAGCCAGGCGGGCACCCGCCCGTAATGCAGAGGTAGTGTTGCGGTTCCGGTCGGACCCATCTTTCGGTACCCATTCGGGCGAAACTTTGTAATGCTCGCCGACGTACCTGATGCCGTCAAGGAGGCTGTGTCATGGGTGGGCTCTTGAGGATGTTCCTGTGGGGCGTGTTCGCCATCGTGGTGCTCGTCCCGCTCGGCGCAATCTTGGTTCTCGGGTTCGGTCTTCCCATCGCGATCGTCGCTGCAGTACTCGGCGTGCCGCTCTTACTGGTACTCCTCGCGGTGGTCGGGATTCCGCTGCTGCTGCTCGTCGTCTTCGCCGTCGTGTGCGCGCTGGTGCTCGCATTCCTGAAAATCGCGCTGCTCTTGGTGCTGCCGATTGTCGTCCTCGGCATGGTCGTGAGCTGGATCTTCCGCGGAGCTTGTTGCCGTCCCCGGTTGACGACGTGGTGAGGAGCTGGTACTGTTCATAGGTGGACTATAAGGAAGAGGCGGGACCCTGCGACCGTCGGCAGGGTCTGACGCCGGCGCTCTTCCGCGCGGCGGATGCGTGCGAGGCAAAGCTCGAATCCGTGCTGGCGACCCTGGGGCTCTCGCTGCCCAAGTTCTATGTGCTGGACCACTTGGTGCAGGCGGGAGCTCCTCTGCCGCTCGGCGAGCTTGCCGCGCGCAATGCGTGTGTCAAATCCAATATGACCGCGCTCATTGATCGCCTCGAAGCCGACGGCCTGGTCGTTCGGTCACAGGACCCCAGCGATCGCCGGAGCGTGCGGGCGCAGTTGACGCATTTAGGTGTCGACCGCCACGCCGAGGCGGCACGACTCCTCGACGCCGAGGAGCGCGCGGTCGTCGACGCGTTCAACGCCAAAGAGCGCCAGGATCTCGAGTCACTCCTCGAGCGTCTCGGCGGCACGAAGTAAACAGCACCCGCTAACGCGGGTGACTGCGCACAGTGCTCGGCTGTTTGCCTCGGAGACGAGCGGGCCGGAGACCTGAGCAACGAGCCGAGTTCGCCCCGCAGACCCTGAGCAACGGGCCGAGTTCGCCCCGCAGACCCTGAGCAACGGGCCGAGAGGCTGCGCGGCTCGTGCGGAGCTTTAAGCAGTCGCGAAGCGCTGCGCAGGGAGCTTTTGCCGTGACGTGAACGGCGACGGTCACGTCTTACGATAGATGTCCGGCCCTTCAACGCGCGAGCCAACGTCGCAGCCTTTCGCGCCACTCGACGGTACGCTCGCGGCTTCGCTGGAGCGCGCGGCGCGGCTCGCGGCGACCGCCCTCAGAGCCCCTGCAGCAGTACTGGCGCTAGTGGGCGATGACCGCCGGTGCTTTGTTGGTGGCGTCGAGCCCCCCGACTGGCTGGCGCACGACCCCGGCCTGTTGTTTCGATCGGGCGTCTGCGATCGCGCGCTCGACGATGGCACGCCGGTCATCGTCGACGATACCAAAGAAGGCAAACAGCTCGGCCCAAACGTGGGCGCGTTCGCCGTCGTGCCGCTCGCGGCCGACGACGGGCACCCGATCGGCATCTTCTGCGTCGTCGACGCCGTCCCGCGCGAGTGGAGCGCGTCGGACATCGCGGTGCTCACCGAGCACGCGGCTGCCGCCGCCACGGACCTGGCCCTGCGCCGCCGACTCGCGCGCCGGGAGCGAGTTGAGCGTCGCCAACGACACGAGGCGCTGCACGATGCGCTGACCGGCCTGCCCAACCGCCTGCTCTTCATGGAGCGACTCGACCGCGCCGCTCGCCGGTCCGAACGTCGCGCCGGCTCATTCGCGGTCGTGCTACTCGATCTCGACAACTTCCGCGTCGTCAACGACAGCCTCGGTCACACGGCTGGCGATGAGCTCCTGGTCGCCGTCGCCCGCCGGCTCTCGGCGTGCTCGCGCTCCGAGGACACCGTCGCGAGACTCGGCGGCGATGAGTTCGCGTTCTTGTTGGAGCGCATCGACTCTCCCGCCGACGCCGCGCGCGTGGCGGAGCGCGCGCTGGAGTCGCTGACCTCCGCGATTGACATCAGTGGGTACGAGGTCTTTACCTCGGCCAGCTTCGGCATCGCGCTGAGCGATAACGGCAGCACGCGCCCCGAGTATCTGTTGCGCAGCGCCGACCTCGCGATGGGGCGCGCCAAGGCCGCGGGCCGATCGCGATTTGCCGTGTTCGATCCCGCCATGCACGCCGACGCGCTCGAGCGCTTACGCCTGGAGACCGATCTTCGGCGGGCCGTCGAGAAGCAGTCGTTCGAGCTGCACTACCAGCCGATCATCGCACTGGCTGACGGGCGCATCGTGGGATTTGAAGCGCTGGTCCGATGGCGACACGCGGATCGAGGTCTGATAGCGCCGGCGACGTTCATCGGAGTCGCCGAGTCAACGGGCCTGATCGTCAGTCTCGGCGCATGGGTGCTGACGGAAGCCTGCCGCCAGCTGCGCACGTGGCACGAGATGTTCCCCGAGCGTCCGCCACTCACGATGGCGGTCAACGTCTCCGTGCGCCAACTCGTGCGAGCGGACTTCGTTCAGGTCGTCGCGGCCGCGCTCCAGCAGCACAAGGTCGATCCGACCTGGCTCCATCTGGAGCTCACGGAGAGCGTCCTCATTGAACAGCCGGAGGTGGCGATCGAGCGGCTCCGCTCATTGAAATCGCTTGGGGTACAAGTACACCTGGACGATTTCGGGATGGGCTACTCGTCGCTCGGTGTGCTCGACCGCCTCCCTCTCAACGCCGTCAAAATCGACCGCACCTTCGTCTCGGCCATGGACCGCGAACAGCGATTCGCGCAGCTCGTCCGCACGATTCACGCACTGGCCGAACACATTGGGTTACAGGTGATCGCCGAGGGTGTATCGACCGAGGCGCACCTCACCGCATTGCGTGCCCTCGGCTGCACCTACGGCCAGGGATACCTGTTCTCCCCGGCTGTCGATGCATCGGCCGTCCGCACCATGTTGGAAACCGATCGCCGCTGGTAAAGCTTCGGGTCGATCACGCTCCGTAAGAGATCGCCGAGATCTTCGTGATCCCGAATGGCGATGGCTGAGACACCCGCCGCCGCCATCGTGACGATCTCCCGCGCCGTGCGCGGCGTGAGCCGACAGAACGCGATGACCGGCAACGTGGCGCGCCAATGACGCAGCCGCCGCACCGCCGGCGCCATTGGCTTGCCATCGACGTCCCATAACTCGGTGATCACGGCGACGACGTTCGGCGTACTCGTCACCGACTCCACCAGCTCATCGACGCGCGAGCACGCGGTGACCTCACCCGAGTGCACTGCTGCATCCTGGATCTGGCCCGCTGCCCGCTCATCGGCGGCCAGCCCAATGATGATCCGAGCGCTCATGATTGCCTGTCTCCGTTAGAGATCCGGCGGCGGACTCCGCGACCGCCCCCGAGAAACTCAGGTGCTCCTTTCTTCGGCCAGTACGGCGTTGGCACGACACACTTCGTCCCCCCAGGGGCTGTCGGCACGACATCAGTGTTTTCAGCCGAGCGTTGTTGCCCCGTCCGGCGGGGACCAGATGAGCGCCAGCGCCCGGTCACCGTGACGTCCAACCGCGTCCGGCTGCCGGTGAGCCACCGTGAGCCTTCGCGCACGACCTGTAGGAGCTCGCCACGACGATTCAAGACAACGACGTAGAGGTCGACCGCTCGGGTCCAATGCATCTCGGCCTTCATCCAGTATTCGCCGGCCTCGTTGGCCTCGGCACGGCCAACCAGTCCCGCAGGAATGAGCGTGTAGATCGATAGGATGGCGCCCGGAACGCCTGATTCGTCCGTGGCCCATACAACTTTCCCAGTGATGACCGTTTCGTCTGACATGTGATGACTTTAGGATTAGCAGCCCAAAGGCTGCTCAAACGGTTCTGAATTCAACCTGAATTTGCGT
>DATHNL010000185.1:0-13575 GCA_035486035.1 Gemmatimonadaceae bacterium
ATCCTGGTCGGCTTTGCGCACCTGGGTGGATTCTCGATCGGGATCGTGGCCAACCAGCCAGCCGTCCTGGCGGGTGTCCTGGACATCAACGCGTCTCTCAAGGCCGCCCGCTTCGTTCGCTTCTGCGATGCCTTCAACATCCCGATCGTGACGTTCGTCGACGTCCCTGGCTTCCTGCCAGGCGTCGCTCAGGAGCACAACGGGATCATCAAACACGGCGCCAAGCTCCTGTACGCTTACTGCGAAGCCACCGTGCCCAAGCTCACGGTGATCACCCGAAAGGCCTACGGCGGAGCCTACGACGTCATGTCGTCGAAGCACATCCGCGGCGACTTCAACGTCGCCTGGCCGACGGCCGAGATCGCGGTGATGGGCCCGAAGGGAGCAGTAGAGATTTTGTTTCGTCGCGAAATCGCGAACGGGTCGTCCGCCGATGAAAAGATCCGAGAGTATCGCGAGAAATTCGCCCACCCATACGTGGCCGCCGGTCGTGGCTACGTCGACGATATCATCGACCCGCGCGAGACCCGTCCGCGCTTGATCGAGGCCCTGGACACGCTTCAGACGAAGCGTGATAAGAACCCGCCTAAGAAACACGGTAACATACCGTTATAGCGCGATGTTCAAGAAGATTCTCATTGCCAACCGCGGCGAGATCGCCCTCCGTGTGATTCGCGCCTGCCGCGAGATGGGAATCCGCTCCGTCGCCGTCTATAGCGATGCCGATCGCGGCGCGCTGCACGCGCGCGAAGCCGACGAAGCCGTCCCACTCGGCGCCGGCCCTTCGCGCGAAACGTATCTGGTGATCGAAAAAATATTGGCCGCTGCCCGGCTCACCGGTGCCGAGGCGGTCCATCCCGGCTACGGTTTTCTGTCCGAGCGTGCGGAGTTCTCCCGCGCTGTCCGCGATGCGGGCCTTGTCTTCATCGGGCCGCCACCGGAGGCCATCGAGGCGATGGGCTCGAAGACGGCCGCACGCCGCTTGGCCCAGTCCGCGGGTGTTCCCGTGGTACCTGGCACGACCTCGCCATTGCGTGATGCCACCGAGGCGGCCGCGGTCGCCGCCCAGTTTGGCTACCCGGTCTTATTGAAAGCCGCGGCTGGTGGCGGTGGCAAAGGCATGCGAGTCGTGTCGTCGCCGTCAGAAATCGCTCACAGCTTGGACGCCGCGAGACGCGAGGCGTTGAACGCCTTCGGTGACGATGCGGTCTATGTCGAGAAGTACATCACGGGTCCGCGCCACGTCGAAATCCAGGTCCTGGCCGACTCCCACGGCACCGTGATCCCTATCGGTGAACGCGAATGCTCGGTTCAGCGTCGCCACCAAAAGGTGATCGAGGAGTCCCCGAGCATCGCCGTTTCTCCTGAGCTTCGTCGTGTCATGGGCGAGACAGCGGCCCGCGCCGCCAAGGCGGCGGGCTACGTGAACGCGGGCACCTGCGAGTTCCTCCTCGACAGCGACGGCAAGTTCTATTTCCTGGAGATGAACACGCGCATTCAGGTCGAGCACCCGGTGACGGAGCTCGTCTACGGTTTGGACCTGGTGCAGTGGCAAATTCGCATCGCGCACGGCGAACGCATTCCCGAATCGCTGACGCACGGTCTCGCCCCGAGGGGCTGGGCGATCGAGTGCCGGATCACGGCCGAAGACCCGATGGAGGGTTTTTTGCCGTCGACCGGCCGAGTCACGGCGCTGCATGTGCCAACCGGCCCAGGCGTGCGCTGGGACGGCGGCATTGAGATCGGCAGCGAGGTGGGTTTGTTATACGACCCATTGCTGGCGAAGCTGATCGTCTGGGCCCCGACGCGTTTGGCGGCGATCGACCGCATGCGCCGCGCGCTCGACGAGCTGACGATCGAGGGCGTCGAGACCGCCCGCGATTTCCACATGCGCGTCATGGACGACGCCGAATTTCGCTCGGGTGCGATCGACATCCACTGGCTCGAGCGACGGCTGCCGTCCCTGACGACCGCGGCAAAGCCCCCTCAGGACCTGACCGATCTCGCCGCCGTCGCCGGTGCGCTGTTGGCGCACGGCCGCCATGCCCCGCGGCGCTCGTCGAATGGAGTGGTCGCCGTTCAACACCCGACGCCCCGCGCCGTGTCGCAGTGGCTCGCCGTGGCGCGCCGCGACGCCTTGCACTGAGGCTGGCGCCGACATGCCGGAAGCCGAGATCGACATCGACTCGATCGCCGCGGGGGGCGATGGCGTCGGTCGCATGAATGGCCTCGTCGCGTTCGTCCCGCGCACGGCCCCAGGCGACCGTGCCCGCATTCGCTACGCCTCCGGCCGCCGCTTCGCGAGAGGCGAAGTCCTACGGCTCCTTCGCGAATCGCCCACGCGGACGGCGCCCTCGTGCCCGCACTACCTGGCCGACCGCTGCGGCGGCTGCCAGATCCAGCACCTCTCGTATCCCGCCCAACTCGAGGCGAAGGCCCAAATCGTAAGAGATGCCTTTGCCCGCATTGGCCATCGCGAAATCCCGCCGCCGGAAGTCGTGCCGAGTCCCGCACAGTGGCGCTACCGCACCAAGCTGACGCTCGCCATGCGCCGCCGCGCCGGCCATTGGATCGCGGGCCTGCACCCCTACGACGATCCGTCAGCGGTCTTTCCACTGACCGACTGCCCGATCACCGCCGAGTCCGTCCTGGCGGTGTGGCGCTCGATCTTATCGCACTCCTCGTTGCTCCCGTCAGCGGCCGAGCTGCGTGGTGCCGTTCGCGTGGATGCCTTCACGCTGGAAGGCGGATCCAGATGGGACCACTCAGCCGAGTTCTTCGCCTCAGTCCCCGAGTTGTCGGAGCTCTGGTGGGCGCCAGATGACGCTCCTTTGCGCCTGCTACATGCTCGCACGCCTGACGCCCTCGGTCCGTCGTTCGCCCAGGTGAATGCTGGATTAGCGTCGACCCTCCACGCCTACGTGGTCGACCGCGCTTGGGTATATGAGCCGTCTCGCGTGATCGACGCCTACTCCGGCCGTGGCGCGACGGCTTTGGCCCTCGCCGAACGTGGCGCCACCGTGACGGCCATCGAATCGGACGCCGTAGCGGCGGCGTGGGTCGCCGAGCGCCTGCCCATGGGCTCGCGCTCGATCGCCGGCCGGGTCGAAGATGCCCTATCGGATGCTCTGCCCGCCGACGTAGCAATCCTCAATCCCCCCCGAGCTGGAGTCGATGCGACGGTGACCGAGATCTTGGCCGGACCCGAAGGGCCGAGGGCCATTGTCTATGTGAGCTGCGACCCAGCGACGTTAGCTCGGGACGTCGCACGGCTTGCCCCTTACTCGATCGCGTCGGTTCGCGCCTTCGACATGTTCCCTCAGACGGCCCACGTCGAAACCGTCTGCGAGCTCACCCGATGAAATACAGCGTCGATGTCAACGGCACGCGCCACTCGATCGACGTCACCCCTGATGGCGTAACCCACGACGCGACCGGCACGCCAATCACCCTCGAGCCAATCCCAGGCTCCCCTCTTTGGCTCCTCCGCGTCGGCGACGCCGTCCACCGCGTCACCGTCCGGCCTGGCACCGGTCCGGGCGTCTACACGCTCTCTCTTGACGGCTACCGCTTTTCGATCGACGCCGTCGACGAGCGCGGCCGCTCGATCCGCGAGATGGCCCGCGCGGCCACTCCCTCGGGCCCGTCCCCTCTCAAGGCGCCGATGCCAGGCCTCATCGTCCGCGTCTTGGTTGCTCCCGGCGATACCGTCACCGAGGGCCAAGGTCTCGTGGTGATGGAGGCGATGAAGATGGAAAACGAGCTCCGCAGCCCGAGCGCCGGGACTGTACGGGCGATCTCCGCTACGCCGGGGACCGCGGTGGAGAAGGGAGCTGTTCTGGTTGAGTTAGCGTAACTCGTAGAAGAAATCGGCGACGCGACACTCGAATCCTGGTAGTACGTCCTCACCGGTGAGCTGATCGTCGACGCTAAGCACGAACGGCTCGTGTTCCGGCCGGTGCACCGTGACCGTACGTCGTTTGGGATCGACGACCCACACGAGTCGCGTGCCGGTGCGGAGGTAGATCTCGAGACGGCGGGCCATCTTTTTCCTCGTGTTGCTCGGCGACAGTATTTCCACCGCGAGATCCGGCGCTCCATCGGGGTACGCTGGCCCGTCGGGAGCAGGGACACGACTCGCCTCGACAAACGCAATGTCAGGCCCTAAGACCGTGTCCGGGTTACGCTCGAACACGAACCCGGCGTTGTGCACGACCTGACCGAGCCGCCGCGGCATGACGAACGCGAATAGGAAATGACCGATCGTCGCGTCGATGCTGCCATGAGCATACCCTGGCGGTCCTGGCTCGCGGATATACTGGACACCCCGGATCAGCTCATCGCGGTAAAAGGCGCTCTGTGGTAGGCGGGCGTACTCCTCCGCCGTGATTTCTTCGATGATCGCCATAGTGATATGTCCTCCTCGATTGTCTAGCCTAACGCCACGATGTTGGCGCCGGCAACGTCGAGGATCGCACCGTGCGTCAGTCGACCGTCAGTTCAATTCAAGTCTTGTCCATCCAAACATCCCAAGTAACGGGCCCGGCCTCGTCATCACTCACCGGATGACCCGCGATCTTGAGCGCGAGCTTGATCTGCCCGTGATGATAGCCCTCGTGCCAGATCATGTGCTGCAGGAAAAGAACAGGGTTGTCGTAATGCAGTTTCATCTCGCGGCCAGTCTCCAGCCTGTCCTTGACCGCACCCCGTACCACCCAGGCACTCTCGTTCAGCATCTGCGCCATGTGCTCACGATCGCGCTCGGCACTCCATTCGTGTTTGGGCACCGCGACGGCGAAATCCGGAGCATCTTCCTCGACGAACACCAGTCGCACATAGTGCACATGCCCGAACATCTCGGCGACGGACGGACTCTCGGGCGTCGCGCGAGCGTCTAAGCCGCCATCAGGAATGATCCGGAGCAGATTGACGAGGATCGCATTGTTCCGATCCCACGAGTCGAGGAGGTCGTCGAGCAGCATCCCGAAAGCTGCATTTCACGTGGCCCACACGACAATCCGTTGAACAAACCCGACAGGTCGTTGGATTTAGCGGGGAATCCATCGGCCGACCGTTCACCATTAATTTCCGGCTAACGCTCGGAGTGTAATGACCCCAAACGATACAACCACCCTCGTCCATCTCGTCGGCTTCCTGGCGGGGGTAGTGTTGTACGCGATGCTGGCGGTCATGACCGTCCGCCAGCACGCCGCCGGTGACCGCATCGCGTTGGCCACCGCCGTACTCGGCCTCGCCTGGAACTCGGTCGCCTTGGTGATCTACGGCCTGCACGATCTGGGACTGCCCGCGCCATTGCCGCGCGCGTGGCCGTGGATCGTGGCGTTGGCGTTTTGCGCCCTCGGCTTCCTGCCAGCGGTCGTCGTCCACTCGGCGGTGCAGTCCGCGGCACAGTCGGCCGGGCGCCGACGGGGCGGTAGGGCGCTCGTCTCGCTCGCCTACGGCCTGAGCACAGTCGCCGGAGCGCTGCAACTCATCGCCGCCGGACGCGGCGAGTCGCTCCCGTCACGCGCGGCGCTGCAGACGACGTCGATCGGATTCTCGGTGCTGATCATCGTTCTCGCCCTGTTCGCCCGCCGGCAGCCCGGATGGCGACGCGCGCTCACGGCCGTGGCACTCGCGGCGTTCGCGGTGATGGCATTGCACCTGAGCCAACATACCGCGGGCACCGAATCGTGGCCCACCGAGCTCCTCGGGCACCACGCATCGCTGCCCCTCGCGCTGGTCATTCTCTATCAAGACTACCGGTTCGCGTTCGCGGACTTGTTTCTCAAGCGCGTCCTCACGGTCGTCGCCCTGCTCGCCATCACCGTTGCGCTCTATCGGATCGTGATCGCCACGCAACTGGTCGCGGTCCTCGTCGGCCTGTGGGTCGCGACGGCGCTCGCCTATCCTTGGCTTCGCCGGCTGATCTACAAGGGCGTCGACCGGCTCATCCTGCGACGCGCGGACTATACCCGCGTGCGGGCCGAGGTGACGTCGTGCGTCGCGGCGCTCGACCTGGAGCCGCAAATTCTCGACGCCGCGTGCGAGATCGTACGAATCGCCCTCACGGCGCGACAGGTCACGTGGACCACGACACCACGAGAGGGCACGGTCATCCGCGTTCCGACGACCGAGGAGCCCATCTACTTCATCGAGGTCCACGGCTTGGCCGCCGGCCGACGGCTTCTATCCGACGATTTGGCGATGCTCGAGGCGGTCGCGTTGATCGTGGCGCGGCGGATCGACGCCGTTCGCGTCACGCGCGAGCGCTACGGCCGCGACCTCCGCGAGCGCGAGATCCTGCAACTGGCGACCGAGGCGCAGTTGACGGCGCTGCGCGCGCAGCTCAACCCGCACTTCCTGTTCAACGCGCTGACCACGATCGGCTATCTCATGGAAGCCGCGCCGCAACGCGCGCTGGAGACGCTGTTTCGACTGACGGGACTGCTGCGCGCCGTCCTGAAGCGATCGGATGGAGAGCTGGGCACGCTCGCCGACGAGCTCGAGATCATTCGATCGTACCTGGGCGTCGAAGCCGCCCGGTTCGAGGAGCGTTTGGCGGTGACGATCGACGTGCCCGCCGATCTGTCCCCCGTGCCGCTGCCACCGCTGATCTTGCAACCATTAGTCGAGAACGCGATCAAGCACGGCATCACGCCGCGAAAAGAAGGCGGCCGACTGGTCCTCTCCGCGCGGCGGGACGGCCCCACGATGATCATCACGATCCTCGACACGGGCGTCGGCGTCTCGGCCGCCGATCTCGCCCAGCGCCGCGCCCGCGGCATTGGTCTCTCGAACGTCGAAGCGCGCCTCGCGCACTACTACGGTGACGCTGCGTCGATCGCGGTGCGGAGCGCGCCCGGCGTTGGGACGACGATAGAGGTCCGCGTTCCCGTCGAGCACGCCAAGGCCGCGGCGCGGGCCGGCTGATCACAGTGATGCGAGTCGTCATTGCCGATGATGAGCGACCGGCCCGAGCGTTCCTGGCGGCGACGCTCCGGGCGCTCGAGGGCGTAGAGCTCGTCGGCGAAGCGACCGGCGGCGCGGAAGCGGTCACGCTCATCGAGCGCACGCACCCGGATCTCGCGCTGCTCGACCTCCAGATGCCGGAGGTCGATGGGTTGGCGGTCGTGCGCCTCCTGCGCCGGGATCGCCTGCCGCTCGTGGCGTTCGTGACCGCGTACGATGAGTACGCGGTGCAAGCATTCGAGTTGAGCGCGATCGACTACTTGCTCAAGCCCGTCGAGCCGGCGCGCTTACGCGAGACGGTCGCTCGAGCCGCGGCCCGCCTCGCAGGGGTCGACACCCGCGCGGTCGAGGTCGACCGACTTCGGGCAGCGGTCGTCGCCTACGATCGCGGCGCGCCGCCGGCCGAGTATCTGCGGCGCATTCCCGTGCGTCGCCGTGACGACACGATCATTCTGCCGACCGAGCAGATTGTCGCCATCATTGCTGACGGTGAGCTCTTGCACCTGACGACAGGGACCGGTGAGCGGCATACGATCACGTATCGCCTCAAGGATCTGGAGCTCAAGCTGGATCCGAGTCGTTTTGTCCGGTTGTCGCGCGGCGCCATCGTCAACATTGACGCGGTCACGCGCGTGAGCCCGATGCCCGGCGGGACGTACGTCGTGACGTTGACGAACAAGTTACAAGTGCCCGTGAGCCGCGGTCGGGCGCGCACGCTGCGAGATGGGTTGCTGCGACTGTAGCCTTCGGCGCATGAGATTCTTGCTTTGGATCTGCGCGCTCACCGCCTGTGCAGGCAACGACCCGGCATCACCAAGGCTCTCCAAGACCGAGGCCCGCCTTCCCACGCCGCTCGCCGTGACCAACACGTTCACGCCGAACGACACGACGATCTCGACGAGCGAAGGCGCCCCGTATCACTTCTGCAATTTCTGGAAGTCGAAGGCGTCCTCGTGCCTCCAGACCAAAGTCCCGTACGTGCCGATCTGCCTCAGCGGCGAAGTCGATATGACGTCGACCGGCTGCTCGGCGCAGCCAGCGGTGACCGGTCCACTGAGCGAGCAGATGCTCGCGGACATGGATGCGCGCATCGCGGCATTCCAGGGCACGGGCGCACGCCTGATGGTGCGGTTCGCCTACAACTGGGGCCCCATCGACTCGACGTCGAGGGACGCCCGACTCGCGGTGATCCTGCACCACATCGACCAAGTTGCTCCGATCCTGCTCCGCCATCGCGATCTGATCTTCGCGTTGGAGGCCGGATACATTGGCACGTGGGGCGAATGGCACAACTCGACCAACGGCAACGACTCGGCGTCCGCGCGCAAAGCGGTGCTCGACAGAGAACGCCGCTACTTCGGCGGCGTGTTCCCGATTCTCGTCCGCGACGCCGGCGAGCTCGTGCAGTATACGGGCAACCTGACGCCGCCAGCCGATTTCGGGATCCACGACGATTTCTACGCGTCGAGCGCGACCGATGCCGGCACGTGGCAGACGTGCAATCCCGCCGCTGGCTACTGTCTGTCGGGCTACACCACGAGCCAGCTCGCGACGTACGGCGCCCTCGTGGCAGCCAAGACGATGTTCGCCGGCGAGTTTCCTGGTGTCGCCTATCCGCCTTTGCAGAATTGCGACTCCCTGTCGGCATACTCATATCGGTATCATCCGCAATCGATCGGAACGCAGGCCGCCCCGCCGGCGTGTGCGCTCGGCTTCTCCAATCGAGTCGGTACGCGGATCGAGCTCCGCCGCGCGACCATCACCGGCACGCCAGTGCCGCATGGGCGTCTCCTGGTCAGCGTGACGCTGGCGAACGCAGGGTTCGGACGCGTGTTGCGTGAGCGGCCCGCCAGACTGGTCTTCGTATCCGACGGAAAGGTCGTGCACGAGTATGCGATTCCACTCGGCGCCATGGACCTTCGACGCCTCGTATCGGCGTCCACGCCCGAGGCGCGGACCTTCGAGATCACCGTTACCCTCCCGGAGTCATTCCCGAGGTCGGGATCGGTCACGGCCGCGATCCTGATTCCCGACGCCGCGCCATCACTCCGGCAGCCCGCGTATGCGTTGCCCTTCAATAGCCGCGATCAGCACGGCAAGCCGGTCTTCGATCCGGCGACCGGTTACAACGTCATCGGCACGTTCGACGTGACGTAGGCGTTCGCTCTTCAGTCCGTGGAAGATGCCACGTCGCATGTTTGGGGGGTTCCTCCTGGGCCTCCTGACCTTGGTGGGGAGCGCGCTCCTACTCGCCCGAAGCGTCATCGAGTTCCACGGCGAACGAGTAGCGGGGAGGGAGGCCCGCGGCGACCTCAATGCACTAAATGCGTTTCTAGCGACGCTCGAGGATGCGGAGACCGGCCAACGGGGCTACCTCCTGACGGGCGACACGGCCTACCTGGCCCCGTATCGGGCCGCGGTCCAGTCGATCGGTACCCACCTGTCGGCGATCGAGCAGTCGGCCGATAATGACTCGCAGCGCGTGTGGGCTCGAGCCCTCCGCCCCCACGTCACGGCAAAATTGGCGGAGCTGGCCGAGACGATCGCGCTCCGAAAGCGATCGGAGGCGGACGCCCTCGCCCTCGTGCGAACGGGGGAGGGGCAGCGCGAGATGAGCGAGATTCGAACGATCGTCCGCGAGCTGAGCGAGGCCGACGCGCTGCGGCTCGACGGGCTGATTCACGCCTCCGATGCGACGCTCCAGCGCTTGACCTGGCACCTGGCGATCACCATCGCGATCCAATTCGTGCTGGCGGGTCTCCTGTTCATCTTTCTGCGCCGCGAGCACGCCGTTCGGGCCTTTCTCGCCGCGAGTGAAGAGCGGTTTCGGCGTCTCTCGGATGGATCGACGGACGGTGTGATCATCTCACGCGACGGGATCATTGTCGACGCCAATGCCGCGTTCTGCCGTATGTTCGCCGGCAATGAAGCCTCGCTCCTCGGTGCGTCCGTCGCGGGGCTCGTCGGCGAGCACGACCGCGATGCCGTCATGCACTGCATTCGCGAGAATCTGATGGCGTCGTACGACCTCACGTGCCTCCGCCTCAACGGGACCACGTTCGAAGGGCAGGTGACTGGCCGTCCCATCACCTATCACGGCGCGCCGGCGCGCATCTCCATTCTGCGCGACATCACCGAATGGAACCGCGTCAATCGCCTGAAGAGCGAGTTCGTCTCGACGGTCTCACACGAGCTGCGCACGCCGCTCACGTCGATCCATGGCGCGCTGCGGCTCATGGAAGGCGGGGCGATGGGAGCGCTCGCGCCCGCGATGGCGAATCTCGTCACGATCGGCCGCACGAACTGCGAGCGTCTCATCCGGCTCATCAACGACATGCTGGATCTCGACAAAATCGAGGCTGGCAAGCTCGAGCTCCGCTGCGCCATGCTCACGCCCGCGGACCTCGTGCAGACCACGCTCGACGGCATGCGGGCCATGGCGGACGGGTATCGCGTCCGTCTGGACACGAGGGTCGACGCGCCTCGCGCGTTCAACGGCGATCGCGACCGGCTGCTGCAGGTGCTCACCAACCTCGTGTCGAACGCCGTGAAATTCGCGCCCACGGACAGCACGGTCACGGTGACGGCGCAGACGACAGCCCTCGACGACACGGTGCGATTCGCGGTGACGAACGGCGGTCCTGGCATCGCCCCATCCGATATGGGACGCCTCTTCTCGCGATTCCAACAGATCGACGGCTCCGACGCCCGCCGGCACGGCGGGACCGGACTCGGCCTGACGATCGCCAAGGCCATTGTCGAGCAACACGGCGGCTCGATCGGCGCCGAGTCGACGCCAAACGTCGCCACGACGTTCTGGTTCGAGCTGCCAATCGCGAGTACCATTTCACCATCGGATTTGCCCGACATCGTCCTGACTCACGCCCCTTAGGGGTTGGGGGATTCCCCCCGGCCCCCTAAGGGGGTTCACCAGGAGGCCCGTTGCTCGACCGTCGCCGCTTCCTCGGAATGAGCTCGATGTTCGCCGCTGGTCTGTCGCTACTGCCTGACGCCGTACTCTATGAGCGCGATCCGGACGCCTACTGGGCGGACATTCGCAAGAAATTCCTGATCCCGAGAGACGAGGTCTATCTCAACAACGGGACGGTTGGCTCGAGCCCGGCGCCCGTGCTCCAAGCGGTGTTCGACGGGTACAACACCCTCGAGAAAATGGCCGATGTGGACCCGGAGGATTACCCGATCTGGGGCTACGCGGCGTGGAACCAGTTTCGAGATCCGTTGGCCGCATTCGTGGGCTGCGCCCGCGACAATCTCGCTCTCGTCCGCAACAGCACGGAAGCCAATAGTTACCTGGCAAACGGGATAGACATGAAGCCAGGCGACGAGGTGCTCATGACGGACCAAGAGCACCCGGGTGGCGAGCATCCGTGGAACCTCAAGGCGAAACGCTACGGGATCGTCGTCAAAAAAGTCGCGCTCCCCAAACCGGTGCACGACGCCAATCAAGTCCTGACGCTATTCAACGACGCGATCACCGATCGCACGCGGGTAATATTTTTCAGCCATATCACAACGGTCACGGGTGTCGTGCTGCCGGCCAAGGAGCTCTGTGCACTGGCGCGGACCAAGGGCATCCTGTCGTTCGTCGATGGCGCTCACGTCACGGGCATGATGCGCTTGAACGTGACGGACCTCGGCTGCGACGCGTATTCGTCGAGCCCGCACAAGTGGCTGCAAGCGCCGAAGGGGACCGGGTTCCTCTACATTCGCGACGACGTGATGGACCGGATCTGGAACACGATCGTCACCGAAGGCTGGGACGAGCCGAAGCTCAAGGCTGAGCGCTTCCAACGGATCGGATCGTCGAACGTCCCATCGCTCTGGGGTCTCAAGGCCGCGATCGAGTTCGCCAGCTCGATCGGGATCGACAAGATCGAGAGTCGTCACCGCGAGCTCTGCGATTATATCCTCGCCGAGATGATGAAGCGCGGGGCCGAGTCGTGGACGTCACCGGACGCCGCGCTGCGCTGCGCGATCGCGACGGTGAATGTCCCGCCGATCAAGAAGACGGAGTTGGAGACGTGGCTGTGGCAGAAGCATAAGGTCCGCATCCGCGGCGGCGACCCGTCGAAGCTCCGGCTGTCGACGCCGTACTATCTCCAGCGGAAGGACATCGACCGCTACCTCGCCGCGTTCGACCAGTACAAGGCGGGCAAACTTACATAACGTTGCGAGCGCGGAGAAATTCTCGTTGAGCAGGCGTGCGTATGCTCCTGCTCATGACGAAATCATACCTCCAATCGATCCGCGAGATTCAACAAGTGACGGGGCCGAACATGTGCCTGGCCTCGAGCAAGTTTCTCGCGTTGAAGTTGCTCGGATTTGTTCGCGCGCACGCGACGCTCAATGATTTTCTGCGCTCACCGTGGGCGAAGCGGCACAAGGATCTTCCGCTGCAGGGCTGCTGGGGCGGCAGCATCACGGAGCACAACGCGCTGTTCAACGCGACCGTGCTGCCCGCGGCCATCAATGACGCGACGGCCAACGTGAAGACATCGGGCAGTCGCCGGGTCAAGTTCCACCAGGGTTTCACGTACTGGTACGGGAATCCCGCCAAGGCCGACACGATGCTCACGCAGCTCACACCGCTCGTCGTGGGCGTGAGCATCCACGGCGGGACCGCTCGCGATCATTTCATCGTGATCTTCCGGGATCACGCCGGCCAGGCATGGGCGATCGACTCCTGGCCGGGTGATCTGGACAAGGCCGTGGCTCAGCTCAGCGATGACTTCAGCTTCGCGACGTCCACGTCAGTTCACATGACCGCTGACGCCGACGTCACCAGCATCCCCTGTGGGATGCCGTTTTTCGGCTACTTTGGCTGAGCGAGCCGGGTGCTCGGCTTCGTACTCCGCGGCCTGCTGCACGGCCCACGTGAGCGCGTAGTCGGCAACCTCCTCCCAGCCTTTCTCGCCGATCGTGAAGTGTGACCGCTCCGGGAACTCCCTGTAGTCCACGTTCGCGTTCGACTGGGCGGCGGCGTACAGGCCGTACGTGGCGTTCGTCAGCGACGCCGGCGCGATGTGATCCTTGCCGCCGGCGATGAGCAGGAGCGGCGCGCGGTAGTCGTTCTCGAAATTGATGGCCGCCGGCGAGTGCGGGGAAAGGTTCGCGAGCGCGTCCTCGAAGAGAACACGGTTCGGCCCCGGCACCTCGTAACGGTCGTAGGCCACCGCCGCTTCCTCGTCCGTCATCGTGTTCGTGAACGCGTAATGGAACTCGGCCGGCGTCTCCTCGTGCGTCTTGTTCACGCCGAACGGATTGCGGAGCGCGGGGAACGCGGTACGCAGCGTGGAGATCGGCAGCACCCAGATGCCTTTCGGGGGCGCCGGATCGATCGAGACGCCGGCTGCGCCGAGACCGCGATCGAGAAGGATCTGCGTGACCAGTCCACCGAACGAGTGACCCATGAGAATCGGCGGCCGCTCCTGCTCGCGGATGATCGCGTCGAAATGATCGACGATCTGCTTCAATCCGAGGCCCGCGATGCGCGACGGATCTCGGCGAAGGTCCTCGACGCTGACATCTTCCATGCCCGGCCAGCCACGGGCGATGACGGTGTAGCCCTTGGCGGTGTAGCGC
>DATHNL010000186.1:0-13608 GCA_035486035.1 Gemmatimonadaceae bacterium
ATCCGCCACCATGGCCGCCGCGACGCGTGCGGCCTCCCCCGTCCCATGGTCGAACGTCGCGACCGCGGAGATACGAGCGCGGGCGGTGTGTGCCGCGGCCTCGAGCAACGCCATAGAATCCGTCCCACCGGACACGGCGAGGACGACCCTGGGCTTTCCAGCGAGAGCTTTCGCGACAGCCTCGTTAACCATAGACTTTTAAGCTATGGAGAATCACGGTCCCCTGGGAACACTGTGGGTCGGTATTGGCATTGGCTGCTTTTTCATCGCACTCACGTGGGTCAACGTACTGCTCGGCGGCCTGCTGACCCCTCTCTTCATCATGCCCATCACGAAGGTCCTCGATAAGATCACGCGCAAGAGGACCTGACACTCCGGGAGTTTCCTCGATGTTACCCCTGATCGTGCTCGTGGTGGTCGCTGCCGCACTGGCCTTCTGGGTCATCGGCGCGTACAACGGACTGGTTGCGCTCAAGAACCAAGTCGCAAACGCCTGGAAACAGATCGACGTGCAACTCAAGCGCCGGCACGATCTGATCCCGAACTTGGTCAACACGGTCAAGGGCGCGATGCAGTTCGAGAAAGACACGCTGGAAGCCGTGATCAGCGCCCGGAACAAAGCGATCGCCGTCCAGAGCGCCGGCGGGCCGACCGGGCCCAGCGTCGGGCAGACGGCGGCCGCCGAGGGACAGCTCTCCGGCGCCCTCTCGAAACTCTTCGCGGTCGTGGAAGCCTATCCTGACCTGAAGGCCACCGGCAACGTGGCGCAGCTCCAGGAAGAGCTCACCTCGACCGAGAACAAGATCGCGTTCGCCCGCCAGCTCTACAACGACACGGCGACCGAGTACAACACGAAGCAACAGCAGTTCCCGACGTCGCTCGTCGCGGGAATGGCTGGCGCCAAGGCGGCCGAGCTCTGGGAAATCACGGACGCGGCCGAGCGCGAGAATGTGAACGTCGACCTGTCGATGACTCCGCCGCAGAAGTAATTCGTGGCCGAGTCGGCGAACCTCTTCGCGCAACAAGAGAAAAACCGCCGCGAGTCACGGTGGGTGATAATCTTGTTCGTGCTGTTCTTCGCGTGGCTCGGCTTCGGCGGCGATTTCATCTGGTACCTGTCCACCAAGAACGCCCCGCCCGGGCACCATCACGTCGTTCCGTTCGTCGGACTGGCGATGGTCGCGCTGGCGATGGGGATGACGGCCTGGTCATGGCTGATCGGTCCTTCAGCGATCCTGTGGTCCACCGGCGCCCGGAAGCTTGAAACCCCGTCGACGCCAGAAGAAAAGCAACTCGTGAACGTCGTCGAAGAGATGGCGATTGCCTCGGGCCTGCCGAAGCCGGCGGTCTACGTGATCGACGACGCTGATCCGAACGCGTTCGCCACCGGCCACGACGAGAAGAGCGCTAGCATCGCCGTCACCACCGGCCTCCTCGGCCTGGTGAGCCGCGACGAGCTGCAAGGCGTGATTGCCCACGAGATGGGCCATGTCAAGAATCTCGACGTCCGACTGATGACGACGCTGGCGGCACTCGTCGGCGTGGTGGCGCTCATCGCGAACGGCGCCTGGCGCTTCATGCCGTGGGGCTCCAGCGGACGGGATCGCGACGAAGAGGGCGGCTCGAATGGCGCGCTCGTCGCCGTTCTCTTCGTCATCTGGATCCTCAGCTGGATGCTCGCCCCGCTCGTCACGCGACTCCTCGCGATGGCCGTCAGCCGCGATCGTGAGTATCTCGCCGATGCCTCGGGCGCACAGTTCACGCGCAACCCGGCCGCGCTCGCATCAGCCCTGGAGAAAATCGATCACGCCGACATCCCGTCCAGCGTGATCAAAGGCGGCGCGGCCCACCTGTGCATCGCCGACCCGCTCGGGCGCGCGGTATCGAACAAAGAAGGCAAGATCGCTGACTTGCTCGCCACACATCCGCCGATGGCCATCCGGGTCGCGCGGCTCAAGGCAATGGCCTATCGGGCCTCGACAGGCAAAGACGCCGCGCTCACCGCCTGACAACGCGCGCGTTCGGCGGCGGCCAGCACAAGTGACACGTCACGGTTTGTGCGCACGTCGGTGCGGAGCGTCAGCGTTCCGTCAGGGGCGGGTGAGTACATGATCACGACATCGGCATGGGACCGCTGCGGCGCGATGTAGCGCTCGTAATCGGTCTGTCGCCGGCGGATATGCTGAATAACTTCCTCGGCCGTGTATCCGCGCTTCGCGGTGTCTCGCGCGATCTTCCAGCGGATGCGAAGTGCCGGGTCGGGATCCAGAAATACCGTGAGATCGAACGCCGAGCGCAGTTCGGCCGTATGCAACGCCAGTAGCCCGCGCGCAATCACGATGTCGCCCGGCGTCACGTGCTCGTCGGGATCGAACGTGCCGTGCTCGTGGTTATACACGGGTTTGACGACGGTCGAGCCACGTTTGAGTGCCTGGAGATGCTCGGCCATGAGATCAAGGCGATTGCACTCGGGGGTCAGTGCGGTGAGATCGAGCCGGGAGCGATCGGCACGATCGTATCGGTGATAGTCGTCGAGACAGATCGACGACACGCGCGAAGGCCCGATCTCGGCGGCGATGGCGGCGGACAGCGTGGTCTTCCCGGACCCGGAATCCCCGACGACGCCGATCACCATAGACCCAGATCTACTAGTTTTGTGCCGATGTCGCACCGGGCCCTCGCCACGTTGTCATTGATCGTTCCGGCCGCACTCGCGGCCCAATCGGTCTTGCGCCCCGCTCAGCACTGGGAAACCGTCCGCACGCCGCACTTCACGGTCGACTTCCCCACGTCGACCCGCGCGTGGTCTCTCGATATAGCTCGCCGCCTCGAATCCGTTCGCGCGTCGGTCGACTCTGTCGTCGGCGGTGGCCCGACACGCCGCGTCACTGTCTTGATTGACGACCCCTATAACAGCGCCAACGGATTCGCGCTCCCGTTTCTCGACGCGCCCACGATCGTGCTGTTCGCCGCGGCGCCCGAGCCATCGGACGACATCGGCAACTATCGCGATTGGGGCCAGACGCTGATCACGCACGAGTACACGCACATTGCGCACCTGACGATTCCGTCGCGTAATCCGTGGGAACGGCTCCTCGCCCAGCTCGCGCCGGCCGAAATCAGCCCGATTGCCGCACAATCGCCACGCTGGGTGATCGAGGGATACGCCACGCTCGTCGAGGGCCGGGTCACCGGGGACGGCCGGCCACATGGCGCCGCCCGCGCCGCGGTGCTCCGCGTTCTCGCCCTCGAAGGGCATCTTCCGACGTACGGAGCACTCGACGGCTCCCCGCGATTCGAGGGCGGCGAGCTCGCGTATCTCGCTGGTTCGGCGTACTTGGAGTGGCTGTCAGCCAATGACGGCGACTCGTCGCTCCCACACCTGTGGCGGCGCATGACCGCCCGCCACGAGCGCACGTTCGACGAAGCGTTCATGGGCGTGTTCGGCGCCTCTCCCGATGAGCTCTATGGCCGCTTCACCGTCGAGCTCACGCGCAAGGCGCTCGCCGCGCAATCCGTGCTCGTCGCCTCCGGCATCGACACGGGCGAAACCGTCGAACGCACCACCTGGTACACGGGTGCCCCCGCCGTGTCGGTGAACGGGCGCCTGCTGGCGATCCCGATCCGGGCGCGCGGGAAGTCGACGCGCATCGTCGTGTCAACGACCGCCCCCTGGTCCGGCGCGGACACGGCGATCGCACGGCAACGCCGCGAGTTGCTCCAGCGCGATCCGAAAGACGTGCCGGCGATCGACGTGGGTCCGCCGCGCCGTCGCACGATCGCACAGCTCACGTCAGCCCACAATCGTGGGTTCGATGAGCCGCGATTTATCGGCCGGGACTCGATTCCCTCCGTACTGGTCTCGCGCCTCGAGCCGCGCGCCGACGGGGCGCTGCGTCGCGATCTCTTTCTGTGGTCGCTGCGACAAGGGACCGTGCATCGTGTCACGCACGGCGCGGGCGTGCGCGATGCGGATCCCGCTCTGGACGGGCGAACCGCGGCCGCCGTGCGATGCCACGATGGCACGTGCGATCTCGTGTCCGTCGACCTGGCCTCCGGTGGTGTGCGGCTGCTTCGCGCCGGCACACCGGACACAACATTCGACCGCCCACGGATTGCGCCCGACGGCCATACGATCGCGGTCGCCATGCACGACCGGCACAACTGGTCGGTCGTCCTGATCGACAGCACGCTGAGACGTATCGGGCCCGACGACGGGGCCAATCGCTACGATCCCGTATTTACCACCGACGGTCATTCGGTGATCGTCGTGTCCGAAGCTGGTGGCGTCGAGCATCTCGAGCGGATCGACCTCGCCACGAATACGAGCCGGATCGTCGCTGCCGGGCTTGGCGTAGTCTCAGCTCCAGCAGCCACCGACTCGTGGGTCTATTTCCTCACGACTCACGCCTCAGGTCGGGTAGTCCAACGCGCGCGTCTCTCCGTCGCACAAGAAGCGCAATCGTTATCACTGCCGGACACGCTGGCCCCGGTTGCCGTGCCGGCGCCGATCGCGCCGGAATCATTGGGCGCGCAGCCGATCGATGGGCCGCACGCGTACGGCATTGCCCCCCGCGGATATCGAGTGCTGCCGGGCGGCGCGATAGCCACCGAAGGGCGCTTCGCGACTCTGGCGCTCGCGAGCACCGATCCCGTCGGCCGCCTCGCTTGGATGCTCCAGGGCGCACTCGGAGACCGAAAGACTTGGCGCGGCGTGTCGTTGTCGGCCGCCTGGCGCGGCTGGCCAGTCGAAGTCGACGGCCAAGTCTTCGGCACCTGGGACAATGGCGCCGAGTACCATGGCCTCGCATTCGCGGCCTCGTTGCCCGCGGCGGGCAGCTGGCACACCGACGAATACCGTCTCGGAGTCTCCGCCGGCCGACTGGGCGGTGCCCAACGCACGTTCGCGTTTGCCTCGGCCTCCACCAAAGGCGACGCCACAACGGACGACCAGATTCTCGGCTGGGGCGGCGCGGTGCGCGCTGCCGCTGGCCGCACCGATGGAGGTGACTGGGCGCGTGTTCTCGCCGCTATCAGCGCCCATATCGGCACCCGCGATATGGCGGCAATTGGATCGTTCGAAGGGGGCGTCGTCAGCCACGCCGCTCCCGCGTACGAGCAATTCGTGCTCGGCGGGGTCGAGCCACCACTCACCGACTCGTCCCTTCTCACGCAGCGCATCGCTGACCCAGCATTGCCACTGGGAATTGCCGGCGGACAATATCTGCTGCACTACCGCTTCGCGACGGCAGGCGTCATCCCCGTCTCGCTCTACTTCGAGGGTACCGCCGCCGGCGAAGCGCTGCACATCTGGCACCGCCTGTACGGAGCCGAGCTGCGGTACGTGGTCCCGCCGTTGGGGTTCGTCCGAGTACCCGGCATCGACGCGACCGTCGGCGCCGGGTACTCGATCGACGACCCGTACAAGTACAAGCTCCGCGGCTATCTGCTGGTCCGCTATTCGCCCTAGTGAAACTCGATGGCTACGAGCCGAACCTCACTGGAGAACGTCCCGGTCGCGCGCGAATAGCTGACGTACATCGTCTTCCCGCCACCAGTGTTGAACTCGGGATGAGCCAGCGCGTCGTAGATCCAGCCGCCACCGGCTGGAGCCCTGGCGGTGAAAATCCGTCGCTCGCCTGACCACGGCCCTTCAGGCCGCGGCGCGGTGCGAATCATGACCTCGTCGGAAATGGGCTCGCTATAGATCGCGACGTATTCGCCGAGGTACGCGTTCCACGAGACGTTCACGATGTCGTCCCCGCTGAATACCGAGATGGCGTCGCTGAGATTGGGCGACCAGCGGCCATTGCCGGCCCAGTACGTCCACGCACTCCGGTCGAGCACATTCGCGGGATCTACACGTCCCAACGGACACGATTTCCCGCAGCCGTATGCGTACAAGACGCCGCTGTCGATCAGTGCGGCAGCCCCGAAGCTCGGTTCGTTCTGGGTGAACAAGAGACCAGTCGGCCGCGCGGGCGTGTGACCGAGCCCTGCCCAGGTCGCGACCGAGACGCCGGTGCTATAGAAGTTGAAGCTGCCCGGCGCTGCATGGACGACGGAGTAAAAGATGAGCGCGCGGTCGCGAGCGGTGTCCGCGACGATGGCGGCGAGCCATAACGCCCATCGTTGGCCGTCGGTGTCGAGATGCGCCTGATTGAACTGCGTCTCGGCCGGCGTCTCCGGCAAGAACATCGCCGGATCGCCGGTGGTGTCATCTTGTTGCTGGAACGAATGCAGATCGGTGGTCCAGGCCCACGAGTCACTGATCAGCGTGCGGCCGAGCGCGTTCGGCTTCGATAAAAACGTGTCGCTGTACAGCCATACCGACTGGCCCTGAAACTCGGCGCTGTAGCCACCGTCGCGGCCGACGACATTCGCGCCTTGCGGGAGCGTTCCCAAGTCGGTGACTTGGGCGACCGTGAGATTTGGCGGCGGCCCCGCGGGGTTGTTACAAGCGGCGACGCCCAGCAGAAGCAGCGGAGTACAGCGCCTCATGATTCTAACATAAGCTTACGGCGTGTCCTCTCCCCCTAGAGACCTCGCCGGGCTGCTGTTCGGCCGCCGGCTGCGAACGGACGAGCAAGACGCGCAAAAGATCAGCGCACTCGCCGGGATCCCCGTCTTAGGGCTCGACGCGCTGTCGTCGGCCGCCTATGGCCCTGAAGCGCTGCTGACCGTGCTCCTGCCGCTGGGCGCCGCCGCCATCGGGTACCTGGCGCCGATCAGCGCGATCATCATCGCGATCTTGCTGGCGGTCTTCTTCTCGTACCGCCAGACGATCGCCGCCTATCCGAACGGCGGCGGATCCTACACGGTCGCCAAGGAGAACCTCGGACCCCACGCGGGCCTGCTCGCCGCGGCCGCGCTGTCGCTCGACTACATCCTGAACGTCGCGGTCGCGATCGCCGCCGGCGTCGGGCAGGTCGTGTCAGCCGTACCGAAGCTGCTGCCATTCACACTGCCACTGTGTCTCGTGATCCTGGTCGCGCTGACGATCGTCAACCTGCGCGGCATCCGCGAAGCGGGCCTCGTCTTCATGCTGCCGACGTATCTCTTCGTCGGCACGCTGGCCGTCGTCATCCTGATCGGCGTGGCGCAGGTGGCGCTCGCGCATGGCCACCCGATCGCACGCGTGCGCCCGCCCTCTCCCGTCGCCAGTACGGCCGCCGTCAGCCTCTGGCTGTTGTCGCGCGCATTCGCCAGCGGCACCACCGCCATGACCGGCGTGGAAGCCGTAAGCAATGGCGTCCCACTCTTCACCGAACCCACCATCAAGAATGCGCAACGGTCGCTCACGGCGATCATTGGCATCCTGGTCGTGCTGTTGGCTGGCGTCGCCTATGTCTGCATCGCCTATGGGATCACCGCCACGGCGCCGGGCGCAACCGGATACGACAGCGTACTGTCGATGATGACCGGCGCCGTCGTCGGGCGTGGGTGGTTCTATTTCCTGACGATGGTCTCCGTGGTCTGCGTGTTGTGCCTCTCGGCGAATACGAGCTTCGCGGACTTTCCGAGGCTGTCGCGCCTCCTGGCGCTCGATCACTATTTGCCGCTGGGATTCGCGCACCTCGGCCGCCGTCTCGTGTACTCGCTCGGCGTCATCGTGCTCGCTGTGTTCGCGGGCATCCTGCTGATCGTCTTCGGCGGGATTACGGACGCGTTGATCCCGCTGTTCGCGGTTGGCGCGCTCCTCGCGTTCACCTCCTCACAGTGGGGGATGGTGGCGCATTGGCGACGCGTCGGCGGACCGGGTGCTCGCCGATCGCTCGTGATCAACGGCGTCGGCGCGATCGCGACGTCCGTGACGCTGCTGGTGGTGATCGTCTGCAAGTTCACGGAAGGCGCGTGGATTACCGCGGTCGCGATTCCGATGCTCTACGCGATTTTTCTTGGGATTCGGAGTCGGCAAGAACGAGTTGCCCGGGAGCTCGGCGAGGAACAACCCGATTGGGGGCCGTTGCCGATCCACGAGGCGAAACCGCCCGTCGTGATCGTGCCCATCACCCGACTCGACTGGGTGAGCCGCAAGGCGCTGAGCTTCGCCGTGACGATCTCGCCCGACGTCGAAGCCGTCCTGGTGCAGACCGACGATAGCGACACGGGTGTCGATCGGGTCGAAGCGCTGCGCGCCGCGTGGGGCGAGTTGGTGCATGACCCGTGTCAGACGTGCGGGCTCGAGCCGATCAAGCTCGTGACGCTCAAGTCGGAGTTTCGGGAGTTCATCCCGCCGATCCTGCGCCACGTGCGCGAGGCCGCCCATCGGCACCACGACCGCTACATCGCGGTGGTCGTGCCCGAGGTGGTGAAGCGCCGGTGGTACGACATCCTCCTCTCGGGCCACCGGCCGACGATCTTGAAATCGCTGCTGCGGATCCACGGCGGTCCACGTGTGATCATCGTGGACGCGCCGTGGCACCTACGTCAGAACAACCGCCGGGTTGACCCGCGTCGTGCGGAACGCCGGGACGCTGGCCGCGACCAGGGCGACGCCAATGAACAGTCCCGCGGCACCGAGGAACGCGGCGGGATCGTGGGGACTCACCCCGAGGAAGAGTCCCGATAGCGCGCGCGTGACCCACCACGCGGTCGCCGAGCCGAGCGCGATGCCCACACCGGTCAACGCCAGCGCCTGGCGCACGATAGTGCCGATCACATGGGCGTGCGTGGCGCCGAGGGCGAGCCGGACGCCGATCTCGCGCCGCCGTTGGGCAACGATGTACGCGAGCACGCTGTAGATGCCGATCACGCCGAGCAGCAACGCGACCACGGCAAACAACGACGCGAGCAGCGTGGAGAACCGCGTCGTGCCCACGGTCTGGGCCACGCGCGCACTCAGCGTCTGCACGTCGAACACCGGCACGGTGGGATCGAGACCGGCGAATACGCGCTGGAGCGCCGGCGCCTCGCGCCGCGGATCGCCGTCGGTGCGCAGCGACACGAACGAGGCCCGCATGGGGCACTGCGCCGACGGAGCATAGAGCACCGGCTTCTCATCCTCGGCGAGACCACGCTGCTTGATCGACGCGACGACGCCGACGATCGCCACCGTGTCGGTCCCAAAGAAAACACGCTGGCCCACGGGATCCCGGCCGGCCAGGTACTGGTGAGCGAACGTCTCGTCCGCGACGGCGATCTCCGGCGCCCGGCGGTCGTCCGTAGGGAGCACCCCACGACCGCGGCGAACCGGGATGCTCAGCGTACGGAAGTAATCGGGAGTGACGCAGAGTATGTCGGCGGTCGGCATGTGGGCCTGGTCGGGCGTCGGCTGCCCGGCGACCGCGAAGGCGCCTATCATATTGGTGCGGCTTGGCACCGTCGAGCTGGCGCTCACCGCGCGCACGCCGGGGATCGCCGCGAGTTGCTCCAGAGCGGTCGCCATAAAGGCGGCTTGCCGCTCCGGTGTCGGATACCGCTGGTCGGGCAAGGCCACTTGCGCGGTCAGGACACCATCGGGCCGAAAGCCCGGATCCATCCGCCGGAAGTGATCGAAGCTCTCGACAAGCAGTCCGGCACCGGTCAGGAGCACGAGCGCGACGGCCACCTGGATCACCACCAGCCCGTTCTGCAGTCGGTGGCGCTGGGCCGACCCGGTGCCCCGTCCGCCCTCCTTGAGGACCCCGGCTAGGCCGCCGCGCGAGACCCGCCATGCGGGGAGCATGCCGAAGACGAGCACCGTCGCGAGTGACGTCAGCGCACAGAATGCGATGACGCGGCCGTCAACGCCGATCTCGCCTAACCGCGGCAGTGTCTGCGGGGCAAGAGCACGGAGCGCGCGAACCCCGGCGACGGCGAGACCGACGCCGAGCGCACCGGCACCGACGCCCAGCGTCAAGGCCTCGGCCACGAGCTCACGAACGAGACGGCCACGCGTCGCGCCGAGCGCGGAGCGTACGGCGAGCTCGCGCTCGCGCGCGAGGTACCGAACCAGAAAGAGATTGGCCAGATTCGCCGCGCCGATGAGCAACACGCACGCAGCCGCGGCGAGCAGCGCCACCAGCGCTGGCCTCACCTTGCCAAGGAGCTGCTCCTGCAGCGGAATGGTCAGCGCAAACCAACCTTGGTTCGTTCCTGGGTACGCTTTGGCGAGTCGTGCCGCGATCACCTCCAGCTCGCGCCGGCCGGCCTCCGGCGTCACACCGCGCTTGAGGCGGCCGTACACGCCCAGGTAATGGCTGCCGCGGTTGATCTGATCGCCCCGGAGGCTCAGCCGTTCCCACAGCTCGATGTCTCCGGGGAGTCCAGGCGGCATCACGCCCACGATCGTGTAGGGATGATCGTCGAGGACGAGCGTGTGCCCGAGCGCTGATGGCGCTCCTCCGAAGCGTCGCTGCCAGTAGCCGTAGCCGATCACGACTTCGTCCGGGCCGCTGGAGTCTGGCGCGAGAAACCGACCGAGCACAGGTGATACGCCGAGCGTGGGGAAATAACTCGGTGTCACGCGGGCACCGGTCACGCGTTCGGGTTGCTGACTCCCGGTGACGGTGAACGAGGCACCCATCCACGCGGCCAGCGTGCTGAATGCGGTATTCTGGTCGCGGTAGTCGAGATAGTTTTGCGCCGCCAGGGGAAACTGTGGCAGTCCCACCGTCGGGTTGCTCTCCCAGATCGTGAGGACACGGTCCGCGTCGCGATATGGGAATGGCTTGAGCAGGACGCCGTCGACGACGCTGAAGACGGAGGCGGTCGCGCCGATCGCGATGGCCAACGTGAGGGTGGCCGCGATCGTGAAGGCTGGACTGCCGCGCAGCCGGCGGAGAACGTGCCGGAGTGACATTTTATGTCAGCACAATCGCCGGGTTGACTCGCCTCGTGCGGAGAGCGGGACCGATGGCGGCGACGAGCGCCACCAGTGCGAATAGGGCGGCCGCGCCCCCGAACACCAGCGGATCGTGCGGGCTCACGCCGAGGAAGAGGCTCGCTAGTACGCGAGTCATCCACCAGGCGGAGGCCGAGCCGAGCAGGACGCCGATGCCGGTGACCAGGAGCGCGTGGCGCAGGACGTTGGCGATGACGCGCCCGTGCGTCGCACCGAGCGCGAGCCGTATGCCGATCTCGCGCCGGCGCTGGGCGACGACGTACGCGAGTACGCTATAGATCCCAACGACGCCGAGCACGAGCGCCACGACGGCGAAGAGCGATGCCAGGAACGTCGAGAACCGCGTCGTGCCGATCGTGTGGTCGACGCGAGTCGTCATCATTTGCACGTCGGACACCGCCATGGTGGGATCAACCGAGGCGATCGCATACCGCATCGCGCCCACCAGCGCGCTCGGATCGCCGGCTGCGCGCACTTCGGCGAACGAGAATGGCTCTCCGCACTGCGCATACGGGAAGTAGACAGCTGGCGGCTCGTCTCGCGTGAGTCCGTGCAGCCTGACCGAGTCGACGATGCCGACGATCGGCACGGTGTCCGGGCCGAACATCAGGCGCTGACCGATCGGATCGCGCCCAGCGAAGTATTTCCGAGCCATCACGCGATCCACTACCACGATTTCCGACGAGTGCCGCCCATCGGCCGGCAGGATTCCCCGCCCTCGCACGAGCGGGATGCCCATCGTGCGAAAGTAATCCGGCGTGACGCACATGTACGCGACGATCGGCATGTGCGCCCGATCGGGTGGCGGATCGCCCACGATCGAGAACATGAGGCCGAACTGATACACGCCCGGAAGATTGGTGCTCACGCTCGCGGAGCGGACGCCGGGCAAGGCCGCCAACCGATCGACCGCGGCCGTGATGAACGTGGCGATCGTTCCCGTATCGGAGCGCAGTGGCAGTGATAATTGCGCTGTCAGCAGGCCTTCCGGCTGAAATCCGAGATCGAGGCGACGGAAGCGCTCGAAGCTCTTGACGAACAATCCCGCGCCGGTCAGGAGGACGAGCGCGACAGCTACTTGCAGGACGACCAGCGCGTTCTGCAGTCGATGGTGGCGCGCCGTGCCGGTCGCGCGCCCGCCTTCTTTCACGATGTCGGCAACATTGCCGCGCGACGCGCGCCAGGCGGGCAGCACGCCGAACAGGAGCATGGTCACTAGTGTCGCGAGCGCGCAAAACACGACGACCCGTGCATCGACACCGACTTGATCCAATCTCGGGAGGTCGGGCGGCGCGAGCGCACGAAGCGCGCGCGCACCGCCGAACGCCAAGGCGACACCGAGCGCGCAGCCGGCCGCGCCGAGCACGAGCGCCTCCAGCACGAGATCGCGCACCAGTCGCCCGCGCGACGCCCCGAGCGCCGCGCGCACCGCGAGCTCGCGCTCACGCGCCAGGTACCGAACGAGGAACAGGTTCGCCAGGTTGGCCGAGCCAATCAACAGCACGCAGCCCGCGGCCGCGAGCAGCATGAGCAACGCGGGCCTCGCAGCCCCCAGCACGGTGTCGAGCAATGCCTTGGTCACCACGGTGAAGCCGGCGTCCTCTTCCGGATACGCTGCCGCCAGCCGCGACGCTATGGTCTCGAGCTCGCGCTGAGCTCCCTGCTGCGTGACGCCGGGCTCGAGCCGACCGTACACGTCGAGGGAGTTAGGGCCACGATCGGCCAGGTCGTTGGCGTTCAAGGCAAGCCGGGTCCAGATCTCGTTGTCGCCAGGCAGGCCTGGCGGCATCACGCCCACAATGACGCACGGGCTCCCGTTCAGCGTCAGTGTCGAGCCGACCGTCAGGCCCGATCGGCGCCAGTATCCGTAACTGATCACGACCTCGGCGGGTCCGCCCGAATCCGGCGCGAGTCCCCGCCCCAGCATGGGTGTCAGGCCGAGCACCGCGAAATAGTCGGGCGTGACCGCGAGGCCTTGCAGGCGCTCGGGCTCTCCTGTCCCCGTCGCTGTCCTATTGCCCAAGCTCGACGCGGCGAGCGCCGAGAAGGCTGTCGTCTGCGCCCGGTATTCGAGGAAATCGCCCGGCGTCATCCTGACGGCGACCATGCCGGTCTTCGGCTTGCTGCGGGCGATCCAGAACACCCGGTCTGGATCGCGGTACGGGAAGGCCTTGAGGAGAACGCCGTCGACTATGCTATAGAGGGACGCCGTGGCGCCGATCGCAATCGCCAGCGTGAGTGTGGCGGCGATAGTGAAGGCCGGAGTGCCGCGCAGCCGGCGGAACAGATACCGGAGCTCGAGCATGCCCGATATGCTAGGGGCTCGCCATGGTTTCGGCGAGCCCCATTCGTGCCGGTGTTACACGAGCGCGCCGTTGCGGCGTTTCGGCGTGTCGCCGTGGAACTGCTCCTTTTCCGTCGAGCCTTCGAGCGCACCCGTCGACGCTTTTCCACCAGTGACCGTGTTGAGCACGAGATCGAAATAGCCAGTGCCGGCCTCGCGCTGGTGTTTCGTCGCGGTGTAGCCATCGCGCTCGCGCTCGAACTCGCGCTCCTGTACCGCCACATAGGCACTCATGCCCTCGTCGCGATACGCCGCGGCGAGCTCGAACGTCTCGAGGTTGATCAGGTGCCAACCCGCGAGCGTGATGAACTGGAACTTATAGCCCATCGCCGCGAGCTCCTGCTGGAAGCTCGCGATCGTCTCGGGGTCGAGATGGCGCTGCCAGTTGAACGACGGTGAGCAATTGTACGCGAGCAGCTTGCCCGGGAATTTCGCGTGG
>DATHNL010000187.1:0-45774 GCA_035486035.1 Gemmatimonadaceae bacterium
GACCGGTGCCGGTTGTCTGCAGCCAACGAGCCAGACCATACATAGGATCGTCCGCGTTACTTTCCGCATCATGTCTCAATCTGCTCGAGTCCCTCGTCCCGTAAATGAGCCTGTCAAGAGTTATGCTCCAGGCTCTCCGGAACGGGTAGAACTAAAGGCCCGGCTGGCTTCCATGGCCGGAGAGCGACCCGACATTCCGCTTGTGATCGGTGGCGAGCGCGTGCGGAGCGGCGACGTCGCCCACGCGACCATGCCACACGACCACCAACATGTCCTCGCCGACTGGCACCAGGCCCGCCGGGAGGACGTGGAACAGGCGATAGCGGCCGCGGGAGAGGCCCACCGGGAGTGGAGCGGCTGGAGCCAGCAGGAGCGCTCCGCGGTCTTCCTCAAGGCCGCCGAGCTGTTGGCGACCACCGACCGGGCGACGGTGAACGCAGCGACCATGCTCGGGCAGTCGAAGACCGCGCACCAGGCTGAGATCGATTCGGCGGCCGAGCTCATCGACTTCTGGCGGTTCAATCCGTTCTATGCCGACGAGTTGGCGGGTGACCAGCCGATTTCCGACCGGTCCATGTGGAATCAGCTCGATCTGCGGCCGCTCGAAGGGTTCGTGTATGCGATCACGCCGTTCAACTTCACGTCGATCGCCGGGAATCTGCCGACGGCACCGGCGCTCATGGGCAATACGGTGGTCTGGAAGCCCGCATCGAGTGCGATGCCGTCTGCATGGTACATACTCCAAGTGCTCGAAAAGGCCGGCCTTCCCCCGGGCGTCATCAACTTGGTCTCGGGCGACGCGGTCATGATCTCTCAGGTCGCGCTGGGGCACCGCGATCTCGCCGGTGTGCATTTCACCGGGAGCACCGGGGTGTTCAATTCGTTCTGGAACACGATCGGCAGTCATTCGGCACGCGGTGCGTATAAGTCATACCCGCGCATCGTCGGCGAGACCGGCGGAAAAGACTTTATTCTGGCCCATGTCTCAGCCGATCCCCAGGCGCTCGCCGTAGCGATTGCCAGGGGTGGATATGAGTACCAAGGACAGAAATGCTCGGCGCCGAGCCGCGTGTACGTGCCGGCGTCTCTGTGGCCCGACGTGAAAGAGCGAACGGTTGCCATCATGCGGGAGATTCGCATGGGCGACGTGCGGGACTTTCGCAATTTCATGGGCGCGGTCATCGACTCGAAAGCATTCGCGAAGATCAGCGGATATCTCGACGATGCGAAGAAGAACGCGAAGATCATCCAAGGCGGCGGTGCGCACGGCGAGACCGGTTGGTTCATCGAGCCGACGCTCGTCGAGACGGCGGATCCCGGGTATCGCCTCATGTGCGAGGAGGTATTCGGGCCGGTCGTCGCCGTGCATCCGTATCCGGATGCGAAATGGCGCGAGACGTTGAGTCTGATTGATCGGACATCACCGTATGCGCTGACGGGGGCAGTGTTTGCTCGCGATCGTGTGGCCGTCCGCGAGGCATCGCAGGCGCTCCGGCAGGCCGCCGGGAATTTTTATATCAACGACAAGCCGACGGGCGCCGTCGTGGGGCAGCAGCCGTTTGGTGGCGCCAGAGGATCGGGCACGAATGACAAGGCGGGCTCGAAGCTGAACCTTGTCCGGTGGATCAGTGCCCGAGCCATTAAAGAGACGTTCGTACCGCCGACGGATTGGCGGTATCCGTTTATGGCCGAGGCATGAAATATCGGTTTCACACGGCCGATGTGTTCACGCAGCGGCGATTCGGCGGGAATCCGCTCGCGGTGTTCCCGGATGCGCGCGGGCTCACCGGGACGCAGATGGCGACGCTGGCGCGCGAGTTCAATCTGTCGGAGACCGTGTTCGTGCTTCCGCCGGCGGATCCGGCGAACACGCGACGGTTGCACATCTTTACACCCGGGCGTGAGTTGCCGTTCGCGGGACATCCCACCGTCGGCGCGGCGTTCGTGCTGGCCGCGCTCGGTGAGATCGCGACGCCGACGGCCGAGACGCGCATCGTGTTCGAGGAGGGGATCGGGCTCGTCCCGGTGACCATTCACTCGCGCGATGGGGTGCCGCGGTTCACGCAACTGAGCGTCGCGCAACTCCCGACGCTCGGCGTGGCGCCGCCACCTGTGGCCGTGGTCGCCGCGATGTTGTCGCTGTCGCCCGACGACATCGTGCATGAGGAGAATGCGCTCCAGACCGTGTCGTGCGGCGTTCCCTTTCTCATGGTGCCGGTGAGATCCCGGGAGGCGCTGCGCGATGCGAAACCCCGGGCGGATCTGTTCAGGACCAGCGAGGCGTTCGTCTTCTGGGACGACGGCGCGAGGGTGCACGCGCGAATGTTCGCGTTGGATCCCGAGATGAAAGAGGATCCGGCTACTGGCTCCGCCTGCGCTTCGCTGGGCGGGTATCTCGCGTGGCATGGGCGGACCGCACGCGGATCGACGTCGACTATTCGAGTCGAGCAAGGCGTCGATATGGGGCGGCCGAGTATGCTCGAAGTCGAGGTGGATACGGCGGGCGATGGCGCCGTCACCGGCGTGCGCGTCGGCGGCGCTTCGGTGCTGGTTGCCGAAGGATCTATCTACTCGGCGTAGCGGCCGCTGCGCGGCTCGCTCGCCGTTGATCCGGTCACCGTTGATCCGGTCGCCGTTGATCCGGTCGCCGTTGATCCGCTCGCCGATGATCCGCTCGCCGCTGATCATCGTTCAGGTGCGGGTCATCACAGTATCGTAGGTGCGCATTGGCCGGGCGCGTAGCGTCCCGGCTATGCGTATTCTTGACTTGCGTATTCTTGCAGTTGCATTAGTCGCGAGCGCGTGTGGGTCCTCCACGTCGCCAGCGCACGTTGATCTCAACGCCGCGCGCGCGGCGCTCAAGTCGGCTGACTCGGCCCTCTCGATCACCGGTTTCGGGTTCGTGTCCGGATTCGCGGACAGCGCGATCTATGAGCAGACCGGTCTGCCGATCATCGTTGGCCGAGCCAACATCCAAGCCACGGTGACGAGGCTGTACTCGACGCCTGGGTACTCGCTCACCTGGAAATCGTTTTTTGTCGACGTATCGTCGGCCGGCGATGTCGGGTACACCTACGGCCAGGCCGGACAAGTGGACCCGGCTGGCGATACGATACTCGGGCCGGGTGCCCAGTCACTCTTGTACATCGCGTTCTGGCGGCGCATCAACGGCGTTTGGAAAGTCGAAGCCTGGATGATGTCTCCCGGCTCGACAACGCCAACAGCTCCTACGGGACCATACGTGACGCCGACGACCGCGGCGAGCCCATCGTATGCATCGTCGTCGAGCGTGTTGGCGACCGATCAGGCGTTCTCCGATCTGTCCGTCTATGTCGGACAAGACTCGGCGTTCACGATGTACGCCGACACACTCGGGATCCAAACCGGCGCGGATTTCGTGTACGGGAAGACGGCGATCCGCGCGTACTACAACGGGACACCGATCACCCAAGTGCTCAGCTGGACCCCAACGCTGGCCGATGTGGCGTCGAGTAACGATCTCGCGTACACCGCCGGACCGTACGTCTTCATCGGCACTAGCGCCTCGTATGGGCAATACCTGTCGATCTGGAAGCGCGAGCCGACCGGGAACTGGCGCTACATCCAGGACGGCGGAACGTTTACTGGTAGCCAGCCGGTCTCGCCGTAGGTTACGGCATGCAGGCACGGCGAGTACGACAAGCGCTGACGATCATCGGCGTGTGGACAGCGGTCGGACTGTTCTCGACCTACCAGTCGTACATCGCCGACCTCGTGCGGGGGGAGGCGAGACCGTGGGTTCGGTACGCGGCCGCCAACATGTTCAGTGTCTGGCTCTGGGCCGCGTACACACCCCTCATTCTGTGGCTCGCCCGGCGCTTCCGGATCACGCGCGCGACATGGCGCACGAGCGTGCCGGTGCACCTCCTCGCGGCGCTGGCGCTGCTGGCGATCGAATCGGCGCTGACGATTCCCTGGTCGCATGCGCGATTCTCGGTCGACTTCAGCGCGCGCTTATTTCTCGACGGCGTGAGTTACGCGGCCGTCCTGGTCATCGCCTACGCGAACGACGAGCGCCGGTTGTCCGAGCGACGACGAGTGCGATCGGCGCGACTGGCCCAACGGCTCACCTCGGCGCGCTTGGGCGCATTACGGGCGCAGCTGCAACCGCATTTCTTGTTCAACACGCTGAACGCGGCGGCCGAGTTGATTCACCGGGATCCGGCGGCGGCCGACGCGATGCTCACGCGGCTCGCGACCCTCTTGCGGCGCGTGTTCGATCGGTCCTACGCCGGACGACACGAGATTCCGTTGCGCGATGAGCTCGTGTTGCTCGACGCGTACATCGGCATCATTCGCGCACGATTCGGGGATCGCATCGAGCTCACCGTGTGCGCCGAGCCGGAGACGCTCGATGTGAGCGTGCCGACATTGTTCCTGCAACCGTTGGTCGAGAATGCCGTGCGGCATGGAATCGAGCCCCGCGCCGCTCGCGGAACCATCCGCGTCGACGCGCGCGTGAGAGACGCCGGGCTCGAGGTCGTGGTGCGCGATAATGGCCGGGGATTGCCCAGCGGGAATGGCTGGCGGGAAGGCGTGGGGTTACGCAACACGCGACGTCGTCTGCGCACGATGTATGGCGCCAAGGGCACACTGAGCATCACGGACGGTCAGCCCGGCGTGATGGTCGTCGTGAGAGTGCCCGCGTGATCCGCACCATCCTGGTCGACGACGAATCGTTGGCGCTGGCCCGCCTCCGGCGTTTGCTGGAAGCCGAACCCGATGTGGCCGTTGTCGCCGAATGCACGTCGGGTCGGGAGGCCATCGACGCGGTGACGGCATTTCGGCCGGACCTGGTGTTTCTCGACGTGCAGATGCCGGAGATCGATGGGTTCGAGGTACTCCGCGCCGTATCGCCCGACAATGCGCCATGCATCGTGTTCGTGACGGCGTACGACGCGCATGCCGTCCGCGCGTTTCAGGTTCGGGCGGTCGATTATCTGCTGAAACCGATTGACGGCGAGCGGGTCCAGCAGGCTGTGGCCCGCGTGCGGCAGACGCGAGAGCAGGCTACCGCCGCGCAGCGGTACGCCGCGCTGCAGGAGATACTCGATGATCTCAAGACCACCGCCAAGCGATTGCTGGTGCGAGACAATGGGCGGACCAGGCCGATACGGGTCGACGAGATCGATTGGATCGACGCGGTCGGGAATTACGCGCGGCTGCACGTCAACGGACAGACCCATATGCTCAGAACGACGTTGCACAGGCTCGAAGATCGCCTCGGTCCCGTGCATTTCTGCCGGGTGCATCGCTCGGCCCTCATCAACCTCGATCGAGTGACCGAGGTCCAGGCGTGGGCCTCGGGCGACAGCATCGTCATCTTGAGCGACGGCGCGCGGCTGCGGGTGAGCCGTCGCTACCGTGTCGAGCTGGAGCGCCGACTGGGCCAGAGCGTGTAGCGAGGTAGGGCGCCAGCACCGCATCGACATCGGCCTGGATCCACCGCGCCGCCGAGGCCTGGCGATAGGTCGCCCAGGTTATCAACGAGCCACTGACAACTGTCTCGATCGTTCGGGCAAGTGTGGTCGCCTCGGCGTCGAGCTCTCCCGCCGCGACGGCTTCGGCGACCCACTCGCGGAGCGCGGCACGAGTGGCGCGGGCCTGTTGTACAAGACACGCGCGAAAGTCGGGGTCGGCCAGGTCGATCTGGAGGTACGCCAGGTTGCGGAGGAACGCCGCGGGGGATTGCGCGAGATCCGCCATGCAGGTCGCATAACCGCGCAGCGCGGCGAGCGGTGAGGTATACCGCGCGCGCAGAGTGCCCATCATCTGGCGGGCGGAGCCGGCGGTCTGCCTGAACAGCGATAGGAGTAAATCCCGCTTCGAGCCGAACCGCTGTACCAGCGCGCCGGCCGTGACGCCCGCCTCGGTGGCGATTTCGGCCAATGTCAGTTCTCCCGGGCCGAGTCGCGACATCGCCCGGTGGGTGGCCGCGAAGACGTCATCGTCGCTGACCTTGCGCGGCCGAGGGCTCATGATAATTTGAATCTAAACGAGGATTTAGTTATGCGCATTGTCACGTATGGTGGAGCGTGCAGCCTCGATGGGTTCATCGCCGACGCCCACGGCGGCGTCGAGTGGCTGCACATGAGCCGCGACGTCCAGGCCATCATGGCCGAGTACTGGGCCACGATCGATACGCTCGTGTGGGGGCGCAAGACGTGGGACATGGCGGCCTCAATGGGCGGCGGTGACGGCGGGCGCCAGCCGATGCGCAACTATGTGTGCTCACGCACGCTCACGTCGGTCCAAGGCGCGGAGCTCGTGTCGCACGACCCTGGAGCGTTCGTGCTGGCGCTGAAGCAACAGCCCGGCAAAGGGATTTGTGTCATGAGCGGCGGGCATCTCGCGCAAGCTCTGTTTGCGGCCGGGGCGATCGACGAGGTCGGGCTGAATATCCATCCTATCTTGCTCGGCGCCGGCATTCCGGTGGTACAGGATCCCGGACGGCCCGTGTCACTCGAGCTGCGAGAGGCCCGGACGATCGGCGGCGGGTGCGTCTACGCCACGTATCACGTCAAAACGTCGCGTTCAAATACGAGTTCACGCGCCACGAGCGCCCGGGATAAATCGCGTGCGCGACGTCGAAGCGAATGAGACCGTCGAGGAACGACATGCCGGCACCCGCGCCACTCAACGGCCGGCTTTCGTGCCCCCAGTCGCTCCGGTCCCCCGCCCAGCCCATGTCGTAGAACACGACGGGCTTGAACGCCACTGAGCGCGGCCCGAGCTCGACGCGCGTGAGCCAATAGCTGTCGCCGGCCTCCACGCCGGGCGGGAGACCGCGGACGGTCTGGAGCCCGCCCAAGTACCACCAGCGCTGCGGGGGCACCTGGCCGCCAGTCATGCCGGCGCTGAGCGTGACGGCGCCGTCCAGCACCCGCGCGATGCCGTCCGAGAGCGTGACGTCCGCGGCGCCGCGCGCATAGTCGAAGGTGCCCGCGGCGCCCTCGACTCGGATGTCCGATAGCACGCGGAACCCGTGCGGGTCGAGGCCGTAGGACGGCACGAGCCGCACCGCGAAACCGGTGACAGCGCCCTCGCGGGCGACGAGGTTGGCCGGCGCGTGCGAGCCGTCGAACGCGTGGGTGAACGAGAAATTCGTGTTGACCTGCGCCGTTCCCTCGCCCTCGGCGAACAGGCGCCAGGTGTACGGCACGCCCAGGTTGCCTTGGCTCGTGAACTCGCCGCCCCAGGCGCGATAGTAGTAGCCCTCGTCGTCCCCGAAAAGGAGTGCCGAGAGCGACCCGCCGAGTGATAGCGGGTCGCCCCAGTCGTTGGCCGAGACGAGCCGCCGGTAGACGCCGAGGCCGAGCGTGGTGCGGTCGTCGGATTGCGTGACGCGGAACTCGGCGTTCGGCTGGCGGTCGGCGACGCCGAAGCGGAATTCGCCCCACGTGGAATAACCGCGGCCCAGGTCGTCGCTCAGAGCCACGCCAGCCGAGAGGCCCTCGACGCGATTGTATCGCACGAGGCCGTGATCGAGGCCGAAGTGCAGTTGCACGGACTGCGGCGCCCAATCGGGTTGCGCGTTCATGCCGATCGCGCGCACGAGCGTGTTGACATCGACGGCGGCGGGACCATAGTCGCCCGCGGGCAACGAGGGCGAGTGCGCCAGCGCCGCCGTATCGCACGGCGTTCGCGTCAGCACGCGCACGCCGCGATTCCCCGATGTATCGACCTCGGTCCACATGCTGCCATGCGCGCACTGGTCCCGGCGCAGGTGCTGGCGCACGGAGTCGGCCACCGAGTCGGGCAGCGGCTGCATTGTGATGGGCGGGAGCGAGTCCGGCTCGTTGACGCTGGCGTAGCGATAGCGCGCTTCCAGGTTGAACGGGAATCGCATGCCGCCGGCGCGCGCTTGTCCCTCGAAGAGGCCGCCGGTCGGCAGCCAGAATCGATTCTCGAGCAGACCGTACTCGATGATGACGGTCGAGACGTTGGCCGACATCGGGAAAATCAGCGGGCGCACCCAGATCGGAACATCGTCGAACGAGTGCGGGTCCTTCGATCGCGCGACCTCCATGATGTTCATGGGCGCCGCGAATCGGTACACCGCCCGGACGAGATGCCCCGAGCCTTCGTCGAACCAGAGGGAGCCCACGCCGAGGTTCCACTGGGGGCGGCGCGGGTGGAGACGGATCTCGCGCACGTGGACCGGCTCGGCGCCCGGCGCACGGATCGTCTCCGAGTCGCCTGCCGAGTACCGGTAGTACGCCTCGGCGCCCGGCGCGAGCGGGTCGATCCAGTCGTTCGCGTCGATCGTGTCGTGTGTCGTTCGCTGCCACGGGATCGGGCGCCCCGGCACGTAGGGCAATGCGACCAACCCGTCGCCGTCATCGATGTCGGCGTCGACCTCGGGAATGATCGGCAGCTTGGTGCGATCGCCGAGAATATCGACCACGGCGCCCGTGCCGCGCTGCCAGCGAACGCGCGCGGCGGTCTGCTTTTGGAAGAGCGTCCGTTGGCGCACGAACCGGGCGAGCTCGATCCCGATGGTCATCTGCTGCACGACCGTGGCGTCGTATCCCTGGAGCCGTGCATCGTCGGCATGCCGCGCCGACCGCGCGAGCGCCACCAGGTCGCGTGTCGCGCGCGAATCGTAGGCGTCCGTCGAGTCCTGGCCTCTCTGGCCGAACGCGAGGAACAACAGGAGCGCGAGCACTGCCCTACTACGCCGGCGTTGCGTAGCAGTTTCTTTTGATTTGACAAAACAAAATATCTGCCTAGATTGGAGACATGCGGACGAGTGATGCGGCCGCGGCGGTCATGACGGCGTACCCACGCATTTGGTTCGCCTGTCATCGCCGCCACGTGCGGGATCCCGAGAGCGGTACACTGCTCAGCGCGCACCAGGCGAGCATTCTCGACCATCTCGATACCGTCGAGGCGACCTCGCTGACGGCGCTCGCGCGACATCTGGGGGTCACGCCCGGCACCATGTCGGTCGCCGTCGACCGGCTCCAAAAGCACGGGTATGTGGACCGGACCTGGGATCACCGCGACCGGCGTCGCGTGCAACTGCGGCTCACTGAGGCCGGGGCCCGCGTGCGCAGCGCGAATTCGGCACTCGATCCCGCGTTGGTCGAGGCGTTGCTCGCACGGCTCACGGCCGAGGAGCAGCGCGCGGCGATCAGCGGGTTGACCATCCTGGCACGCTCCGCCGACTCCGTCGGCGAAGCCAAGAGGCGACGCGCATGAGATGGCTCTTGATCGCGGGCGGCATCGTCGCCTGCATCGTACTGATCGTAGTCGTCGTCGGCGCCCTGCTGCCGGTCGCCCACACCGCCGAGCGTACGGCTGAGATCTCGGCGCCGTCTGAACGGGTGTGGACGGCGCTGACCGATGTGGCCGCGTTTCCCGAGTGGCGACCGGATGTCGCGAGTGTCGATCAGCTGCCGGATGAGACGTGGCGCGAGCACGGGAAGAACGGTGTCATCACGTATCACGTGACTGCCGCCGAGCCGCCATCCCGTCTCGTCGTGCGGATCGCCGATAAGTCATTGCCGTTCGGCGGCGAGTGGGAATACCGAGTCGCGCCAGGGTACGTCACCATCGTCGAGCGCGGCGAGATCTACAATCCCGTGTTTCGGTTCATGTCGCGATTTGTCTTCGGGCAGACCAAGACCATCGAGGCGTATCTATGGGCATTGAAACGACGTGTCGAGTCTCGGCCGAGCTGAAAGTTCTGCTCGAGACCGACGAGATCATCGTGCGGGGGCGCATCCCGTTCTCGGCAATCACCAGTGCGAAAGCCGACGGCGGGCGACTCGTGCTTCGCACGTCGGCGGGCGACATCGAGCTCGACGTCGGCTCATCTGCTGAGAGATGGGTCGAAAAAATCAAGTCGCCCAAGTCGCTGATCGACAAACTCGGCGTCAAACATGACGCCAATGTGTCCATTCTCGGCGTGGACGATGCCGATTTTCTCGAAGCGCTCACCGCGCGAACCGGGGCCGTAACCCGTGGGAGAGTGAACGACGCGAGTACTATCGTTTTTCTCGGCGTGGAGCGCGAGAAAGATCTGGCGCGGATCGCGACTGTCGCGGCAAAGTTGCCGGCCAAAGCTGCGTTGTGGGTGATTCACCCCAAGGGCAAAGATGGGGTTGCCGATACCGCGATATTTTCGGCTGCCAAACAGGCCGGGTTGAGCTACACCAAAGTCGCGCGATTCTCGGCCACTCACACGGCAGAGAGACTCAATAGACCCGATACAAAGCGGTCGGCGGCCCGATAAAGAGCTCTCCACGCATGCGGCCAGCAGGGTGCGGGCCGGGTTGGAGTCGCAACACGATAGGGCCGGCCGATGAGTCGATAGTCGCGAAGAGCGTCGTATCGTGCGCGAGCCGCGCGGTGTCGGCGCCGGTGACGAACTCGCCGAGATAGAGATCGCCGGCATCGGGACTCAGCAAGAACCGCTTTGCCGCGGCAATACCAGGGGTCGGCCCACCGCGCTCCCGAGCGAACCTGGCCGAGTCGCGCTGGATGAACGCGATAAGGGCGGGCCAGCGGTGGAACAGCGCGACGGTATCCATCGTGGGATGGTCCGCCAGGGTGCCGAGGTGCCCGGTGCTCCGCAGATCGGCGACCGTCGCGCCGTTGAACTCGACGCGCGAGCCGGGCGCGAGCGTCGTGTCGACGCGCTCGAGGCGCGAGGACCCACGCGCGAGGTCGCTTCCCTGGTGCCACAGGGAGTAGATCCGATTGCTGATGCTGTAGCACCACGCGAGCAACAGCACGATCACGATGCCCAGCACGACGCGGATATTGGTTTGCCGGCGCACGGAACCACCATAACCCCTCGGGTCATATATTGCTAGCAGATGAGCGACCTCCTCGCCGCCCGATCGCAGATGGCGATCTCGCTCGCCTTTCACATCATCTTCGCGATCGTCGGCATCGGCATGCCCGCGCTCATGGTCATCGCCGAGCGGCAGTGGCAGAAGACGGGTGATAGCGTGTACTTGGATCTCGCCAAGCGGTGGGCGAAAGGCACCGCGATCATGTTCGCCGTGGGCGCCGTGTCCGGGACGGTGCTGTCGTTCGAGCTCGGCCTCCTGTGGCCGCGGTTCATGCAGTACGCGGGCAGCATTATCGGCATGCCGTTTTCGCTGGAAGGGTTCGCGTTCTTTACCGAGGCGATCTTCCTCGGCGTCTATCTCTACGGCTGGAATCGCATCGGGCCGAGGATGCACCTCACGGCCGGAGTGCTCGTCGCGATCTCCGGTGCGCTGTCGGCCATTTTCGTGGTCGACGCGAATGCGTGGATGAATACACCGACCGGCTTTCGGCTGGAGCACGGGCAGATGGTCGACGTGCATCCGTTCGTCGCCATGGCGAACCCGGCGGCGCTCGCCGAAACGCTGCACATGACGCTGGCCGCGTATGCGTCGCTCGGCATGGCGGTCGCTGGGCTGCACGCGTTTCTCTTGCTCCGTCAGCCGACGGATGGCTTTCACAAACGCGCGCTGATCGTGGCATTGATGGTCGGCGCCCCTGCGGCTGTCTTGCAGCCCATCTCCGGGGACATTGCCGGGCGCGTGGTCGCTGATACGCAGCCTGTGAAGCTCGCCGCCATGGAAGGCGAGTTCAGAACGCAGGCTCGTGCGCCGCTGCGCATCGGCGGCATCCCCGACGTGAAGGCGCATGAGACGAGGTGGGACGTCGAGATTCCTGGCGGACTGTCTTTCATGGCCTATCATGATTTCAATGCCACCGTCAAAGGGCTCGACGATTTTCCGGTGGACCGGTGGCCGCCGGTGGTCATCGTGCATCTCGCGTTTCAGGTCATGGTCGGCCTCGGGACACTGTTGGCGGCTATCGGCCTGTGGGCGCTATGGGATCTCTTCCGGCGACGGGAGATGTCTCGGCGACTGCTAATGGCGTTGAGTGTTGCGGCGCCTTTCGGGTTCATCTGCGTCGAAGCCGGATGGACCGTCACCGAGGTCGGCCGTCAGCCATGGATTGTGGCCGGCATCCTGAGAACGGCGGACGCGGTCACGCCGATGCCTGGGCTGATCGTGCCCTTTCTCACGTTCACCGTGCTCTACCTGTTCCTCGGCGTCATCGTGACGTGGCTCATGTACAACCAAGTCCTGTACACGGTGGACTAGCATGCTGCACAACGCCGTCCTCCAGATCATCATCGCGGGCATCGCCGGCATCGCGTTGACGGCCTACGTGCTGTTCGGCGGCGCCGACTACGGCGGCGGCGTGTGGGACCTGCTCGCGTCCGGCCCGCGGCGCGAGAAACAGCGCGAGCTGATCGCGCACGCGATCGGGCCCATCTGGGAAGCGAACCACGTCTGGCTGATTCTCATTGTGGTCCTGCTGTTCACGTGCTTCCCACCCGCGTTCGCGGCGATCATGACCGTGCTGCATATCCCGATCACGCTGCTGCTCATCGGCATCGTGCTGCGGGGCTCGGCGTTTACGTTCCGAGCGTACGACGCGACGCATAGCGCCGTGCAAGAGCGCTGGGGGATGATATTCTCGATCGCCAGCGTTCTCGCGCCGGTCCTCCTCGGCGTGATCGTCGGCGCGATCGCATCGAATGGCGTCGGCGCCGCCATGGGGACGCTCGGCGAGAGCGGTATCGAATTCGTCCCGGTGTTCATCACGCCGTGGCTCAACGCGTTCACGCTCGCCGTCGGCGTCATGACGCTCGTGCTGGTCGCGTTTCTGGCCGCGACGTATCTCACGGTCGAAGCGGCGCACGATACGGAGCTGCAGAACGACTTTCGGCGACGAGCGATCGAGGCCGGTCTCGTGCTGCCGATCACCGCGTACGCGGCGCTGCTCGCCGCCGAGCCACTCGCGCCGCGCGTGCAGCACATGCTGCTGCATTCGTCACTGGCCGGACCGATTCACTTCGCGGCGATGATCGCCGGCCTCGGCGCCATTGGCGCGCTCTGGACGCGACGGTTTCGGCTCGCGCGGGTCGCGGCTGGCGCGCTGGTGGTCCTCATCATCTGGGGCTGGTTGTTCGCCCAGTATCCGTTCCTGGTCCCACCGACGCTCACGATCTTCGACGCCGCGTCGCCTCCCGCCACGTTGCGCGCGTTCGTGGCGGCCATCGCCGTCGGCGCCCTCGTGCTCATTCCGTCGTTGTGGTACCTCTATGGCGTGTTTCGCCGTTCTCATCAACCAGCACCGGAAACTCCCCACTGAGACGATCGAGCTCCTTCCCGAACTCGGTGATCGCTTCGTCGTCGTGCGTCACGCTGCGGCGGAGATAGGCGAAGAGCAGAATCCCCACGGCGCCGATCCCCGCGAGCGTCAGCACGTCCTCGAACCGATGGATGTGCCGCATGATCACGTCGGCTGAGCGGCCGAACATCCAACCGATGACGGTGAAGAGGCAGGACCAGGTGAGCGAGCTGACGGCGCTGCCAATCGCGTATTCCCATACCGGAACGTGGGCCGCGCCACAGGCGATCGGCAGCGTGATGCGGAGGCCGAACGCGTAGCGCACGGCGAACGCCGAGCGCCAGGGACGGCGCCGCACGACCATGAGGGCGCGCGTGAAGAGGCGGCCAAAGTTCGGGAAGCGCTTGCGGAGCCACATGCCGCGGGCGCGGCCGAGGTAGTACAGTCCGAAGCCTGAGACCCACGTGCCGATGCAGACGCTGATCGCGACCTGCGTGAGGCCGAGCCGGCCCCCGTGCGCGGCGTAGCCACCGCCGATGGGCGCGAGCTCCTCGGTGATGTTGCTGACGGCGCCGATCAGCAAATACGCCCAGAACGTCCCCGGGAGGTTATAAAGCCAATGCACCTGGAAAACCTAGTCGCCGGAACTCTTGATGGCGCGCAGGAAGGACGCCCGTGTGCCATCCAGGATCTCGTAGAACGTCGGGACCACGAGCAGCGTCAGCACGGTCGAGGTGATGACGCCGCCAATAACGGCGATCCCCAACGACCGCCGGAAATCGCCGCCCACGCCGGCCCCGATCGCGACCGGCAGCATGCCGGCGATGAGCGCCATCGTGGTCATGAGAATCGGGCGTAAACGAATGCGGCCGGCTTCGATCAACGCATCGCGCGTCGAGATCTGTTTGCGTTCTTTGGCCCAGATCGCGAAGTCGACCAGCAAGATCGAGTTCTTGGTGACGATCCCCATGAGGAGAATGATGCCGATCATGCTGAGAATATTCAGCGTTTCGCCCGTGACCATGAGCGCCAGCACCACACCGATGAGCGAGAGCGGCAGCGCCATCATGATCGTCAGCGGATCGAGAAACGATCCAAACTGGACCACCAGAATCAGGTACATCAGAAGAACCGCAAGGCCGAGGGCGGCGATGATGTCGCCGTACACCTCGGCCTGGTCGCTCACCTCTCCGCCCTGCGTAATACGAATACCCGGCGGCGTGGCCAGTCGCGCGACTCTCGCGTTGATGTCGTGAGAGACCTCACTCAAAGAGCGGCCTTCGACGTTTGCCTCGACGCTGATCACCTCATCGCGGCCGAAGTGCTCGACCGCGGCGGGGCCGAGTGACGTCGTGACCGACGCGACCGCGCCCAGTGGGATCGTGGTCGGTCCTCTGCCGGACGAGAGCAGCAAGGGGAGCTGCTGCAGATCCGTCACGTTCGTGCGGGCGTCGGCCGCGAATCTGACCGTCACGTCGCGCGTTTTCCCAGTGGGGTCGACCCAGTCGCCGACGTGAAGGCCCGCAAACGCGGGCCGCAGCGAGGCCGCAACATCGCTCACCGAAATGCCCATGGTCGCGGCGAGCGGCCGATTGAGATCGATCTGCAACTCGGGCCGGTCCCCTTTCGTCGAGAGCCCGACGTCCGCGGCGCCATTGACCTGGCGCACCGCGCCCATCACCTGGTCGGCGAACCGACTGAGCGTCGCGTATCCCGCGCCCTCGTCGCGCAGCTTGATCTGGATCTGCTTGCGATTCCCCGCCGGGCTCGGCTCGAAGACGTAGGCCGTGACGCCGCCCAGCCGCGACAGCTCGGGGCGTATCACTTCGGTGAGCGCCGTCTGGGACATGCGGCGCTGTCCCTTCGGGACGAGACGCACATAGACCGATCCCGAATCGATCTCGCCCGCGGCGCTTCCGACCGTGGAATAGGTTGATTGCACCTCCGGGTGCGAACGCAGGACCCGCTCGATCTCGGCGAGCTTCAAGCGCATATAGTCGAGGTTCGAACCTGGAGGAGTTTGCACAACGATGTTGAGCTCCGAGCGGTCGCTCTTCGGGATGAGGTCGGCGCCGCCGAACATCACCTGGAGGGAGATCGCACCGACAAAGGAAAGCACGGCCAGTGCCACCATGGTCCAGCGATGGTCGAGTGCCCAGGCTACGACACCTTTGTATGCGTCGGCTTGGCGGTCGAACCAGGCGTTGAATCGCTCCAGGGCGCGCCCGATCGGATTGCGGCGCTGGTGCGATACCAGCTGCGGATCGGGCCAATAGGCCGAGAGCATTGGGTCGAGTGAGAACGACACGAAGAGCGACACCAGCACGGCGCAGACGACGGTCAGCGCAAACGGCTTGAACCATTGGCCGGCCTCGCCCCGCATGAATGCCACAGGCACAAATACGGCGACGATCGAGAGAGTCGTGGCGGTGACGGCTAGACCGATTTCATCGGTGGCCGTGTGCGAGGCCTCGATATGGTCTTCGCCCATTTCGATGTGGCGCACGATGTTCTCTCGCACGACGATCGCGTCGTCGATCAGTATGCCGATGGCGAGCGAGAGGCCGAGCAACGACATCGTGTTGAGCGTGAAGCCGAACGCCCAGACGGCTATGAATGCGGCCAGGGTGGAAACCGGCAGCGCGAGGCCCGTAATCACCGTCGAGCGCCAGGAATTCAGAAAGACAAAGACGACGAGGACCGTGAGTACGGCTCCCTCGACCAGCATCTCCTCGACGTTCGTGACGGACTGTGAGACGCGCACGCCAGCGTCCTGCACCAGCGTCAACTCCACGCCGGGCGGGAGCGTCCGGCGGATGTCCGGTAGCTTCGCCTTGATCGCGTCGGCTACGCGGGTCGTCGAGGTCCCTTTCGCCTTCGTGATATCGATCCCGATGCCAGGACGACCGTTGTAGAGCGCGAGCGAGCGGGCTTCGACGACGGTGTCCTTGACGTCAGCGATCTGGCCGAGGCGAACCAAGCGAGGCGGCGGACCGCGCTGGGCGACCACGAGTTGTGTGAAGTCGTCGGGCGACTCCAAGCGACCATTGAGCCGGATCGTCCGCTCGGTCAGGGCGCCGGTCACGCTGCCGACCGGCGCCGCCAGATTCTGGGTGTTGAGCGCGTACACGACCTCGCCGACGCTGACATTCGCGGCCTCGAGGTCGCGCGGCCGCAGATTGACGGCGATCGTCCGCTGGTCGCCACCTTCTACACTGACCTGCGCTACGCCCGGAATCCCGCGCAGCTCCTTGGTGATGCCGGGATCGGCGAGTATCGTGAGCTCCGCCGGACTCATGCTCTCGGACGTCACGGCGAGCGATACGATCGGGAGCGCCGAGGGATCGTACTTCCGGATGATCGGCTCGCGGACCTCCGACGGGAGCTGGTCGCGCACCTCGGCGATCGCATCGCGCACGTCCTGTGCGGCTTGATCGACGCTCTTGCCGAATTGGAAGATGACCGTGACCTCGGCGAACCCGTCGACACCCGTCGACTCGAGGTGATCGAGACCGCTGATCGCGCTGAACTGCTCCTCCAGCCGGTCGATCACTTCGCGCTCGACCTGGCGCGGCGTCGCGCCCGGATAGGGGACGAAGACCGAGATCACCGGCGAGGCGACGTCCGGGTATTCGTCGATATCCGTTTTGACCAGCGCGAAGACGCCGAACACGACGAGCGCGATCATCGTCACCGTCGTCAGGATGGGACGCTCGATCGCGAAGTCGGAAATGAACATGGGCGAGCGCTCCAGCTACCGCTCGGCCGCCATCCGGGTCACGCGCACCGGCGTGCCAGGGGTCAGGCCCTGTGCTTGGCCGAGCAGCAGCGTGTCTCCGGCCGCGACACCGGCGGTGATCTCGACTCGCTCGGCCACCTCGTCGCGGAGCCCGAGTGCGACATCGACTCGCTCGATCTTGCCATCTCTCAGTCGGAGCACGCTCGGTTTGAGAAACCGGGTATCGATCGCCGTGATCGGCGCAACCAGGCCACGCGAGGATTGCGTGACGATGCGGCCGGTGGCAAAGAGGCCACCGACAATGCTGTTGTCTGGATTTTTGATCTCGGTAAAAACCTGGACCTGACGCGTGGCCGGATCGGCGACCGGATTAATTCTCACGATCGAACCACTGAACGTGCGACCGCCATAGCCATTCAGCGCGAACGATACGGCATCGCCTATGTGAACTGACGCGATCTGTGTGGCTGGTACCGTCGCTTCGAATTGCAGGCGACTCGGATCGACGACGCCGAACATTGGACTGCCGGGCCCAATGACATCGCCCGCGCTGACGTCACGCTCGCTCACGACACCCGTGAACGGTGCGCGAATCTCGGTATTGGCAAGTGCCTTTTCGGCTTGGACGAGGCCGGACTTTGCGTTGGCGAGCTGGGACCGTGCTTGGGCATCTTGCTCGACAGCGCCCTCGTGATCTCGCTCCGCGATTGCGCCAGCGGCCAAGAGGGTGTCGAAGCGCTTGACCTGCCGGTCGGCGTAATCAGCGGCGAGTTGCGCCGTTGAGACGGCCGACTTGGCCGAGAGATAGGCGTCGCGGATCGTGGCCGCGTCGATACGCGCGAGGACCTGATTTGCCGCTACGTGTTGGCCTTGTTCGGCGAGCGTCTCGAGCACCGACCCACCAACTTCGGCGCGGAGTTGTGCGTTGCGAATTGGGGCGAGCGTGCCGGAGATCGCGGGGCCGCTTCGGACGATATCAGTTGCGACTAAGGCGATATCTTCGACACCGAGCTCGATCACGCGCTGCGCGCGTGTATCGCTCGGGTCGTGGCGACCGCAGGCCGTCACGATCAGCAGCGGCACCAAAAGGGGCACCGACGGGGAATATTTCATCGCGGCCCTAGTGGGAGGTCGCGGATCAGCGCGGCGCGCATGCGGGCGACCTGGACGTTGCGGGCGGCTTGGGCGCGATTCGAGAACGATTGCTGGCGCGCGATCCGCGCCCCGTTCAACTCGACCAGCGACGAAAGGCCTTCGCGATAGCGGAGCTCCGCGATCTCGTACGCGTGCACCGCCTGCTGCCACGAGGTGGACACCGCGCGCCAGCTGGCCTCGGCCGCGCGCAGCTCCGCAATGGTGCTCCGCGCGTCGAGCGCCGCCGCGTCGCGCGCTTGATTGTACCGCGCCTTCTCGGTCTCGAGGTTGGCCTCGGCGATCAATACATCCCCGTGCGTTTTAAACCCATTGAAGATCGGCACGGACGCCGTGACGCCGATAGTCCAATTGTTCAAGAAACTATTCCAGGCGGGAAGCCCGCCCGTGGGAAAGGCGACCCGCTGATAGCTCGAGGTCAAGGAGAGCGAAGGGAGGTACTCGCCGCGACTCGACGACACGAGCGCCTCTGTCTCGACGATCGCCTCGTGCTGCTCGCGCACACTCGAACGGTGGTCGACCGCGGTATCGCCGACCATGGCGGGCGTGCTGTCGTTGAGCGAGGCGAGTCGCATGCCGCCCGGCAGGTCGGTCCCGTCCTCGACGCCGGTCGTCAGGGCCAACGGCGCGTCGAGCGGCAGCCCGATCAGCTGCTTGAGCCGCAAGTATCGTTGATCGCGCTCGGCCTTCACCTGAACCAGCACCGGAATCTGATTGTCGCGCGTCACCTGCGTCTCAAGGAGGTCGAACTCCGACTGGTTGCCCACCCGTCGGGCCAGCTGCGCCTGGGCCAGCGTGCGCTCGTCCATCGCCATGGTCGAATCCGCGATCGTCACCAGCTCGTCGGCGAGTGCGGCATCATAGTATGCCTGCGCGACGTCGAACATGACCTGCGCGCGCTGGGCGTCGAGCTCGATCTCCGCCGCCTGGCGCGGGGCCGTGGCGGCGTGCGCCGCGAGGAATTGGCCATCGAATAGGGTCTGGGAGAACGAGAGGCCAAGGTTGTAGGCGTTCAGCGCGCCAATGCCGACGCTCGAGAAGATGTTGCCGGAGAACTGGGACGGGCAGCTTTGGGCTGCCGCCAGCGCGGCTTGCCGCTGTGCCCCGGTCGCCGTGGAGTCGAGCTGGATCGTGCAGAGCTCGAATTGATTCTTCGGGATGGACGTCAGGGCAGCGTACTGCGACTTGATCGTGCGGGTATAGCTCAACGTTCCGAAGAGTTGCGGGAGGAACGGCGCGCGCGCCTGCAGGACCTGCCCGCGGGCGCGAGTAAGACCCGCGCGCGCGATCGTCATCGTCTCGCTCTGGCCGAGCGCGGTACCCACGGCATCGGACAGCGACAGCGCGCGGGCTGGTTCCTGCGCGCCGATCCGCGCGGCGATAGTCAGCGCTAGAGCTGCCCTAAGTGTCATCGGGGGCGCAAGTTAACATCCTCCCCCGGACGCGCGCGGCATCGGGCCACGCGCGCCGTTGCGTTTGCTACGTCAGCGTATCATTTGCCCGAACCTTGTTCGATCGGCACGCGGACGGCGTTCCCCCACTCGGTCCAGCTGCCGTCATAGTTCCGGACGTTGGGATATCCGAGGAGGTACGTCAGCACAAACCACGTGTGCGACGACCGCTCGCCGATGCGGCAGTAGGCGATGACGTCGTCGCCTTTGTTAAGCCCCTGCTCCTTCTCGTAGATGGCGCGGAGATCCTCGGCGGACTTGAACGTGCCGTCAGAGTTCGCGGCTCGCGCCCACGGAACGCTCTTCGCGGTCGGGATATGGCCGCCACGGAGCGCGCCCTCCTGGGGGTAATCGGGCATGTGGAGCTTCTCGCCGGTGTACTCCTGCGGCGAACGCACGTCGACGAGTTTGCCCTTCGCGGCCAGGTGCTTCTTCACATCCTCGATGAATGCACGAATCTGCGAGTCCGAGCGCGGAGGAGCCGTGTAGGTCGACGGCTCGAACGTCGGCCGATCGGTGACCCACTCCCGCTTCTCCGCCTCCCACTTCGCGCGTCCGCCATCGAGGACGCGCACGTTCTCGAAGCCGAAGAGCTTGAACACCCAGAAGGCGTACGTCGCCCACCAGTTGTTCTTGTCGCCGTAGTAGATGACCGGCGTCGACTCATCGATCCCGAGGCGGCGCAGCAACGCTTGGAACGCGGCGGGCGTGATGTAGTCGCGGATGACCGGATCGTTCAGGTCGGTGTGCCAGTCGACCTTTTGCGCGCCGGGTATGTGGCCGGTGTCGTAGAGCAGGACGTCCTCATCGCTCTCCAGGATGCGGATATTCGGGTCATGGAGATGCTCGGCCAGCCAATTCGTGCTGACCAACACCTCGGGCTGGGCATACCCCTTCTTCTCGATCTCCTGATCCACAGTGGTGGTAGCGGTCGACATAGTTCCTCGGGGAAAAAAAAGGGCCGCTCGGTAATCGGAGCGGCCGGGGAAACGCGACAATTATGCTGTCAGTCCGTCACGTGTGTCGCCCTGGCCGCGAATTGGCGGTGGCACAACAGAACGTGACGGTTTGGCGACGCATGTCGGAGACTACGCGGCGGCGTTATAACTTGTCAACCCATGAAGGCCATCCGTGTACACGAAAACGGAGGACCAGAGGTCCTCCGCTACGAAACCGTAACCGACCCCCAACTTCGCCCCGGCGAAGCGCTCGTCCGGCTCGCGGGCATAGGCGTCAATTTCATTGACGTATACCGACGCACCGGGATGTATGCGGTGCCCATGCCCTTTATCCCAGGCACCGAGGGCGCTGGAACTATCGTAGCTCTCGGCGAGGGCGTGGCTGGGTTTGCCGTCGGTGACCGCGTTGCGTATGAGGGACCGCTTGGGGCGTATGCGGAGCTGCAAGCCGTCCCTGCCGCAAAGCTGGTGACGATTCCCGATGGCGTCGCCACGGATGTCGCCGCGGCGGTCATGCTGCAGGGCATGACAGCCCACTACCTGGCGACGTCGACCTATCCGCTCGCACCCGGAATGACGTGTCTCGTGCACGCGGCCGCCGGCGGGACCGGTGGTCTCCTGGTACAGATCGCGAAGAAGCGCGGAGCGCGGGTGATCGGGAGCGTGGGCACAGCGGCCAAGGCCGAGATCGCCCGTGCCGACGGCGCGGACGAGACGATCGAGTACTCGACGCAGAACGTGGTGGCCGAGGTCGCGCGGTTGACCGGCGGCCAGGGTGTCGATGTCGTGTATGACTCGGTCGGGAAGGCCACGTTTGACGCGAGCCTCGACTGTCTCCGACCGCGCGGATACATGGTGCTGTTCGGCGCGTCGAGCGGCGCGGTTCCAGCGTTCGATCCGCAGATCTTGAATCGCAAGGGCTCGTTGTATCTCACGCGCCCGACGCTCGGCAGTTACACCGCGACGCGCCAAGAGATGCTGGGACGCGCGAGCGATCTGTTCGCGTGGATCAAAGCCGGCGAGCTCAAGGTGCGGATTGCGCATGAATACCCGCTGAAGGACGCCGGGGACGCGCAACGCGCGCTCGAGTCGCGCCGTACGGCCGGCAAGATTCTCCTCGTTCCCTGACCATGCTCCGGGTCCGGACGTTCGGCGGTCTCTCCATCGACCGCGACGGCGGCGCCGCCGGGCAGCGGCGCCCGCTGGCCGTGCTCGCCATCCTCGCTGCCGCCGGTGACCGCGGCGTCGCACGCGCGAAGTTGATAAACCAGCTGTGGCCGGACAGTGATGACGAGAAAGCCCGGCGTGTGCTGGCGCAGACCGTGTACTCGCTGCGGCGCGATCTCGGGCGCGACGATCTCGTGCTCGGTACGACCGAGCTTCGGCTCAACCCCGAGGCGATCACCAGCGACTTGACGGAGTTCGAGCAGGCGCTCGAGCGGAAGGAGCACGAGCGCGCGGTCGCGATCTATCGGGGGCCGTTTCTCGACGGGTTCTACGTGAGCGACGCGCCGGAGTTCGAGCGCTGGGTCGAGGGACAGCGGTCGCATCTCGCCGAGCGATATCGTAAGGCGCTGCGGACGCTGGCCGTTGACGCACGTGATCGCGGGGATCCGCGCGCGGAAGCCGGCTGGTGTCGACGGCTCGCGTCAGCCGATCCGCTCGACGCGGGCGTGGCGCTCGAGCTCATGCACGCGCTGGCCGCCTCCGGGGATCGCGCGGGTGCGCTGCAGCACGCCCGCGTGTACGAGACGTTAGTCCGGCAGGAGCTCGACGCCGCGCCGGATGCCTCGGTGACGGCGTATGCGACGAAGCTCCGGGACTCGCCGGAGCAGGCGATTCCGATCGCGCCGCAGAAGCGCCGCACGCCAGCCGCCATTCGGCGACCGAGTGTGCCGCAGGCGACCGCACCAAAATCCGAGCTACCCAAGCGACGTGGCATCATCATCGCCTTCGTGGCGTGCCTGGTCATCGTCGCCGTAGGGGTGCACGCCATCACCGAGTGGCGAGCCATGCGCGGGCCGACGTTGGTGCCGACGCGCGTGCTGGTGGCGCCGTTCGACAACAACACGGGCGACTCGGCATTCAACCCGGTCGGGCTGATGGCGGCCGATTGGGTGACGCAGCGCCTCGCGGAGACCGGGCTCGTCGACGTCGTCGATGCGCGAACCGCCATGCTGGCCACGAGAAGGCCCGTCGGAGCCGGGCCCGCGGCGGTACGAGCGCTGGCGGAACAGACCGGCGCCGGGACGATCGTCTGGGGCAGCTTCTATCGCGATGGCGATTCGCTCCGATTTCAGGCGCAGATCTCGGACGCGCGCGTGGGGCGGCTGCTGCGGAGCGTCGATCCCGTGAGCGGACCCGTTCGGGCGCCACTCGTCGCGGTCGATCGGCTGCGGGAGCACGTCACCGGGGCGTTGGCCCTGTTGTACAATCCGCGCCTCAGCGAGGAGATTCAGCGCGCGACGTCGCCGCCGACCTACGAAGCGTACCAGGAGTTCGAGCAAGGGCTCGATTTCCAGACCCGTGGCCAGAAACGCGAGGCGATCGCGCATTATCTGCGGTCGGCCGCGCTCGACTCGACCTATGCGCAGCCGGTATTGTGGACGGTCGACGCGTACCTCACGATGCACCAGTACGCGAGCGCCGACTCGCTGATCACGCGACTCACCGCCCGACGAGCCGAGCTGGCGCCATTCGATCGATTCTTTCTCGACAACTCGATCGCGCAGATCCATGGCGACTGGGCGGCGGCCGTCCGCACGTCGCACGAGATGGTCGACGCGGCGCCGGGCAGCGAGGGGTTGCTCGACGTCGGCTATTTCGAGCTCATGCTCGACCACCCGCACCACGCGCTCGCGGCGCTCAAAGGCGTCGACGCGAATCGCGGGTGGATGAAAGGATGGGACGGGTACTGGATGTTGCCGGCGGCCGCCGATCACATGATCGGCGATCACCGCGCCGAGTTGGCGATCGCGAAGGAAGGACGCGACCGGTTTCCGAACGGCTGGCGAACGATGGCCGCGGAAGTCCGCGCCCTCGCGGCCATCGGACGGTCAGTGGACGTCTCGGCGCGTCTCGATGAGACATTGCCCTGGGTCCCGAGCGACACCATGAACAGCGGTCGACTCATGCTCATTGCGGCCGACGAGCTCCGGGCGCATGGGCACACTGATCAAGCGCTCTATGCGCGGGCCGTGCGCTGGTTCCAGACGCAATCTGATAAGAGTGGATTAGCCGAGGCGTACGACGCCGCCGGTCAGCCGGCCGCAGCCGAGTCCATCTGGGTCTCTATCGGTGACATCGACGCCCTCGGAGGGCTGGGTGTGGCCGCGGCCCGAATGGGCGACCGGGCAGCGGCCGAGCGATACTCGGTGCAGCTCGCCGCCATTCAGCGCCCGTACTTGTTCGGACGCAACACGTATCAGAGAGCGCGCATCGCGGCGCAACTCGGCGAGCGGCCCGCGGCGGTCGAGTTGTTACGCGCCGCGTTTACGCAGGGGAAGCCGTACGATCTCACCCTGCACACTGATCGCGCGCTCGAGCCGTTGCGCGGGTACGACGCGTTTGATCATTTGGTCTTGCCCGCGGACTGAAACGCCGCGAGCACGCTGTCGAACTGCGCGGGTTGGTCGACCATGACCGCGTGGCCCGCGTTCTCGATCACCACGAATTGCGATCCCGGTATCGTCGCGGCCTCTTCTTTCTGCACATCGAGCAGCGGCGATTTTCCCGCGGCCAGGATCAGTGTTGGCTTGTCGAGCGCGCGGAGCGCCGGGCGGCGATCGGCGCCGAAAATATCCTGGGTGAGCATCGCGACGCCGATATCTGGCGGGGTTTGCATCGTTGACTGCACGATCTTGTCTATGTCGAGATCGGGATGCGGCTGAACGAAGATCGAGCGGACCATTCCGCGGGAATAGTCTTCCGGGGATTTCGCGTAGATGGGTATGCCTGACAGAATCGCCTTAGCAAGTCCGGGGTGCGCGTCTACTTCGGCCACGCCCCAGGAGACTGGGCTGTCGACGAGCACGACGGCGTCGACGGCCGACGTGCCGAATTCGGCCAAGTAGGCCGCGACATCCTGCGCGCCCTGCGACCAACCGACGAGGGTAGCGTGGGCCACGCCGAGGTTCGCGAGCAGACCGTGGAGATCGGCCGCGCGGACTTCGGGAGTGTTGCCCTCGGTCGTCTTCGTCGACGGGCCCTGTGAGCGCGGGTCGATCGCGATCACGCGCTCGGTCGCCCCGAAGTGTGTCAGCTGCTCCGTCCACAAATAGGCCGGCAGGCGCCAGCCTGGAATAAGGACCAACGCGCTGGTCGACTTGGTCGGTCCGGATTGCAAGTAATGGATCTTGACGGATCCGACCGTCGTGGTTCCTTCACTGATCTGGAGCAACGCGATTGCGATATACTTCAGCATATGACCGGAATCGTATATGTGAATGGCCAGTTTCTCGACCGCGACAAAGCGGTCGTCTCCGTCGACGATCGTGGGTTCGTGTTCGGCGACGGCGTCTATGAGGTTACGCGCTCGCGTGATGGGGTGTTGCTCGAAATCGACCGGCACGTACGCCGGCTCGAGCGCAGTTTGGCCGGCCTCGACCTCGTGTACTCGCCGTCCGAGCTCCCCGCGATCTCGCTTCGTCTGCTTCGCGACAACGGACTCGCGCGCGGCGAGGCAACGGTGTACTGGCAAGTCACGCGTGGCGCGGCTTCGCCACGAACGCATCAATTTCCGCCGGCCGGTACACCGGTGACTGTGTACGCGAGCGCGAGTCCGTTTACGGCGCTTCACGAGAAACGGGCAAGCGGCGTTGGTACTATTCTATTGCCTGATCAGCGTTGGGCACGGTGTGATCTCAAGACCGTCAATCTGTTGCCGAATGTGTTGGCCAAGCAGAAGGCCGTGGCCGCGGGAATGCACGAGGCGATTCTGGCGCGGGATGGGGTGGTGATGGAGGGCGCGGCGACCAACGTGTTTGGTGTGATTGATGGCATCATCAGGACGCATCCGAGGACCAACTACATCCTCCCGGGCATTACTCGTGAGGTGGTGCTGGAGTTGGCGAACGAGTTGGGAATGGCCGTACGGGAGGAGCCGATGCTCGTCGATGACATGTCCCGCCTGAGTGAGTGTTTTCTGACGGGAACGACGAACGACGTGATGCCTGTCGTGACGATCGATGGCCGTCTCGTTGGCGATGGCCGCCCCGGTCCGATCGCTGGCCGGCTCTACTCGGCACTCATCGCGCGCTGGCGCGTCGGAGACTGACCACGCTTCTGCCACTGCTGCTGTTCGCTCTCCCGCCGTGCCAGCCTAAGCCAGCAGCAGTGGCCATTGCGCCGCCGCCTGGTCCGGGCCGCGGCGCTTTTTTGCTCAAGACGGTCGCCGAGATTCCGGTGCCCGGACCCGCGGTGCGGTTCGACTATCAGAGCCTCGATACGACCACGGATCTCTTGTACGTCGCCCACATGGACGCCGGCACGCTGCTCATCGTCGACGTGAAACGTCAGCGTGTGGTCGCCGAGCTCAGCGGATTCTCGGAAGTGCATGGCGTGTGGGCCGTACCCGAGCTCGGGCGGGTGTATGCGTCGGTGACCGGACGTCAGCAAGTCGCCGTCGTCGATATGCGCAACGACAGTGTGTTGGCTCGCATCAGCGGGATCGATTATCCGGATGGCATTGCGTACGCGCCCAATGTGCGGCGCATCTTCGTGTCGGACGAGCACGGTGGCGCCGACGCCGTGATCGACGTGTACGCCGACACGCTGGTGACGCGCATCCCACTGGGCGGTGAGGCGGGCAACACCGTCTACGACCCCGTGACCGCGTGCATCCTCGTCGCGGTGCACGAGACGAACGAGATCGCGGTGATCGACCCGGAGACCAATCGCATCGTGGCGCACGTGCCGGTGCCGGGCATTCAGCGGCCACACGGGATCGCGCTCGATGCGGCTCGGCGCGTGGCGTTCGTGGCCGGCGAAACCAATGCGCGCATCGGCGTGCTGGATCTCACCTCCGATCGCGTCATCGCCACGTACAGCGTCGGCGCCGAGCCCGATGTGCTGGCGTTCGATCCCGCGTGGGGGCGACTGTACGTCGGGACGGAGTCGGGGACGGTCTCCGCGTTCACCGAAGTCTCGGCGCGTGACGGCATGCACCTGGTCCGCGATGGCGACTTTGCGTTACCGCACGCGCACACCGTGGCGGTGGACCCGCGAACACACTTGATCTACTTCCCGCTGCAAGACATCGGCGGCGCGCCGGTGGTGCGGGTCATGACAGCGACGCCGCCGGGACACGATTAGGTTATGGTCATGCGCTGGCTCACACTCTTGGTCTTCGCGGCGCCTCTGGGCGCGCAGACCTTCGCCTACACGCCTGGAACACAGCGGTATAAAATCGAGATCGCCACGCAGAATCAGCGCGATCAGAATGGCGGCCGGGCGCCCGCCGAATTCGACTACACGACGAAGCAGGTCGTGACGGTCCATCTCACGCAGCAGTCGCGCGACACGCTCGCGCTCACTGTCACGATTGATTCGATCGATCAAGAATCGGCGCTTGATGCGCCGAAACAGGATCTGTCGTGGGCCAAAGGCGTGAAGCTCACCGGCATGGTTTCGCCGACCGGGCAGATCTACGCGTTCGATCCACCGGCCAGCGCCGACGGAAACCTGCGCGGCCTGTATGGGGGATTTAAGTATTTTCTGCCGGCGCTCCGGGCGTCCGTTGGGGCCGGCACGGCGTGGGCCGATACGTCCAAGGAGCGGTCGGGCAAACGTGGGCCGTTCGACTCGGTGTCGACGGAGCGGATCGTGTCGTCGAAGGTGACCGGCGATACGACCTACGCGGGCCAGCGCGCGTGGCGGATCGAACGGACCGGCAGCATCGCGCTGAGCGGCCAGGGCACCGAGGGCGGCAAGGTGCTGCGCGTCGCGGGCGACGGAACGATCCGCGGTGTGCAATATGTGAGTGTGACTGGCCGGTATCTCGGATCGAAGGTCACACAGATCATGCGACTGGTGGAGTCGTTCCCCGACACGGGTGATGGCCCCGCGAGCACGCAGACCATTCGCTCGCAGATCGTCCCGTTGTAGTGTATGTCGCGCGCATTTGTCGATGATGACGCCGGCGGGCACTGGGGTAACCCGGCCCGCCGGTTTGATCTCCCGCCGCGCGAGGACCCGTCGTTCGACGAAGCCGCGGCGGTCGCCCTGCTCGAAGCCGCGCGCGACGGCGAGACCGGTAGCGCCGAGATGGCGACCGGGTACTATTGGGGCGAGCGGAAGCTCCGGCCGTACGTCGAGCGCATCCTCATGCGGGCGCAGGCTGAGCACGATGAGCGTCTGGAGCAGCTGGCAGAGCGCTTTCTGCGCTGACATACAGCACCTCGATCTGCCGCGCCAGATAGGCCAATAGCTCGGCCACCGCTGGCGACCGTGTGTCCCGTGGCACTTTCGCCGTGAGATCCGGCGGTGGACCAGGCGGCTTGCAGGCGCGCAGCGACTGCGCGAGCGCCGCGAGCGCGTCATCCGCCGCGGCCGCCATCTCCGGGATGGCGCCGGCTCCCAGCGACTCGAGGGCGCTCGTCGTGTGCGTGAGCCGGCGCAGGAACGTCACCATCCCCAACCCCGCCGCGGCGAGCGCGTCCGATCGGCGTCCATCGGCCAGCACGCGCTGCAACACGACTTCGGCGTTGCTGTTCGCCAACCCCGCGGCGCGCCGCGCGGTGTGCGCGGTGTCCGTGCCGGTGAGCACCGCGCGAATGTAATTCCGCACCGCGTCCACCGCGGTGGCGATCACGTCGTTCAGCGTATCACCTTCCCAGTCCGGCCAGAGGAGCGCGCCGGCGGCGAACGCCAATGCGCCGCCGAGCACCGTGTTCAGGAGTCGCGCGAAGACCAAATGCGGCTCGTTCCGCGTGCCTTCGGCGATGATCACGAATAGCGGCGTCAGAAAGAGCGTGAAATAGCCGTAGCCGATCGGTCGCACCGCGAGCGTCAACACGCAGAGGATGGTCAGCCCGATGGCGATGGCAACCGTGCCGTGCACCGCCCAGGTCAGCACACTGGCGATGATCCCACCGATCACGGTCCCGATCACCCGCTGCAAGGCCCGATGCGCCGTGGCCCCGGCATACGGCTGGAGGATCGCGGCCGTCGTGACCGACATCCAGTAGCCGCGGCGGAGTCCGAGCATGGTGCTCAGGATGTGCGCGGCCGTCACGCCGACGGCCAGGCGCAACGCGTGCCGAGCGACGAGCGACCGCGGCCCGAGGGCGGCGAGCATCGGCCCCAACGGATTCTCTTTGGGCTCTCGCCGAGGCGGGCCGACCTGTGCGCTGCCGGTGATCGACGTATCGATGCCATCAGCAACCTGCCGCGCGACCGTGAGCTCATCGCGCAAGCGACCAAGGACCGCGGTTGCTTCCATCGGCATCGACGTGTCGTTGCCGGCGGGTTGCCCCATGACGACGCGCGCGATGGACTCGGCGTCGTCCGCGGCCGCGCGCAACGCCCTCGCCGCCTCTTGGGCCGCCGGTGTGTCGCCGGTTTCGCGCATGGCTTCGAGCGCTTCGGGCACACCGACCATGACACCGAACGTCCGATCGGCGGCCGCGAGCGTCGCCAGGAGCGCTTCGCCGCGCGCGCTCGCGCCATCGCGCGCGCCCCGAATCGCGGCCATCTCCTGCGCGGCCGTCTCGATCTCGGCGCGAATGGCGGCGGTCGACGGCACCTCCCGCGCGTACCACGCGCCGGTCCCGTGATCCGCGGCGGGCACGCGTTCGGCGTCTGTGATGGCACGCGCGCCGAGCATGCGCCACACCGACGCGATCGCGCGCCGCGCGGGCCGGAGGGGCTGGAACGGCCACAGGAGTAGCGCCAGCGCCATCGCGCCAACTCCGCCAGCGGCAAACAGCATCCCACGATGCAGACTGTCGGCGCGCGGTCCGAGCGGCGAGGCCAGCGCGATGAGATAGACCACGAGGTTGATGAGCCCGACCGAGGCACCGGCGCCGCCATAGGCGCGGACGAGCCCACTCAGCACGGCGGCCGCGAACGTCAATGGAATCGAAACCCAGAACCATTGGCCCGCGGCGGAGCCGATCGCGCAGGCCACGCCGCCGCCGAGGATCACGGCGAGCATGGCGGCGGCGCGCAGACGGTACGGCCCGCCTGGGTCGACGAGTGTCGTCTGGAAGCCGCCGAGCGCCGAGAACGAGAACGCGGCGGGTGTGCCGAGCAGGTCGCCGGCGATGAGCGGCCCGACGGTCGCTACCGCGGCGCGAAGCCCTTGGACGATCGCAATGCGTTCCGACTCGCGCCGCATGGCGCGCGCGAGCCGGGTCCACATCCTATAGCGCTCGGAACGCCACCGTCGTGTTGTGGCCGCCGAACCCGAAGGCGTTGCTGAGCGCCACGCGGATGGGGCGCTCGACCGGCGTGTTGAACGCGTAGCTGAGATCGCACGCGGGGTCGGGCTGCCGCACGTTGATCGTCGGCGGCACGACACCGTGCACGATACTCAGGATCGACAGAATCGCCTCGGCCGCACCGGCCGCGCCGAGCATATGGCCCGTCATGCTCTTGGTCGATGTCGCCGTGATCCGGTCCGCCTTGTCACCAAACAGCGTTCTGATCGCCCGCGACTCTGACTCGTCACCGAGAGGTGTAGAGGTCGCGTGCATGTTGATGGTATCGACGTCGTCGAGCGTGATGCCGCCATCGCGCAGCGCGGCAGCCATCGCCAGGCGCGCGCCGAGCCCTTCCGGGTGTGGCGCCGTCATGTGATACGCGTCGGCTGACGAGCCCACGGACAGGAGCTCGGCGTAGATGCGCGCGCCGCGTTTTTCGGCATGCTCGAGGGATTCGAGTATGAGCGCGGCCGCGCCCTCGCCCATGACAAAGCCGTCGCGATCTTTGTCGAACGGTCGGCTCGCCATCTGCGGGCAGTCGTTGCGCGTGGACATCGCGCGCATGGCGCAGAACCCACCGACGCCGAGCTCGCAGATCACGGCCTCGCTGCCGCCACACAACACGATGTCGGCGTCCCCCGCGCGAATCGCCGCGAGACCATCACCGATATTGTGATTCCCCGTCGCGCAGGCGGAGACGACGCAATGGTTCGGTCCGGTGAAGCCGTGGCGGATCGAGATAATGCCGGCCGCCATGTCCGAGATCATCATCGGAACGAAGAACGGCGATAACCGGTTGGGGCCGTGTTTCTGGAACTCGGCGGATTGCGCCTGCAGCGTCTGTATCCCGCCGATGCCGCTACCAAAGATCACGCCAATGCGAGACTTGGCCTCGGTCGAGAGCGCCGCGGGAGAGATGCCGGCGTCTCGCAGGGCCTCATCGGCCGCGACGATCGCGTACTGACAGAATGGATCGAGTCGCTTCGCGAGCTTGCGATCGAGGAACTCGAGCGGGTCGAAGCCTTTGACATCGGCGGCAAAGCGCGTATCGAACGCCGACGCGTCGAACCGCGTAATAGGAGTGGCACCGCTTTCACCACGCAAGGCCGCGGACCAAAACTCGCCGACGGTGTTTCCGATCGGCGTGAGCGCGCCCATGCCGGTGACGACAACCCGTTGCTTCATCGTCAGAAATCTACGGGCGTCGCGCGTAGGGCGCGATCCCTGCTTGGTAAGACATGGAGGACGCGCACCAGATATGCGTCTTTAATAAGATATGTCTTCATTACACATCCCGTTCTTTCAAGTGTTGAGCCGATGTACACCGGACAGCGCAGATTGGAGAGCGACGTCGGCGGGACTCGTCACGATTCGACTCGCGGACCGGCGTGTGTCCGGCCGCCGGCCGAGTTGGCGTGAGCTCCGTCGGGTGCGACATGCCATCTCCCAAGTCGATCGCGAGTCGCCGTTGTATCCCGCGCTGATCGCGCTGTTCTCGGCCGTCGGCAGTGCGTGGCGACTGCGTCGCCAACGCGTCGTTGATGCTTTGCACGCCTACGCGGCTCGCTTGCATGCAGTGGCCGAGTGGGCGCTGGCGGTCGATGTCTACGAGACGCTGCTGGCGCAGCTCGAGATTCCGCTTCACGCGGCGATCGCGGCCGAGGCGTACGAACGCGGCGGCGAAGCCCTGCGCGCGCTCGGTCGCTTCGACGAAGCCACGCAGAGCTTCCGCGAGGCCCAGGCGTTGGCGTTGCGTCGAGGCGACGTCGTGGGCGAGCTGAGAATGCGGATCGCCGAGGCGAGCGTTGCATCGCGTCGCGGCCGGATCGGCGAGGCACGCGCGATCATTACTGAGACCATCGGCGCCGCGGAACGCGCCGGACTGCCGCACGTCAGATCGCTCGCGTTAGCCGCGCTGTAACGCGGCGCGGAGGCCGTCGAGGTCCCAGGGGTCCTCGACGAAACTGTCATTTACAAAGAACGTCGGCGTGCTGCGCACGCCTGACGCCAACGCACTACTCGTCTTCTCGCGGACGAGCGCACGGTATGTGTGCGCATCGAGATCGACGGCGAGACGGGCCACGTCCAAGTGCAGGCGATCGGCTTCGGCGAGTAACGCCTCGCGTTCGAGTGACGGAGCACGGAGCGACAACGCCTCGTGCATCTCCCAGAATCGCCCTTGGGCTCCCGCTGCCTCGGCCGCTTCTGCCGCCAACTCCGCGTGCGGAAAATCCGCGGTCAGTGCGAAGTGTCGGTAGACGAAGCGCAAGTCAGCGCCGAGGTCGGCACGGATGGCGGCAACTTCTGGATACACCCGCCGGCAGTGCAGGCACTCATAGTTCCCGTACATCAGAAGAGTGACCGGCGCGTCCGCTGGTCCAAACACGTGGTCGTTGGCCGTTATGCTGCTGGTCATCGACCTATGTGTACGACGACGAGAACAGAGGTTCCGTGTTAGGTGAACGTGACGGTTGGCTTGAACTCGGGCGGGCGGCGCACTTTGGTCTCTTGCTCGAACGCGTACGCGAGCGATAGCAGCTTCGCTTCGGAGAACGGGCGTCCCATAAACGAGACCCCAACCGGCAGGCCGAACGCGTACCCGGCCGGCACCGTGACAGCGGGATAGCCCGAGACCGCCGTCGGCGTGGTGCTCGACCCACCGCTACCGCCATCGCCGTCGACGAGGTCGATCGGCGACGCCGGGCCGCCGGTCGGCGCGACGATCGCGTCGAGCCGGTGGAGGGTCATGGTGTGATCGATGCCATCGGTGCGCGCCATCTGGTGGCACTTGGCGAGGGCCGCGAGATACTTCGGACTCGTCAGCGGGCCCTTGGCTTGCGCCGCCACCATCTGCTCTTGCCGGAAGTACGGCATCTCCGTGTCCGCGTGCGCCTCGTTGAACGCGATCACGTCGGCGAGCGTGCGAACCTGCGCGCCCGGACCCAGGTCGGCCAAATACGCGTTGAGATCGGCTTTGAAGTCGTACAACAAGACTTCGAGCTCGGCTTCGTCATACTTGCCGGCTGTTTCGATTTCCGCGGGGTCGATGATGATAGCGCCCAGGCGTTTCATCGCATCAATCGCTTCGTTCACGATTTTGTCGGTGATCCAGCTGTAACCGAAGTAGTGCTTGCGCGCGACTCCAATTCGTGCGCCACGGAGCGCGTTTGCATCGAGACCGGCGGTGTAGTCAACGCCCTTTGGCTTCGTCGCCTTGTCTCTCGGGTCAACGCCGGCGAGCACCGTGAGGAGTACCGCGGCATCGCGAACCGAGCGAACAATCGGGCCGGCGGTGTCTTGATTGTGCGAGATCGGGACAATGCCCGCGCGAGAAACAAGGCCAATGGTCGGCTTGACACCCACGCACGAGTTGCATGAAGACGGCGACAAGATCGAGCCATCGGTCTCGGTGCCGATCGTGAGCGCGGCGAGATTCGCGGCCGCCGCGACGCCTGAGCCGGAGCTCGAGCCGGACGGGGTACGATCGAGCGCATAGGGGTTCCGCGTTTGACCACCGCGACCGCTCCAGCCGCTCGACGAGTGCGTGGAACGGAAATTCGCCCACTCGCTCAAGTTCGTTTTGCCGAGGATGACCGCGCCCGCCGCACGCAAGCGGGTGACGATGTAGGCATCGCGTGGAACCAGGCTGCCGACGAGTGCGAGAGAGCCGGCGGTCGTCTGCATGCGATCCGCCGTCGCGATGTTGTCCTTGATCAGCACGGGAATACCGTGGAGCGGACCGCGAGGGCCTTTTGTCTTGCGCTCGGCATCGAGCGTATCCGCGATATGCAACGCGTCCGGGTTGGTTTCGAGAACCGCGCGCGTCTGCTTGTCGACTTGATCAATGCGCGCCAGATAGTGCTCGGCGATGCTCCGCGCGGTCCAGCGACCGGACTGCATGCCCGCTTGCAGGTCGGCCACCGTCAACTCGGCGAGCTCGAAATTGTCCTGCGTATGCGAGGAGGATGGTGCGTTTCGCAACAGTGCGGTTGCGCCCGCGGCGATCCCACTGATCACGAAGTGTCGTCTGGATTCCATGGCCCTCAACATACACCCCAAAGCAATGGATATTCACCCCAACATCAGGGTGGCGTAGATGCCCCTCGATCTACGTTGCTATCGTCTTCTTCAACGAGGGAAATGGTGAGAGTTTACGCGATCGCCGCCGCGGTCACGGGCGTGCTGGCCGCCGCAGCTTGCAGTTCGAGCACCGCGCCGGCGGCCAATGCACCAATGGGCGGACACAATGCACAGGTCGAAGCCGTTGGCAGCGCGCTCGGATGCACGACGAGTGGCGGCGGCGCCTACGGCGGTGGTGGTAACACAACGTGCACGTTCTTCTTCAACCCGACGCCCGACACGGTGGCCGTGGGCACCGCGGTCAGCTTCAAGTTCGACGACGTCGCGCACACGGTGACCTGGGACGCCGCGGGTGGGTTGCCCAACCTCGGCTTCACCAACGGCCAGGCCACGGGTGTCATGAACGCCGTGGTGACGGACGGCACGCCGACGACGCCGGGCACGTACACGTGGCACTGTTCGATTCACACGTATATGCACGGCACGCTGGTCGTCACGCAGTAGTCGGCTGCCGCGCGCGCATCACACGGAGCCGGTCGACGATTCGAGCCACCCCAGGCGCGCTGGGGGCGCTCACCGCCGTCACCGGCAACCGTTCGTTGCGATCGATCGCCGACAGCGCGCTGTCGGCGCGCATCACGACGGCGCCCAACTCGTGGCGCTCGGCGATGACGAGCGCACCGGCCAGCGCCGCGCGAGCGGCATCGGCGCGGCCGAACCGATACAGGCCGAAGCCGGAGTAGAGCAGGTAGTACGCGCGGAGACGCGGCGGGAGATCGGCGTCACCGAGGTCGCGGCGCCACCGCTCGAACACGGTCTCCTCGCCATCGAGCTGCGCGAGCTCGAGCAAGTTGATGCTCACCACCCACCGCACTTCGCGATCGGTGGTCGCCCCCAGACTCAAGTGAAACGCATCGCGCGCCGCGGCGTGGGCGCCGAGCGCGGTCAGCGCGTTCGCGAGATCGACGAGCGCGCGCGTCCGGAGCTTGGGCTCCGCGTACGCCTCGAACGCATCGAAGAAGTCGTCCGTCGCCCGCGCCGGATCACCGCGATCCACGACGACGACGCCACGATCGTGCTTGGCGCGCGCCATCACATCCATCAACGCGGGCGCGCCGGGCACGAGCGCCTCGGTCTCCCGGATGATCGCATCGAGCAACGCCTCGGCGCGCGGCAGGTTGCCGCGATTGGCGACGGCGTTGGCGGCGCCGATGCGACTCAAGAGCGCGTGATAGGTATCGCCGGCCGCGGTTGCCGCCTCGAACGCGCGCGCATACGCCCGATCCGCCTCGGTCAGGCGACCGCATGTCCGGAGACACGCGGCCATATTGAGCAACGCGACCGGCACGAGGCCCGCGTCGTGCGATGCGTCGGAACAGGCAACGACCGACTGATAGGTATCCGCCGCGATGGCCCATGCCGAATCATCCTGCAGGAGTCGCGCATACGCGAATGCCTGCGCGCCGACCTCCGACGAGGCCGCGCCCCATGACTCGGTCATGGCGGTCACGAGCGCCTCGAGCGCGTTCCGGACCGGACTGATCTCGCATGCACGGACCGCGCGCTGCGCGCTCGCGATGTGCTTGAGGCTCGGCGACTCTCCGCCCTCAGCCACGGCCGCCACCCAGCCATCGACGAGGCGCAACGTCAGCAGTCCCGCGAGCACCAGCCGGTACTCCGGAACCGCCTCGGCGTCCTCCGCAGAGAGGCCGCCGCGTTCGGTGCGATCGACGATCGCGCCCAACGCTTCGAAGAACACGAAGTGCTCGACGGTCGGCACAGTCAGATTGTTCGCCATCTCCCGGCAAATATCGGCGCGAGCAGGATTACCGCCAGTACAATCGCCGCGATCCACAGTTCCCGTCCAACCCCGCCACTGGTACCACCCGCGGACAGGAGTGCGCCCGCGAAATAGCTGTAGGCGATCGTGGGGGCGACGTTCCCGACCACGACGCTGACCATATAGGTCCGAAAATCGACTCGGGCGAGGCCCGCGGCGAGGTTCAAAATGCTGTTGGGTACCAATGGGTTGATCTGCAGCGAGATCAGTGTCGTCAAATTGTGCGGCGGCTCGATGTGCAGCGCACGGCGCGGGATGCGATGACCCAGGGTTCTCGCGAGCCAATACCCGCCGACAGCACCGAGCGTGATACTGGTCAGGTTCAAAATCGACCCGGTGATAGGACCGAACGCAGCCCCGCCGAGAATCATTAACGGTCCGCCGGGCAAGCCGATGGTCAAGAGGACCGTATACACGGCCACGAACGCGACGCGCGCGGCGCCGCGGCCGGCGGTATGGCGCACGACCGAGATGCCGTGGCGCATCGATCTCAGCCACTGCGTCTCGGCGTGGTTCGCGACGACGACGACGGTGGCGACGAGTACGGCGAGCGCGACCAGCGTTAATGCAAATCGCTGGGTGCGCCGCCGGAGGGCTTTTTCTGGAGGAAGATGAGTGGCAGGCAACAGAAGATGACGACGCCGACGATCCGGAAAAGTTGGTCGTAGGTCAGTATGAGCGCTTGCGCTTGGACCATCCGGTCGAGAATCGCCCGCGCTTGCTGCGCGGCTAGCACAGGATCTCCGACCCGGGTGCGCATAGCGGCGGTCAACATGGCCAGCCGCCTCTGCACCTCTGGGTTCGTCGAATTGATATACGTGACGAGGTTGGCTCTGTTAACTGCCGTTGCCGTTGTCAGTTGCGTCGCCAGCCAAGCCAGCCCGAAGCTTCCGCCCAACTGCCTCGCCAAGTTGAACATGGCGCTGCCCTGGGCCATGTCCGGACCCTTGAGCCCGGCTACGGTCGAGGCCGCTAAGGGCACGAACATGAGACCGGCCCCGACGCCGCGTAACACGATCGGCCAGAAGAGCTGCTGCCTCCCGGTCATTGTCGTGAATTGACCGTGCATGAACATGGCGACCACGAGGATCAAGGCACCGGTGGCGGCGATCATGCGACGGTCGATGTTCTTGGGCAGGCGGGTGATGCCGAACATGCCGATGGCGCTTCCTACTGCTCCTGGAAACAGAACCCAGCCCGTCGTCGCCGCGTCGTAGCCGAGCAAATTCTGGGTGAGCAACGGGACGGCGAAGATGCTGCCGTACAGCGCCAATCCGACAGCACCCATCGCGAGGCATCCTGCGGCAAGACTGCGATGTTTGAGCAGCCGGAGGTTGATCATCGGCTGGTCGACGTGCAGCTCCCACCAGATCAAGACCGACAACATCACGATCGCCAGGCCCGTCAGCCAACGAATCAGGTTCGATTCGAACCAGTCGTAATGTTCGCCGCGCTCCAGCACGAATTGGAGACAACCCAGACCGGCGGCCAGGAGGGTGAATCCGACAAAATCGAACTTGCCCGCTTTGTGTTCGTGCACGGGATCCTTCACGAACGTCAGGATCATGATCGTCGCGACGAAGCCGATCGGGATGTTGATGTAAAAAATCCACGGCCAGTCGTAGCGATCGACGATGATGCCGCCAAGCGTCGGCCCGATCGCCGGGCCGATCATCATGCCGATGCCGAAGATCGCCGCGGCGAGCGTCTGTTCGTCGGGCGGGAAGCTTTCGTACAGGATCGCCTGTGAGGTCGCGATGAGCGCTCCGCCCCCGATACCCTGGATGATGCGACAGAGCACGAGCACCTCGAGCGAGCGTGACGCGCCGCAGAGGAAGCTCGCGATCGTGAACAGGATGATCGAGCCGATGTAGTAGCGGGTGCGGCCGAAGAACGCGGACAGCCAGCCGGTCATGGGCAGCACGATGACGGCCGCCAGGATGTAGCCGACCGACACCCACGTCACTTCCTCGATGGTCGCGCCGAGGTTCGCGCTGATGTGCGGCAGCGCGACGTTGATAATGCTGGTGTCGATAAGCTCAATGACCGCGCCCAACGTGACCGCGAAGGCGATCGGCCACTTGTTCGCGTAGCGATCGGCGGGAAGTGGCAGGGCGGTGGCGGACATCGGGTAAAAGTACCGGTCTCGACTATTGAGTTCCCAGGAGGCGGCGCAGCGCGTTCTGGTGATAGCGACTCGAGATGACTTTCGCGCCACCGCGAAGATGGATGACGAACATGCCCTTGGCGTAACGCTCGAGCGTCAGGACGGCGCGCACGTTGATGAGAGCCGAGCGGCGGACCCGGATGAAGTTGCCGCCTTTGGCGAGTCGGCTCTCCAGGCGGTCCAAGGTGCTGCGCATCAAGTATGAGCGCGGGCCGCTGTGGACGCGCGCGTAGTCGCCAGCGCTCTCGATCCACTCGACGTGATCGGGATCCAGAAAAGCGAGCCGCTCGCCGTCCCGGACGATGAGCCGATCCTCTCGCGGCGGCGGGCTCTCTGGGGCCACCCCGCGTTTGAGGGACAACTGGGCGGCCGCCCGCTGTAGCGCTTCGTTGAGTCGAGCCGTGTCGACGGGCTTGAGCACGTAGTCCAGCGCCTGGACCTCGAACGCCTGGATGGCGTGTCGATCATACGCCGTCACGAAGATGACCAGCGGCATCGCTTCGGCGCCGATTTCCGCAATGATATCGAACGCGCTCACGCGGCCCAGCCGAATATCCAGCAGCACCACATCGGGACGCTGCTGGACGATGGCGGCGATCGCTTCTTCGCGCGTCGCGCACTCGCCCACACAAGACATGCCGGGGATCCGCGCGAGGGAACGGCGGAGCACCTGCCGTGCCAGCGGCTCGTCGTCAACGACGAGGATTTTCATCGATCGGCAGGCGGAGCTCGACGCGGGCGCCTCGCTCCGCTGTCCCGAGTGTCACCGATGCTCTTGGGCCATAGAGATGCAATAACCGCTCGCGCGTGTTGCCTAAGCCAACGCCTTCGCGCGGGACGGAGACCCCGGGCCCGCGGTCCTCGAGCACGATCCGGAGCGTGTCAGTATCTCGAGACGCGGCGAGCACGATCGTCGTGCAACCATCGTCCGAGCCACCATGCTCGATCGCGTTTTCGAGCAATGGCTGCAATAGAAATACTGGAACTTTCGTGTTGAGAATCGCCGGATCGACGGTAAGCTGGACGGAGAGACGGTCACCGAATCGTACGCGCTGGATGTCGAGATAATCGTTCAAGAACGCGAGCTCCTGCTGGAGCGTGACCTCGTGCGATTGCTCATCGAGGCTCCGCCGGAGCAATGTCCCGAGGCGCAACAGCATGCGATGCGCTTCGGTATCCTCGGCGACGAGGCCGGAGATGGCGTTCAGGGTGTTGAAGAGAAAATGCGGCCGGAGCTGCGAGCGCAGGACATCCAGCTTTGCGCGCGTGAGCTCGGTGCGAAAGCGGAGCGCCGTGTACAAGACGGCCACCAGTCCGTAGTAGAACACCCCGGTGAACACACCCCAACCGACCACCGGTGAGCCCAAGAGCGGTGCGAGTGGCACGTGCGCATAGAGCGAGTTGAGAGACAGCGTGATCACGGTCTGGGCGGCGGCCAAGACTGGCGCGAGTCCCAAGTGCACCAGCAAAGAGCGGGGCCAGCGGCGGAGCGCCGCAAGCACCACGGGCGTCAGGAATGCCCAGACGACCCAGAACAACAATGCGATCGCGACGCGCTGCGCGACGTCGACTTTTCGCCCGGCCGCGAGGTCGAGCAGGATCGCTTGCGCGGTGAACAGCGTGCCGACGACGAGCGCGAGCGCCACCACGCGTGAGGTCCGCATGCCCAATCATGAGGAGCGGGCGACGCCCCGGCAATCGGAGGGACCGCTCGACGTATGGCGGGAACCGTCTGGCGTGCGACGGACTCCATGTATCGGAATCCGATTGATCCGCGGATGGCGCGTCGGCTAACGTCGGCGTATGAAACCTATCCTCATACTCAGCATCGCGATGCTCTGGGGCGCCGTTCAAGCGCCACGCCCGGCGTATCTCATCTCGAACGCCGAAACGGTCACCGATACGGCTATGGTCAAGCAGTACGGCGCATTGGTGGGAAAGACGATCCGTGACTACGGCGGCACGGTCCTCGTGGGTGCGGTACCCGCCGTCGAGATTGACTCACAGTCGGCGCCCAAGGGACGATTTGTCATCATCCGGTTTCCAAGTATGGAAGCGCTGCAACAGTGGTATAACTCACCAGCTTACACCGCGATCCGACCGCTCCGTGAGAAGGCGACGAGCGGCCACTTCTTTGCGCTCCAGGGCGTCCCAACGCCTTAGTCCGGTTCCCGACTGGCGGAACTCAGCCGCGCTTGTCAGGATTCGAGCGGCAACGACATCGAACGATCGTTTGAAATCCGGGCATCGGAGGAAGTGTGCGGCGAAAGGGCTTTTTTGGGATAGTGGTGTGCGCGGTTATCGCGGCAGCGTGCAGTGGTGGTCAAAAGCAGTTCCAGATGCCGCCACCGCAGGTGTCGGTCTTGACGGTCAAGCCCGAGACGATCGCCGCGCATTACAACTACGTCGGCCAGGCGCAAGCATCGAAGCACATTCTGGTCCGATCGAATGTGAGCGGCTACATCGTCGACCGGCCGTACAAAGAGGGCAGCGATGTGCCCGCGGGCGCGGTGCTCTTTCGCATCGACCCCACGAAGTACAAGGCGGCGTACGATAACGCGCTTGGCACGCTGGCGGATGCGAAGGCGCGCCTGGTGAACGCGAAGATCACGCTCAATCGCGACCTCCCGCTGCTCGCCGAGCACGCGGTGGCGCAGCAGGATGTGGACAACGCCAAGGCGCAGGTCGACCAGGACTCCGCGGATGTCATTGGAGCAAAGGGGGCGGTCGATAACGCCAAGAAGGACTTGGACGACACCGAGGTTCGCGCGCAAGTCGGCGGCCGTGCGGGGATCGCGTGGATGGTCCTCGGCGCGCGGGTCGCGAGCGGCACCGATTCGCTCACGACGCTCGATCAGGTCGATCCCATCTACGTGACGTTCAGTCCATCGGATCAGGACGTCTTGGAGTGGCGGCGCGAAGTCGCGCAGAAGCGGCTCACGCTGCCGAACGGCCAACTGCAAGTGCGGGTCATGTTGAGCGACGGGACGGTCTTCCCGCGGCCGGGCCTGGTCAATTTCGCCGACATCTCGCTCAACTCGACGACCGGCACCCAGACGCTGCGCGCGACGTTCCCAAACCCTGGGCACATTTTGCTGCCCCAGCAGTTCGTGCGCGTCGAGATGCTCGACTTCAAGCGCATCGGCGCCATCCTGGTGCCGCAGCGTGCGGTTCAGCAGGGCATCACCGGCCAGTACGTGTATGTCGTCGGCGACAGCAACAAGACCGGCATCAAACCCGTGCAGGCCGCGGGTTGGCAGGGCTCGCAGTGGGTGATCAACGATGGCCTCAAGGCCGGCGATCAAGTGATCGTCGATGGCCAGCAGAAGATTTTCTTCCCCGGGATGAGGGTGAGCCCCACGGCCTATGTGGCCGCCAAGGACTCGACGAACGTTCCGATCAACGATGACGCGATTGCGGCGCCGGCAGTGCCGATCGTCCGCGAGGGCCGTAGCCAATGAGTAAGCCGGATCCCACTGAAAACGAGATGGACGTTCAGCAGGTCCAGTACTTCTTCGTCAAACGTCCGATCTTCGCGATGGTGATCTCCATCGTGATCTTGCTGTTAGGGGCGTTCTCCATCGGCAGCCTGCCGGTGAATACGTATCCGAACATCACGCCGCCGAGCGTCCAGATCGTGACCCAGTACATCGGCGCGACGGCGGAGCAGGTGGCGACGGCCGTGGCCGCGCCGATCGAGCAGCAGCTGCCGTCACTGAACGGGCTCCTGTACTACCAGACGTCGACGGCGAGCGATGGCTCATTGCAGATCAACTGCTTCTTCGACATCTCTCGCGACCAGGATCTGGCCGCGGTCGACGTGCAGAACGTCGTCGAGATCGCGAAGCCGCTGCTCCCGCAGGACGTGCAGCGCGTCGGCGTCACCGTTCAAAAAGCGCAGCAGAATATCCTGCTCGCCGTCGGCTTCACGTCCGATGATCCGCGCTGGGATGCGGCGGCGCTGTCGAACTACTCGCGTATCTACGTGCAGGACGAGATCTCGCGCGTGCCGGGCGTCGGCCAGGCGCAGACGTTCGGCAACCTGCAGTTCGCGATGCTCGTGAGCGCCGACCCGCGCCGGATGGCGCAGCTTGGCGTGACGGTCAGCGACATTGTGAACGCGATACAAGAGCAGAACACCACGAACCCGGCGGGGCGCATCGGGCGTGAGCCCGCAGCGCTCGGCAACCAGTTCACGATCCCGGTGACGGCACAAGGGCGTCTTACGACGCCGGCCGAGTTCTCGGACATCATTGTTCGCGCGCGGTCCGATGGGTCGGTCCTCAAGGTCGGCGACGTCGCGACGGTCACGCTCGGCGCGCAGAGCTATGACAACTTCACGCGCTACGGCATCAACCCGGGCGCGCAGGGCAACCCGCATACCAACCAGGTCGGCGGCATGCTCGTCTACCTGCGGAACGGCGCCAACGCCCTGAGCGTGAAAAAGGCGGTCATTGACCGGATGAGCGAGCTGGAGCGGAACTTCCCTGCTGGCGTGCATTGGGTGCTCGGCTACGACACGACGCCGTTCATCACCGCCTCTATCGCCGAAGTCGAGACAACCCTGATCTTCGCGATCATTCTCGTGACGATCGTCGTGTTCGTCTTCCTGCAGAACTGGCGCTCGACGCTGATTCCGGTACTGGCCGTGCCGGTCTCACTTATCGGGACGTTCCTCGGCATGGGCCTGCTCGGCATGTCGATCAATCTGCTGACCCTGTTTGCGCTGGTCTTGGCCATTGGCATCGTCGTCGACGACGCCATGGTCGTGATCGAGAACGTCGAGCGCATCATGGAGGAAGACCACGTGTCGGCGAAGGTCGCGGCCGATCGCGGTATTCGACAACTGGCCGGCGCGTTGATCGCGATCGTGCTCGTGCTCTGCTCCGTCTTCGTCCCGGTCGCATTCCTGAGTGGCGTGACGGGTCAGCTGTTCAAGCAGTTCGCGACCACCCTCGTCATTGCCGTCATCCTGTCGGGAGTCGTCGCGTTGACGCTGACGCCGGCGCTCTGTTCCATGCTCTTGACCGAGAGGGGAAACGTCGAGATCAAGACGGGATTCTTCGGGTGGTTCAACCGGGAGTTCGACCGGTTCCGTAATTGGTACGTGGGCATCATGCACCGCCTCGTCGACCACCCGGTGCCGGTGCTCGGCATGGTCGCATTGATTCTCGTCGGCATCTACTACTTCTCGAACCATACGCCGACCGGGTTCCTGCCTCCGGAAGACAAGGGGTACTTCGTCGTAGGCGTCGAGCTGCCGGGCGGCGCGTCGGCCCAGCGGACGAGCGCGACGCTGAGTCAGGTCGAGAAATTCTTGTTGTCGCAGCCCGAGATCGATCACACATTCTCGCTCACGGGCTTCAGCCTCATTCTGGGCACGAGTCAGACCAGCTCGGGGACGCTCTTCGCCGTCATGAAAGATTGGGATGACCCGGCGCGGAAGGGGCGTGGTCACGACGTCGAATCGGTCATCGGGCGTTCGATGGGGTACTTCTTCACCATCAAGGACGCGCTCGTCTTCGGGTTCAACTTCCCGGAGATTCCAGGCATTGGCACGAGCGCCGGTCTCGAGATGCAGCTGCAGGACCGCAACGTCAACGACATCCGGAAGTTCGCGCAGTATGTCAACCAGTTCACGGCCGAGGCGAGTCAGCTCAAGGACAAGAGCGGAAAAACGATCGGAACGGGGATTCGGAGCACGATCCGCGTCGACGTGCCACAGCTCTACGTCGACGTCGACCGCGCCAAGACGAAGTCGCTGGGCATCCCGATCCAGGATGTCTATAGCACGCTGTCGTCGTTGTTGGCCAACAACTACGTGAACGACTTCAACCTGTACGGCCGGACGTATCGCGTACAGCTCGAAGCGCAGCAGCAGTTCCGCGGAAGGCCGGAGGACATCGGCGAGCTGTATGTGCGCACGGCGACTGGCGGCATGGTCCCGATCTCGGCGTTGACGCGCACATCGTTCCGCGCCGGCCCGACGGTCGTGAATCGGTTCAATGGGTTCACCTCGGCCCTCGTCATCGGCACGCCGGACAACGGCCACAGCTCAGGCGACTTGCTCAAGGCCGTGACGACACTCGCGCGCAACGAGTACGAGCCGAAAGGCGTCGGCTATGCGTTCAGTGGGCAGTCGTTTCAGGAGACCCTGGCTACCGGGCGCGGCGTCGGGCTCGTGCTCGGACTTGGCATCTGCATGGCGTTCCTCGTGCTCGCCGCGCAATACGAGAGTTGGTCGACGCCGCTCGCCGTCATGCTCGGCGTGCCGTTCGGGTTGCTCGGCGCGTTCCTCGCCGTGTACCTCCGTGGCATGGCGAACGATATCTACTTTCGTATCGGTCTGATCGTCGTCATCGGCCTCGAAGCGAAAAATGCGATTCTAATCGTCGAGTTCGCGCGAGAGCTCCGAGAAACCGGTCTTTCTATTAAGGAAGCGGCCATCCAGGCCGGACGTGAGCGACTGCGTCCGATTCTCATGACCTCGTTCGCGTTCATCATGGGTGTGGTGCCGTTGATGCTCGCCGGTGGCGCGGGTGCCGAGGTTCGTCATTCGCTGGGTACGACCGTGTTCGCGGGAATGCTCGGTGTGACGTTCTTCGGCCTGCTCCTGACTCCGGTCTTCTACGTGCTCGTGCGCCGTCTATCGGCGCGCGACAAGGCGAAGACCCAAACCGAAGCCGACCAGCAACACCACGCCATTCCGGCCCCGGAGGGGCACCATGCCTGAGACATTCATTAAGCGCGGCGTTGCTTTGGCAATTGCCGCGGTGTTAGCGGGCTGCGCCGTCGGGCCCAACTACAAACGCCCCGAAACTCCGGTCGCGCCCAAATTTGCGGGCGCGGAGACCAGCACTTACACCACGGACCAGGAGGCCGCGCTGGCGCAGTTCTGGACTCAGTTCAATGACGACACGCTCAACCAGCTCGTCAACGATGCGCTGCTGGCGAATCACGACCTGCGTATTGCGTTAGGCCACCTGGTCGAAGCGCGAGCTGCGCGTCGTGAGTCGATGTTCGACCTCGCTCCGACGGTGACCGCCCAGGGCGGCCACACGAACGAGTTGGTGCCGAAGGTCCAGGCGGGCTTCCCGTTCACGACGTCGTATTACGACGCCGGGTTCGATGCCACCTGGGAGTTGGATCTCTTCGGCCGTGTCCGTCGCGGCGTCGAGGCGAGTAACGCGCAGTTACAAGGTGCTCAGGCCAGTCTCCAGGACGCGCAGGTGTCCGTGACCGCCGAGGTCGCCCGCACGTACTTCCAACTTCGTGGCCAACAGGCCCAGCTCGATGTCGCGCAACGCAACGTGGAGAATCAGACTGACACTCTGAAGCTCACCCAGTCGCAGCTCGATGCCGGGCGCAGCACGGAACTCGATACCGACCGTGCCCAGTCCCAATTGAGCACGACCCTGTCCACCATCGCTCCGCTGCAGGCGGAGATTGCCGTCTCGATTCATCGCCTCAGCGTATTGACCGGCCGTGACCCCAATGCGCTGACCGATCTGCTGGCGCCCGTGAAGGATCTCCCGGCACTCCCGCAAATCACGGCCATCGGGGACCCGGCCGGTCTGCTCCGCCGGCGTCCCGATATCCGCGTGGCGGAGCGTCAGTTGGCGGCGTCTACAGCCCTCGTCGGGGTGGCGGTAGGGGATTATTTCCCCAAGGTGACCTTCACGGGGAGCTTTACATATTCCGCCGCCTCCCCTGGAAATCTGGGTACTGGGCCCTCACGTGGGTATGTCATTGGACCGGGCATCACGTGGGCGG
>DATHNL010000188.1:0-13742 GCA_035486035.1 Gemmatimonadaceae bacterium
CCAAGATCAGATGACCTCTACGATCTACGGTATGCCCCAGGCGGCGCTGGTGACCGCTGGAGCGGACCGTGTGGTGCCGCTCGTCGAAGTGGCGCCCGCGGTCGCTGATCTCTTGGCTACGGGCGGACGGGCGCCGTGAGCGCGACGCTGGTGCCGACGACCGCGTATCAGCTCGCCGATGCGCAAGGCGTGCGCGAAGCGGCACGCCGACGCGCGGGAGTCATCGACCTGCTCGTGTTTCGAGCCGGCGGCGAGCGATTCGCCGTGGGTCTGGCGGCGGTCGACGAGGTCATCGACACCGGTACCATCACGGCATTCCCCCAGAGTCCGAAGACCATGCTCGGCGTGTCCGAGATCCGCGGCGCGCTCGTTCCCGTGTACACCCCCGGCCCGGCGCTTGGCGTGGACATCGTGGACCGCAAGAAGATCGTCGTGGCCCGTGGCCGCGATGGACGCCGCGTCGGTCTCGCGGTCGACGACGCCGAAGGCGTGATGGCGTTCGACTTCGAGACGCTGAACACGGCGGCGGCTCAGGGGATGCTGCTCGGGATATCTCCACGCGGGAGTCTCTTAGCTGTCGTCGATATCGAGGCGCTGGTCGCCGCGTGCACCACCGATCGGGTCGAGGAGACCTCATGAGCACCACCAACGGGCACGTTCAAATCGTCACGTTCCGCTTAAGCGGAGATCTCTTCGCGGCTGACATTCACGGCGTCGAGCGCGTCCTGCGCCGACAGGACACGACCCCGGTACCGAACGTACCGGACTGGATCACCGGCGTGATTGAATATCAAAAGCGCGTGGTGCCCGTGATCGATCTCCGGGCGCGGTTCGAGATGGATCGTGCCGAGGCGACGAATGAGACCCGCGTGCTGGTCTTCAATGCGGCAGACCAGTGGATTGCCGGTGTCGTCGATGCGGTCCTCGATGTGGCCGCCGTCGACAAGACGGCCGTGCAGCCGCCGCCCGAGCTGTTTCGCGGGCTGGCGGGCGAGTACCTGAAAGGCATTGTGCGCCGCGAGAACAAGCTCGTCATGCTTCTCGACGTCACCAAGCTGTTGACCGCGACCGAGCGGTTGGCGCTGGAGCTGGTCGATGCCTGACGAGTTGGTCGACCTGCGAGCCGCGTATCAGGCCATTGACGCGCGACTCGCTGGGCCGGAAGCACAGAACGGTGCTCGCGATCAGCTGAAGGGCGAGATTATCGCCCTCTACAAGCGCGTCGAGCAGCGCGTGACCGAGCTGTCCGCGCTCAAGGACGATATCAAGAAGCTGGTGGACAAGTGGAAGGCGGTGCAGCAGCAGGCCGCGCCTTCCGTCGCGCCGCAATTCACCGGCGAACGCCCGACGGTCCACGCGGACCACATCGGCGCCTCGACGTTTATTGAAAAAGGCTGGAGCCGGATTTCCCTGGGTGACTACGAAGGCGCCGAGGCGGCGCTCGTCAAAGCGCTCGAACTGTCACCGAACGATCCCCAGTCGGAGTCGCTGCTCGGCTGGGCGCAGATGCTGCAAGAGAAGTACGATGACGCGCTGCTGAACTTCCAACGCGTGCTGATGCGTCAGCCCTCGAACGCGCTCGCGCGGATCAACGTCGGCTACATCTGCCTCAAGAAGCGAATTTTCGGCGAAGCCATCGAGCATCTGTCGAAGGCCATTCGCCTCGATAACGACAAGAAAGCGACCCTCTACGCGCACTTCTATCTCGGCCTCGTGTATCTCGAGCGCGAGATGTACGAAGACGCGCAGACGTTCTTCGAGAAGACACTCGCCCTCGGCCCCAACCTCATCGAAGCCTACTACGAGCTCGGCCGCGCGCGTTGGTTCGGCGGCCTGACAGAGGGCGCGCTCGAGGCGTGGCGCGCGGGACACGCGGCGAACAAGTTCAATCCATGGGGGAAGCGCTGCGCGGAAGTGCTGGAGGCAGTCGCCGCCGGCGGCGAACCCCCGCACGCTCCCTAGGGCTCGCGCTAGCGCTATTCGCGTCGACGGCCGCCGGCCAAGGCGCAACTCGGATAGATCTCGGCCGGTTCACAGCGATCGCGTTCGGCGCCGACACAATCCTCGCTCGGCACCTGCTGCAGCAGGCCGCCCGGATCGACACATTCCCGGGCCTCCCGAGACCAACCGAGCATGTCCTGATCGCGATCGCGCCTGACCGGGCGCGGTTCAAGGCATGGGCGGGCCCCGCGGCTCCGGAGTGGGGGGCCGGCCTGGCGTTTCCCGAGTCGCACAAGATCCTGCTCCAGGGCCATACGGCGTCGTCCGCCGCGGGGAACCCAACGGTGACACTCCGGCACGAGCTGGCCCACCTGGCGCTCCATGAGTTTTTCGGCGACGCGGCCGACGGAATCCCCCGGTGGTTCGACGAGGGATACGCATGTTATGCCGCCGGCGAGGTCGGTCGCGATGACGCGCTGGCGGCGAACGTCGCACTGGCGTTCCGAGGGACGCCGACCCTGGCGCAGGTGGACAGCGGGTTGACGGGGACCGCACTGGAAGCCGATGCGAGCTACGCCCTGGCGTATCGGGCGGTGGCGGATCTGGCGGCCCGGGATCCGCGGCATGGGCTGGCGCTGCTCTTCGCCGACTGGCGGGATACCGGGTCGCTCGAGCGCGCCGTTCGCCGCGCCTACGGCGTAACGATCGAGGGGTTCGAGACGGATTGGCGCTCGCGCATACGCCGCCGCTACGGCGTCTTGGCGCTGGTGACGGATATCAGCGTCGCGTCGCTCCTGCTTCTCGTGTTTCTGACGCCGCTCTACATCGCCCGGCGCCGGCGCGACAGGGAGCGGATGGCGGCGCTGCGCGCTGCCGAGGAGGCGGCCGAAGAGCGAGAGCGGCGCGAGGCCATCGACGCGCTGCTTGCCACGTTGCCGAGGGGATCGGCGTAATGACCAATGATGACCGTGGGATGAAATTCTATTGACACTGTTTTCGACTGGTTCTACTCTTTTAAAATGGCATCGAACACGACGAACTCACCGGCAGCGGCGAATTTATGGCGCCGTCGAGCCTTGTTTTGGGCGCTGGCGGCGGTCGTGATCATCCTCGGGTTTGCCGATCTGGCGCGGGGCGGGGAAACGCTGGCCCCCGTGCTCCTCGTCATCGGCTACTGTGTGTTGGTGCCAATCGCCATTCTCCAGTAGCCCGGTCTTTCCAATCTGGTCCTCGGCATCCTACTGTACTCCCAGCGGGCGAATAGCTCAGTTGGTTAGAGCGCCTGCCTTACACGCAGGATGTCGGGGGTTCGAGTCCCTCTTCGCCCATGAGTAAACGTTTGGAGGTTGGTCACGTGACGGTTCGTTCTTGGTTGGGGCTCGCACTGGTGTTCTGCGCAAGTATTGCCGGCGCGCAATCTCCGCCCAGGCAGCACGATGCGGACGCGCTCAAGCTGCTTGTCGTACCGGCCTTCAACGGCGACAAGTCCATCGCCTGCAAAGCGGCGATGGAAGTGCGCGACAAGATCGAGGATGACCTCGACGGCCGTCACCTCTGGGTCGTTTCTCGCACCAATATCGAGGAAACGCTCAAGGCCTCCGGTTTCCCGGTCTGCGACCCCATCACGCCGTCCGATGCCAAGCAGCTCTCCAGCCAGCTGCGGGCCGACGCCTACGTCGACGGCACGATCTCAAAGGTTGCGGCATTGCCCGCGCCCGCGAATGGACCAGGCTTCCACCTCGAGGCCAAGCTCGTGCTCGCGCGCGGCCCCGAGTTCGCGCAGCCGCTGCCGGCGGCCGAAGGCCGGGATGCCGGCGCCCTCGCGAAGCAGGTATCGAAGTCGCTCGAAGCCGCACTCAAGCAGCTTCCAGGCGAGGACAAGTGCTATAAGGCCGCTGGTCAGCAGCAGTATCCGGCCGCACTGGCGGCTGCGCAGACGGCAATCACCGCGTATCCGCAGTCGACGTTGGCGCGTTTGTGCATCGCCAACGTGTATGCCGCCGAGAAGCTCCCACCCGATTCGATCATCTCGGCGACCAAGCCGATCCTGGCGCTCGATCCGCACAACCGCCGGTCGTTGGAGCTCGTCGCGCAGGCGTATTACGACAAGAAGGACTTCGACAACGCGGTCAAGGCGTGGACGGAGCTCATCGCCGGCGATCCGTCGAACTCCGAGCTGATCGAGGGCATTATTACCAAGATCGTGCAGAGCGGTCACGCCGAGGCGGCCCTGCCGATCATGAAGCAGGTCGTCGAGCAGAACCAGGGCGATCCCAAGCTCCTCGAGCTGTATTACCGGCTGCTGATCGTCACGCACCACTACAGTCAGGCCGAGCCAATCGGCGAAGAGGTCATCAAGGAAGACACCTCATTCGCGGATACCTCGTTCTGGCAGCGGCAAACGTTGGCCTACGCGAACGACACCAACCCGAGCGACGCCCAACACCTCAAGGCCATCGACGCGGCGCAACGAGGACTGAAGAAGTTCCCGAACAGCGAAACCCTGATGCTGCTCGAAGCGCAGGGGATGTACAGCGCGGGACAGATCGCGCAGGCGAAGGCCCTGCTCCTGGAAATCCTGCAGAAGAATCCGAAGAACGCGAACGCTGCGCTGATCTTGATGAACATCTACGTGCAGGCGGGCAACCCGGATAGCACGCTGTGGGCGATGCATCAGGCCATCGCGGCCACCGTGCCCGCGGCCACGGTCGCACCGGTCGCGCTCAGTCAAGGCAACAAGTACTATCGCGTCGGGAACGGCCTCAGTAAGACTGTACCAATGGCGGCGCGCGACACATTAGATGTCGCGATCAAGTTCCTCGCGTACTCCGACAGCTTGGTTCCGGATACGCGGCCCAAGTTCCTCTGGGGTGCGTCGGCGTTCGTCGCTGGCTACGCGGTGGCGCAGGAGGCGTCGAAGGAAAAGAGTTGCCCGCTCGCAAAGGCCGCGGGTGATTACTTCACGGCCGCGCAAACCTATGTGCCGGCAGGGTTGCCGGACGCGACCCTGCACGATGCCGCCGTGCAGATCCTCTCTGGACTCCAGCAACTCAATCCATTCGTCCAGAAGGAAGTCAAAGCCTTCTGCAAGTAGCGGCGACATGACGGACGAGGGGGCGCGGTGGGATTCTCCCTACCACGCCCCCGTCATGGTCGACTCCGTGGTCGGCCATCTCCGCGGGGCCACGCAAATCCTCGACGGGACCCTCGGCGGTGGTGGGCACGCCGCGGCGCTCCTGTCCGCTGGCTCTGCGGTCGACGGCATCGATGTGGATCTCAATGCGCTCGCTGCTGCGCGCCGGCGCCTAGCCGGTTTCGAGCACTTTCGCGCCATACACGGGAATTACGCCGATGTGGATCGCATTCCGGAGTTGGCCGGGGTGCGATACGACGGCATCTTGCTGGACCTCGGGATCTCGTCTCATCAAATTGACGATCCGGCGCGTGGTTTTTCGTTCCGTCCCGGTGTCCCGTTAGACATGCGGATGATGAGCGACGCGAGTGTGGACGCACGGTCCGTGTTGAATGACAGTGACGAGCGCACGCTCGCCGACATCTTTCGATCCTATGGGGATGAGCCGCGGGCTGCGCGCCTGGCGCGTGAGATTGCTCGTCGCCGCCAGAACCGTCCCTTCGCCACCGCGGACGACCTGGTGGGCGCCATTCGTGGCGCATTGGGCCCCCGAAGCGGACCGGGTGATTTTGCGCGGCTCTTCCAAGCGATCCGGATCGCCGTGAACGGGGAGCTCGAGCGGCTGCCGGAAGCACTCGTGACGCTGCGAGACCGGCTCAACCCGCTTGGACGGTTCGTCGTGATCGCCTACCATTCGGGCGAAGACCGCATCGTGAAAAATGCATTTCGCGATTGGAGCGTCGCCTGCACGTGTCCACCGCTCGCGCCGCGCTGTACCTGTGGTGCCACCGCACGCGGTCGCCTCGTGACGAAGAAGGCCGAGCGGCCTTCGGCCGAGGAGACTGAACGGAATCCCAGGGCGCGGAGCGCGCGACTGCGCGTGTGGGCCGCGGCGTGAGCCGCAACCGACGCGGGCCTCGGGGACCTCGCGGGCGCACCATGGTCGCACTCGGCCTCGTCGCGTTCGTACTGGTCGCTTCGGCCGTGGTCTGGCGACGGTCGGTGGGGCTGCGCGAGGCGGCCGACGTCAGAAAGCTCGACATGCAACGCGCGGCCCTCGACGGCGAGGTCACGAAGCTCGAGACGACGATCCGGTCGCTGTCTAGCCGCGAGCACCTCGGTGCGGTTGCCGAGCAGCGCCTGCATATGCGCGTGCCCGACGACAGCCAGGTCATCGTGCTGCCTAATGCGGCGCGTTAGTCGCATCGGGATTCTCCAGGCGGCGTTGATCGCCTTCATGGTCGCGCTGATCGGGAAAGCGGCCCAGGTGCAGCTCTGGCAAGGGCGGGAGTGGGCCGCGAAGGCCGAGCGCCAGCATCTCGAGCGCGCGCCACTGCTCGTGCCGCGCGGGCCCATTCTCGACGCGACCGGGGCGGTGCTCGTCGAGAGCCGCAATGTCGTGCACTTGCGCGTGGCGCCGCGTGAGGTCAAGAATCGCCGCGCCCTGGCCGTCGCGTTGACGCACTTAGGGCTCGGCGGAGATTGGGTCCGACGGGCGACCGATACGACGGAGAAATGGGTCGAGATTCCGGGACATTATCTCGCCACGGACGTTCAGGGCATTCTGGCGACTCCGGGTGTTCATCCGGAGATGCTGGTGGATCGGGTTCCGATCGCGTCCGAAGGGTTACGCCGGGTAATCGGACGACCGCCCGATGAGGGCCTGGAGTCCACACTCGACAGCGTGCTTCGCGGCGTCGCCTCCCAAGAGACTCTCTTACGCGACGCGCGCGGCACCCAGTTCGAGGCGCCCGGAGGCGATGCCGCGACACCGAAAGCCGGCGACACCGTCGTGCTGACGATCAACAATGCGCTTCAGGAGATCTGCGAGCGGGCATTGGCGGGCGAGGTGGCGGCCGAGGGCGCGAGCGGTGGCGATATCGTGGTCGTCGATCCGCGCGACGGCTCGATCTTGGCGATGGCGTCGAGCCGGCGCGATCCGCGGTCGATCGAAGCGACAGCACTGACGGAGCCGTTCGAGCCCGGATCGACGATCAAACCATTTATCGCCGCGTCACTGCTCGCGCGTGGCAAGGCCGGTCCGGACGAAACGGTCGATACGCATGGTGGCACGTTCGAGTTGAACGGCCGCACGTTGACCGATGAGCACAAGGCCGACCGGCTGGCGCTCCGCGATGTGATTCGGTTGTCGAGCAATATCGGGATCGCCGAGTTCGCCGAGCGATTGACCGAGGGGGAGGAGTACGAGACACTGCGGGACCTCGGATTCGGGATGCCGACCGGCGTGCCATACCCCGCCGAGTCGCCAGGGACGCTGCGCCGGCCGATCGATTGGTCGAAGCAGTCACCGGCGTCCTTGGCGATCGGGTACGAGTTGGCGGTCACGCCCGTGCAATTGGCGCTCGCGTATGCCGCCATCGCCAATGGCGGCGAGCTCCTCGAGCCGGGACTGATCCGCGAGATCAGGCGCTCGGATGGGACGGTGCTCTACCACCACGTACGCCGTGCCATTCGACGTGTGATGCCCGTCACAGTCGCGGACACCGTGCGGGCCATGTTGGTCGAGACCGTGGCGCGTGGTACGGGATCGAAGGCCGATTTGTCGACCTTTGCCGTCGCGGGGAAAACAGGGACCGCGCGCCGCACGGAGCGAAATCGGGGATATGTGCCCGGAGCATACACAGCGACGTTCGTCGGACTCTTCCCGGCGGCCAATCCACAGTACGTTATTCTCGTGAAGATCAACGATCCGCCAGCGCGAGGTGAGAGCTACTTCGCGGCGAAGGCAGCCGCGCCGGTGGCGAGGACCGTCCTCGAGGCTGCGGTCGCCGCCCGCGACGCCTCGCTCGATCGCGGTGCGCTCGCCGCGCGGAAGGCAGCGCCGGCCGAGACCACGGTGGTTGCCGCCGCTGCGGATATCGCGAGCAGCGTCACGGTCGATCTTCCCCTGCGTCCCGCGCATTTGCCGCCCGCCGGCGCGCCACGCGCCGTTCCCGACGTCCACGGGATGTCGCTTCGCGCCGCGGTCCATGCGCTGCATCGCGCGGGGTTTCGAGTGGAGCTCATCGATTCCGCGCCTGGGGTGACGATACCCGTTGCCGGGACAGTCGTCCCCGAAGGGGCCATCGTGAAATTGGGTCGGTTGTGATCTCCGGCGCGACCATCTCTCGCGCATTGGCCGAGGCGGGATTGCTCGTCTCGGCGTCGCCGGCCATACCCAGTGAGTTCAGTGGTATCACCGACGACAGCCGCGGTGTGAACCCGGGCACGTTGTTCATGGCGGTGCGCGGGAGCACGCGCGATGGCCACGAGTTCTTGACGGCCGCCGCCAAAGCTGGTGCGACGGCTGCGGTCGTTGATGATCCGGCCCGATCAGCGCTACCCGCGTTCGTCGTCAGGGATACACGAGCGGCGGTCGCCACGGTTGCGTCCGCGGCGTATGGCTACCCGGCGCGAGCGCTCCACGCTGTTGGCGTGACGGGCACCAACGGCAAGAGCACCACGGTGGCGCTCGTGCGGCACCTGCTCGACCAACCGGCGGCCTCTCTCGGCACTATCGGTGTGTTTGTCGGCGACACACCGCTCGGCGAGACCGGCCTCACCACGCCCGGGCCGATTGAGCTTCAACGCGTGTTGCGTCTCCTGGTCGATCGGGGCGTCCGGTCATTGGCGATGGAGGCCTCATCGCATAGCCTCGATCAGCATCGCATCGATGGCATGCAGTTCGAGGCGGGAGTGTTCACGAACCTCACCCGCGATCATCTCGATTATCACGGGACCATGGAAGCCTACTTCAGGGCGAAGGCTCGGCTGATCTCATATCTCACGCCCACTGGCACCGCCGTGGTCAACGCCGACGATCCCGTCTGGCAGAACCTTCCCCCGGCTCCCCGCCGTCTCACCTTCTCGGCTACCGGCCGGGCCGCCGATCTGCGCGCAGTACACGTGCGCTACGCGCAACGCGGAAGCGAGTGGTCACTGGTGACTGACGGGCACCAGTACCGCGTTCATCTGCCGCTGATCGGTGCGTTCAACGTGGAGAACGCGCTCGGCGCAGCCGGAGCGTCATACGCGCTGGGCACAAGCCTCGAGACGATTGCTCAGCGTCTGCAGACAGTCCCCCAGGTGCCGGGCCGGCTCGAGGTCCTGCACGATCACCCGACGGTGCTCCGCGACTACGCGCACACGCCCGATGCGATCGAGCGGGCACTCGAGGCCGTGCGGCCGTTTACCCGTGGCCGGCTGATTATAGTCTTCGGAGCCGGAGGGGATCGGGACCGAGGCAAACGGCCGGCGATGGGAGCGGTCAGCGAGCGTCTCGCGGATGTCGTGATCCTAACCAGCGACAACCCGCGAACCGAAGACCCCGAGCGCATCCTCGACGAGATCGAGACCGGGATGTCGCGGCCGCACGAGCGCATCGAGGATCGGGAGCGGGCGATTGCGCGGGCCATCGCGCTCGCCGGGGACGATGATGTCGTGTTGCTCGCCGGCAAAGGACACGAGACGTACCAGGTGCGTGGGACGACGAACTATCCGTTCGACGAGCGGGTGATCGTGCGGACGTTGCTCAGCTCCGCCGCGTGACGTTCTGGACGCTCGACCGCGTAGCGCAGGCCCTGGGCACCGGGCCGCGCGGGAGCCAAGCGCTGGCCGCGGTATCCACCGACACCCGTACGGCCGGTCCGGACGACCTATTCGTGGCGCTCGCCGGGGAACGGTACGACGCGCATGACTTCCTCGGCGGCGCGGTCGAGCGCGGATGCGCCGCGCTCGTCGTCTCCCGCCTCCCACGCGAGCGGTTCGGCGTGCCGATATACCAGGTCCCCGACACCCTGACCGCCCTCGGGTCCCTGGCTCGCTATCGTCGCCGCGCCTGGGCCAAGACCGTCATTGCCATCGCCGGGTCCAACGGAAAAACGTCGACCAAAGATCTCGTGCGATCGGCCCTTGGATCCGTCCTCGAGGTGCATGCCACAACGGGTAATCTGAACAATCAGATCGGCGTGCCGCTGACCCTCTTAGCCGTGCCCGACTCGGCGGACATCGCGGTCATCGAGATGGGGACGAATTATCCCGGCGAGATCCCGATCCTCCGCTCAATCGCCGAGCCGGACCTCGCCATCGTGACGTCCATTGGTGAGGAGCATCTGGAAGGCTTTCACGACCTGGCCGGCGTATTAGCCGAGGAAGGATCGGTCTTCGACGCTGTCCCACTCGGCATCGTCCCCACGACCGAGCCTGAGCTCGTCGCGTTGGCGCGCCGCAAGGCGCGCCACGTGCTCACAGCTGGCCTGGACGAGGGCGATGTGCATGCCGAGTCCTGGGACATGGGCGCCGGCACTATCCGGTTCCGCAACGTGGACGTGACGGTCCCTTTGCGCGGCGCGCACAACCTGCGCAACGCCATGCTTGCATTGGCCGCAGCCGATGCCTGTGGGGTACCGCCTGAGCGAGCCGCGGTCGGGATCGCCGCGACCCCGGCGCCGGCAATGCGATCCGCCGTCACGCCGCTGGGCGGGCGTGGGGCAACGTTGATCAACGACGCCTATAACGCGAACCCGGCGTCGATGCGCGCCGCGCTGGATATGTTGGCGGGCATGGGTGTCGGGCGGCAGCGGGTAGTCGTCCTGGGGACGATGCGCGAGCTCGGCCCGAACTCACCCGCTCTCCACGCCGACACCGCTCGCGCGGCTATCGCTGGGCCGTTCGACGTTGTCGCCGGGATCGGGGATCTCGGCGCCGCGCTGCGCGCGGTCGCGCCGACCGACGAACGGGTCGTGACGGCCGATGACGTCGACGATCTCTGGCCAGGTCTTCGGCCACGATTGCAGAGCGATGCTGTGATCTTGATCAAAGCCTCACGGGGCGTGCGACTCGAGCGTTTGGTTCCCTATCTCACCGACTGGGCGACGACGTAGTGCTCTATCACTTCCTGGCGCCGCTGTCGCGCACGATCAAGCTGTTCAATCTGTTCAACTATATCACGTTCCGCGCGGCCGGCGCGTTCGTGACCTCACTCCTGGTCGCATTCCTGGTCGGCCCCGCCATCATCGCGCGGTTACGCGCGATGTCGGTCAACCAGGTCGTGCGCGAGGGCACACCGGAGACCCACGCGAAGAAAAAGAACACGCCTACGATGGGCGGCCTCATCATCCTGTGCGCGACGCTCGTGCCGACACTCTTGTGGGCGAAGCTCGATAATCGCTACGTCGTACTGGCGTTGATCGTAATGGCGTGGATGGGCCTGATCGGTTTTCTAGATGATTATCTGAAATTGTTGCAAAAAAGACGGGGAGTGAAAAACGAGGGCCTCGTCGAGAAATACAAACTGGCCGGACAGATCGCGATCGGACTCGCGCTGGGCATCTACCTGTGGAAGTACCCGATTTCGACATTGCCCGGGGCATCGACCACGCTGCCGTTCTTCAAGTATGTGCTCGTCGTTCCCGCGGCCGCGTGGCTGGGGTGGGTGTATGTTGGGTTCACGACGTTTGTGCTGACCGGGACGTCGAATGCCGTCAATTTCAGCGATGGACTGGATGGGTTGGCCGCGGGACTGTGCGCGATCGCGGCACTGACGTTTGCGCTGTTCGCGTACGTGATCGGCCGTGTCGATACGAGCGCGTATCTACAGATTTACTATCTCCGCGGCGCTGGTGAGCTCACGGTGTTTTGTACCGCCATCTTTGGGGCGACAATTGGATTTTTGTGGTACAACGCGTATCCCGCCGAAGTGTTCATGGGGGATACGGGATCGCTCGCGTTGGGTGGAGCGTTAGGAGCCATCGCTATTTTGCTGAAAAGCGAGTTCTTGTTGCTCCTTATCGGCGGCGTGTTCGTTGCCGAGAGCGTCTCGGTGATCGTTCAACGATCGGTGTTCAAGTATCGCAAGATGAGATTTGGGCTCGAGTACGCGCAGGCGCACCGCGTGTTCAAGCGCGCCCCCATCCATCACCACTTCGAGCTGCTGGGCTGGCCCGAGCCGCAGATCGTCGTGCGATTCTGGATCATCGGCATCCTGTTCGCGACCCTCGCGTTGTCCACGCTCAAGCTGCGGTGACCGGCGAAGTCGCGGTACTCGGCCTCGGCAAGAGCGGCCGCTCGGCGGCCTTATTGTTGGCCCGCGAGGGTCGCCAGGTCTACCTCTCGGACGCCGACGCTAATGCGTCGTGGTCTGCCCCTGATGGGATCGCGGTCGAAGCCGGGCGCCATGATCTGGCCCGCATCGGCGCCGCATCACTCGTCGTCACGAGCCCCGGGATTCCTCCCACGGCGCCGCCCTTGGCCGCCGCTCGGGCAGCAGGCGTGCCGGTCATCTCGGAAGTCGAGCTCGCGCTACGGGCCATGCCGGGGTTGCGGTATATCGCCGTTACCGGGACCAACGGCAAGACGACCACCACGGCGCTCATCGGGCATCTCCTGCGCGCGCTGGGCTACAATGCCATCGACGCGGGCAACATCGGCTTGCCCTTGGCCGAGGTCGCGTTAGCGTCGCCAAAGGTCGATTGGATCGCGCTCGAGCTCTCGTCATTCCAACTGCACGATACCCCATCGGTCGACCCCACGGTCGGGGTCCTCACGAATCTGAGTCCCGATCATCTCGATCGGTACGCGACCGTCGAGGACTACTATGCCGATAAGCGGCGGTTGTTCGCGAACGCCCGTGCCGCATCTCGGCTGGTTGTCAACGCTGATGACCCTGCGTCTCTCGGGCTAGTCGCCGGGGTGACTGGGACGCACTATCACTTCACAGTGGCCGGGCATCCTGCTGACGCGTCACTCCGAGCGGACACGCTGACGCTTGGGAGCGATGTCTTGATCAGCCGTAGCGATCTGCATCTGCTCGGCAACCACAACGTCGCCAACGCGCTCGCGGCGGCACTGGCGGTCACGGCAGCCGACCCCGATCACCGCACACCGGCCGCCCGCGACACCCTCGCCGAGGCCCTGCGAACGTTTCACGCACTGCCGCACCGGCTCCAGCTCGTTGGCGAATACCACGGCGTGCAGTGGATCAATGACTCCAAGGCGACGAACGTGAGCTCGGCGCTCGTCGCGCTCGAAAGCATGACGCGGCCCACGATCCTGCTCGCGGGCGGCGTGCACAAAGGCGAGCCCTATACCGCGTTGGCCGCGCCCTTGGCGCGCATTGGCAAAGCCGTCCTCGCCTACGGGGAGTCCGCCCCGCTCATCGTCGCAGATCTCGCGGGGAAAGTGCCAGTCGAACGCCTCGGCAATAATTTCAACGAAATCATCGCCCGTGCCCGGGCACTGGCAACACCGGGCGACGCCGTCCTGCTCGCTCCCGCGTGCTCCAGCTTCGACATGTTCCACAACTATGCCGAACGGGGCGAGACGTTCGCGCGTTTGGCGCCATCATGAAGGACCGATTTCGTTGGCGCATAGGCGTCGAGGCCCGCGCGCTCGTCGTGCTGACCGCGGCCATGCTAGCCTTTGGCCTGGCCGTACTCTATAGCGCCAGCTCGATGTCGGCGATCCAAGAGCACCGGTCGAACGCGTTCTACCTCCTACGGCAACTGTCCGGTGTTGGGATCGGTATTATCGCCTTCGCTATCGCGGCGAAGATGGACGCCGAGCGATGGTATAAGTGGGCATGGCCCCTGATGCTCGTCACGCTCGTGCTCATGCTGGTGACGATCATCAGGGGCCATGCCCACTTATACCATCGCTCGGCGTCCATCTT
>DATHNL010000189.1:0-12366 GCA_035486035.1 Gemmatimonadaceae bacterium
CTGCCCGTCCGCCGGTACGACGAAGTCATGCAAGGCGAGCGTGCGCAGTGGCAGAATCCGGCCGCCGGCATACCAAACGCGGTGCGGAGCGGCCATCTCGTAGATCGTACCCGATGCGAGCCCGGTCTCCGGATACCCGGCCAGCGCCGCGGCCAGATCGGCAAAGTAAGTCGGGGTCACGGTCGCATCGTTGTTGAGCAACAGGAAATGCGTTGCGTGCGGATCCCGTTCGGCATAGGCGAGCGCGATGTTGTTACCGCCTGAGAACCCGCGGTTCCGCGAGGACACGAACAACACGATCTCGCCCGGGGTTGGTGTCCGATCGTCAGGCCAGCGGGCTGGATCTTCGCCCTCCTGCCGCAATGGCGCGCCGGTCGTGCGCGCCCACTCGTTCAAACGCTCGACCTCCCCAGGTCGCGAGCCGTTGTCGACCACGGCGATGCCATACGGCCGCGGTCGTGCGTCGAGCAGAGACTGGAGGCAGGCGATCGTGTCGTCGGTACCGTTCCAGTTGACCAGGATGACCCACACATTCATGCCAGGGGAAAATAGATCCCCTGCGTCGCGATTGCCCGTGTCGTGCGACGAGATGTAACGTTCGATGCGCATGCATATCACCACGATTTATCGCACGTACGACGGCGACAACGGGCGGTCCCGGCCATCGTATTTCAGCAAGCTCACCGCGCTGCAGAGCTTTCTGTTGGCCTGGCGCCGCATACCGGAGCAGAACCGGCGGCTCATCATTTGCCTCAACACGCCGCGGATGCCACCGGAGATGGAGCGGCTCTACGATCAATATGCGGACGACGTCCGCTACATCGCCGCGCCAGGAAACACCATGACGTATCGCCAGTCGTTGCGATGGGTCGACGAGATGCCGCGGGACGGGCTCGTCTACTTTGCGGAAGACGACTACCTGTACTTGGACTACTGCTTCACCGAGATGGTCGCGGCGGCCAATGCGTTTCCGGATGTCGACTACTTCACCCCATACGATCACTTGGACCGGTACACGCGCCGCGATGAGTGGCGGTTCGGGCGCCCCGAATTCATCCGCGTCGCGGGCCAGCGGCACTGGCGCGTCGTCGAGTCGACGTGTTCGACGTACGCGGCCCGGGTCTCGACGTTCCGCGGCATCGATGGATTGCTGCACCTCGGGCTCTGCTACACCGGCCGGATTCGCGATCGCCTCGCCTGGCGACTCGTCCAGGGGGTCGGACCGTGCTTCTGGAAGGTGCCGAAGCGGTATCTCATGGGGCCAGTGCCATCGCTGGCGACGCACCTCGACGTGCGGTTCTTGGCGCCGATGATCGACTGGAATGCCCTGGCGGCGAGTACGCCTGACGACGCGCGCGCGCGGCTGTAGCCACCATGCAGATCACGGCGTTCTATCGCACGTTCGACGGCGACAACACCAAGCCCCGGCCGCCGTATTACAGCAAGCGGCTGGCGTTCGAGAGCTTCCTCCAGTCCTGGTGTCGGGTCCCGGCCTCGTCGCGCCGATTGGTGATCGCGGTCGACTCGCCGCGTCTGCCCCGATCCGTGGAGTCGCTCGTCGAGTCCCATGCGGATGAGGTGCGGTATCTCGGCCAGCGGGGCAACTCGCTCGCGTATCGCGCCGTCCTCGCGGCGTCCACGGAGCTCGACGACGATGGCCTCGTGTACCACGCCGAGGATGACTATCTGTACCACCCCGATGCCTTTCCCGAGTTGCTGGCGGCGGCCGCCCGTCTTCCGCGCGCGCACTATTTCACGCTGTACGATCATCGCGATCGGTACACGCGCAGCGACGACGCCCACCTGGGACGCCGGGAGTTCATCGCGCTGGGCGGCAACCGCCACTGGCGCGCCTGCGAGTCGACGTGCATGACGTTCGCGGCGCGGACGCGGACGCTGAAGCGCGACGCGTTCCTCCACCGCCTGATGACCGGCAACAAATTCCCGCACGACCGGCTCTTGTGGCGCATCGCGCAGGGCATCGGGATGTTCTGGTGGAAGGTGCCAAAGCGCGTCTTGATCTCGCCGATGCCATCGCTCGCCACGCACCTCGATCCCGAGTTCATTGCCCCCGTCGTCGACTGGGCCGAGGTGGCGGCCGGTGTGGCGCGCGCCTCAGCCGGTGAAGGCGTCGAACGCGTCGAGCACTTCGGCGGCTGACACGGTCGCCGCGCCAAGCTTGCCGACCTCGACGCCGGCGGCATAGTTGGCGACGATGGCGGCCTCGATCGGCGTCGCCCCGGCGGCCAGCATCGCGCCGAGGTACGCGGTGACGGTGTCACCGGCGCCCACCACGTCGTAGACGGCCCGGGCCGTCGTCGGCACACGGTGCGACGATCCATCGGGCTCGATCAAAACCATGCCGTGCTCGCCGAGCGTGAGCAGCAGATGCTGGACGCCGAGCCGCTGGAGCGTCGCGTTGAGTGCTTCCGGCTCGTCGAGATCGACGGCGGCGCCGAGCGCGCGCTCCAGCTCGCGCCGGTTCGGTTTGAAGATCGTCGCCCCGGCGTAGTGGAAGAAGTGCCGGTATTTGGGATCGACGACGACCGGCACCCGCCGCTCGGTCGCGCCCTCGATCGCTCGCCGGATGACGCTCGGGACGAGGACGCCCTTGTTGTAATCCTCGAGGAGCACCGCGTCGGCGTCGGCGATGGCGCGGCTCACGATGTCGAGCAGGCCCTCGACCTCGGCGCCGGCGATGTCGGTATCGTCCTCTTCGTCGAACCGCACGACCTGCTGCGAGCGCGCGAGCACACGAGTCTTCGTCGTCGTGGGACGACCGACGGTGCAAATCGCGCGTGGGTCGGTCGGGAGCGCCCGCAGGAGATCCCGGACCACGCCACCCGCAATGTCGTCGCCCACGACCGCAACGAGCTCGCAACGCGCTCCTAACGCCACGACATTCTGCGCGACGTTGGCGGCGCCGCCCAATGCCTGCATGCGCTGATGCACCCGCACGACGGGCACCGGCGCCTCGGGGGAGATGCGATCGACATCACCCCGGAGATACACATCGAGCATCGCGTCGCCGATGACCGCGACGCGCATGCCGCGCGCGGCGTCGAGCAACTCGGTGAGTCGCGCGCGAGAGATGGACGGTTGCATGCGGGAGTGAAGATAACTCTCGCGAAGGACTCCCGGCACGGGGCTTGCCCAATAGAAGGGGATGTCTGCCCCGTCGCGCATAAACGATGCGGCGAAAACGAAAGTCCTGTCCCTGCAGAACTTCGCCTTGTTGGCATGGAATGCCACCAGGTTCATTTTTGCGCGTCCATTCTACGCCCTTGATGTCATCCAGCAGATGGACGCCATCGGCGTGGACTCGGTCGGCATTGTCGTTCTGACCGGCTTCTTCACCGGCATGGTGCTGGCGCTACAATCGTCGAACAGCCTGGCGGGGTTCGGCGCGACGCTCTTCGTCGGTCGCCTCGTGAGCGCCTCGATGATCCGCGAGCTCGGCCCCGTGCTCGCCGGCCTGATGGTCGCCGGCCGCGTCGGCTCCGGCATCGCGGCCCAGATCGGCTCCATGCGGGTGACCGAGCAGATCGACGCCCTCAACACGCTCGGCACCGACCCGATCAAGAAGCTCGTCACGCCTCGCCTCGTGGCGGCGCTCATCATGGTGCCGATGCTGACCGTCATCAACGATGTCGTCGGCATCATTGGCGGCAATGTCATCGGCACATTTGTGATCGGGGTGCCCAGCGCGCTCTACTGGCACACGGTCTGGCAGCAGATTGCGGCGGACGGCTTCGTGTTGCGCGTCATCCCGCAAGACTTCATTCAGGGGCTCGCCAAGCCGTTCATATTCGGCGGGATCATCGCCATCACCGGCTCGTATTACGGTCTCTCGACGACGGGTGGCACCGAGGGCGTCGGCCTGAGCACGACGCGGACGGTCGTCACGGCGAGCATCAGCATCCTCGCCGTCGATTACGTCATCACGCAGTTCCTGCTGACGATATTCTCGTGACCAGCAGCCCCGCGGGCGTTCGCCGAGCCATTCGTCGCGAGCTGGCGAAGGATGAACCGGAGTCACCGTCGGGCGACCCGGTCATCCAAATCGACCATGTGTCGCTGGCATTCGAGAACCCGGTGCTCGACGATGTGTCGTTTGACGCCTATCAGGGCGAAACCATCGTGGTGGTTGGTGAGTCCGGCACCGGCAAGTCGACCCTCCTCAAGCTGATGCTCCGGCTGCTGCGTCCGGACGAGGGGCGCGTGCTGATCAACGGTCGAGACATCAGCGAGCTGACGTTCGACGATGCGCTCGCCATCCGGAGTTGCATGGGAATGGTGTTTCAGGGGGCGGCGCTCTTCGATTCGATGAGCGTGTTCGAGAACGTCGCCTATCCACTCCGCGAGCACACCACAATGGGCGACGAGGAGATCGAGGCCCGGGTGCGGGAGAAGCTCGAGTTCGTCGACCTGGACCCGGATCGCGTGATGGGGTGCCTCCCCTCCGAGCTCTCCGGCGGGATGAAAAAGCGCGTGGGGATCGCCCGCGCCATGGCGAACAACGCCCCGATCATGCTCTACGACGAGCCGACGTCGGGGCTCGACCCGTTGACCACGGGCACGATCACCCGCTTGATCATGAAGCTCCAGCGCGAGCTCGGCGTCACGAGCGTCGTGGTCACGCACGATATTCGCTCCGCGAACCGGATGGCGAGTGCCATCGCGCTCTTGCACGATCGCCGGGTCACGTTCTTCGGCACGCCCGAGGACATGGCCGCGAGCGAGGATCCATACATCCGGGATTTCCTGGGAGGACTATGAATTTATGAAGCGAGCGACCCGCATCTCATGGGAAGAGCTCCGTGTCGGTCTCGTCATCCTCGTCGCGGTCGCCGCCGGCGTCTTCGCGATGTTCGAGCTCGGCGAAGCCGCCAACCTGTTCACGTCGCGCTATCACCTCGTCGCTTACCTGAAGAACTCGAAGGGGTTGGTGAAGGGGGCGGCGGTCACGATCGATGGCCAGATCGCCGGATCGATCGAAAAAATCGAGTTCTTGCCGATCTCCAATGACACGACGCGCAACCTGAAGATCACCGTCGCGATCGATCGCCGCCTGCAGCCTCAGGTCCGCGGCGACAGCCGCGCGACCCTGCAGTCGCTCGGACTCCTCGGCGACAAAGTCTTCAACATCTCGTCGGGGACCGCGAAGTACAGCGTCCTCCAACCGGGTGACATTGTTCCGCTCGCCGCCTCGCTCGACTACGACCAGGTGATCGAGCAGGCCGGGACCGCGGTCACCGATATGGTCGCCCTCACCCAGGACCTCAAATCGATCTCGGGGAGCATCATCAAGGGCGAGGGCACGATGGGCCAGCTCATCACGAATCGCTCCCTCTACGATGCCCTGACCGGGACGCTCCAGCAGACGAACACGCTGCTGGCTCGCCTGCAGGACCAACACGGGACGATCGGGCACCTGATCGACGACCCGACGCTCTACGAAAATCTGTCGTCCGCGATCGCCTCGATGGACTCGCTCACGACCGCCCTGAGCTCGCGCCAAAGCACCCTCGGTCGCCTCCTCCGCGACGACACGCTCTATAACCACATGGTGAGCGTCGCGGTCGGCGCCGACTCCCTGGTCAAGAGCGTCGCGAGCGGGAACGGGTTCGCGGGGAAGATGCTGCGCGATCAACAGCTCTATGACCAACTGCTCAAAGCCGTCACGGACCTGAACGCGGTGTTGGCCGACGTGAAGCGGGACCCGAACCGCTATACCAAAGGATTGATCCGGGTGTTCTGACCGGTCAGGGCGAGCTAAAGACCCTGCGTCGGCACCGTGGGTCACCAAACACTTTCGCATTGGTACGACTATGTGATACAATTCGCGCCGTTACGTCTCGATGGAGGCCAATGCGAGTACTGGTTCTGGGTGGCGATGGATACTGCGGATGGCCCACCGCGCTGCACATGTCCGCACGAGGCTGGAGCGTCGGCATCGCCGATAACTGTAGTCGGCGTCTCTGGGACGCTCAACTCGGTGTCTCCACCTTGACGCCGATTCGGTCGATCGAGGAACGCCTGGCCGCGTGGACCGAACGCTCGGGACAGACCATCCCACTCTACCGCGGCGACGTCGCCGACTACGAGTTCTTGAGCGAGACCGTCCGCGCGTTCGCGCCCGACGCGATCGTCCATTTCGCCGAGCAGCGCTCCGCCCCGTACTCGATGATCGACCGCGGCCACGCCGTGTTCACGCAGGTGAATAACGTCGTCGGCACGCTCAACGTCCTGTTCGCGATCAAGGAACACGCGCCCGAGTGCCACCTCGTCAAGCTCGGCACGATGGGCGAGTACGGCACGCCGAATATCGACATCGAAGAAGGATTCATCGAGATCGAGCACCGCGGCCGCAAAGACCTTCTCCCGTTCCCGAAGCAGCCTGGCTCGTTCTACCACCTGTCCAAGGTGCACGACAGCCACAATATCATGTTCTGCTGCAGGGCGTGGGGCCTGCGGGCCACCGATCTCAATCAGGGCGTCGTCTACGGCACGCTGACGGACGAAGTCGCCGGCGATGAGCGATTGATCAATCGCCTCGACTACGATGAGATCTTCGGCACGGTCCTCAACCGTTTCTGCGTCGAAGCCGTCATCGGGTCCCCGCTCACGGTGTACGGCCGCGGCGGACAGACCCGCGGATTCCTGGACATCCGCGACACCGTCCGATGTATGGAACTGGCCTGCGCTACGCCAGCCAAGGTCGGCGAGTACCGCGTCTTCAACCAGTTTACCGAGCAGTTCTCGGTCCTCCAACTGGCGGAGCTGGTCCGCGCCGCGGGTGAAGAGCGGGGGATCGCGGTCACCATCGAGCACCTCGCCGACCCGCGCGTCGAAGCCGAGCAGCATTACTACAACGCGGTCCACACAAAGCTGACCGCGCTCGGTCTGACACCCCATCTCCTCTCGCGCTCGCTCGTCGAGTCGATCTTCGACGTCGTGGTGAAGTACCAGAACAATGTCGATCGCTCGGTGCTCTGGCCGACCGTCGACTGGCGCCGTCCGCAGAACGACCGCGCCCGGGGAAGATCCACGCGGCGCGCGCCGTCGAATGGAGCCTCCTCGCTCAAAGTGTAGGGCGGAGTGGCGATGACGCGCCGTCCGCGACGATGACGCGCTAGTTTCCGTTCCGTGTTTATTGATCGTGTGACTGTCACCATAGAAGCCGGCACGGGCGGTTCCGGGGCGAGCTCCTTCCGCCGCGAGTTCCGCGTGCCGTTTGGTGGACCCGATGGCGGCGACGGCGGACGCGGCGGAGACGTCTACGTCCAGGCCGACGAGAATCTCACCACGCTCTTGGACTACACGTACCGCGACCGGTGGGTCGCCGAGCGGGGCGAGCACGGCATGGGTTCGAACAAGACCGGTCGATCCGGTCCGGACATCACGTTACCGGTGCCACCCGGTACCGTGGTCGTCGATTCCAAGACCGGCGAGCGGCTGGGTGAGGTGGTCGAACACGGCCAGACGCTGCTCGTAGCCCACGGCGGCCGGGGCGGGAAGGGCAACGCATTCTTCGCGACGGCGACGCACCAAAGCCCGCGCGAGTGGCAGCCAGGCGAAGAGGGCGAGCAGCGCACGCTACTCTTGGAACTCAAGCTGATCGCCGACGTCGGTCTGGTCGGCCAGCCGAATGCCGGCAAGTCCACGCTACTCTCGGTGATCTCGGCGGCGCGCCCAAAGATCGCGGACTACCCGTTCACGACGCTCTCGCCAAACCTCGGCGTCGTCCAACTCACCGACGGCCGCACGTTCGTCGTCGCGGATATCCCCGGCATCATCGAGGGTGCCCACGAGGGCCGCGGCCTCGGCCTCCAGTTCCTGCGCCACATCGAGCGCACGCGGCTGCTGGCGTTTCTGATTCCCATCGACGCGATGGATCTACAGGCCGAGTACGATGCCCTCCGCACGGAAGTCGCCGCGTACTCGGCCGACCTGGCGCAGCGTCCGCACTGCGTCGTGCTCACAAAGATGGATCTATGGAGCTCGGCGGAGCCGAGCTCAGGCCAACCGACCAGTCGAGCAGCGGAGCTGCCTCGACGCGCCGCGGAGCGGCGCCCCGACCCGGCTCCCACCCTTTCCGCGCCCGATGCGTTCGGGATCTACCCGATCTCCGCTGCCGGGCGTACGGGCCTCGACGCGCTGCTCGCCGCTTGGTGGACACAACTCCTCGCCCAGCGCGTCTAAACGACCTGTCGGACCCTCCCGACGTCCTGTATTCGGTGGGTTCGCTCGCGATGCTGGACGCGCCGACCGTGACGCTGGTCGGTAGCCGTCGGGCGACCGCATACGGCGAACGCATAGCCCGCATGCTCGGTTCTGCGTTCGCTCGTGCTGGCGTCTGCGTCATCAGCGGCCTGGCGTACGGCATAGACGTCGCTGCTCAACGCGCGGCGCTCGAAGCCGGCGGCGACGTCTGCGCGGTTCTCGGCACGGGCGTAGACGTGTTCTACCCCGCCTCCCATCGCCGCATCCAGCAGAGCATCGCCGAGCGTGGCCTTCTGCTATCCGAGTACGCGCCAGGAACGACGGCCCGTCAATGGCATTTCCCACAGCGAAACCGTCTCATGGCGGCTTTGGGTCAGGCGACCATCGTCATCGAAGCCGGAGCAACAAGTGGCGCTTTGCTCACTGCTGCGGTAGCACTTGACCTGGGGCGCGCCGTAGGCGCAGTCCCAGGCAACATTGACTCACCAGAGTCACGCGGCACCAACGATCTGCTCCATCGCAAAAAAGTTGCACCAATCACCGACGTCTCGAGTGCCTTGGCACTGCTCCCCGTGGCGCCCTCGATGCGCCAATTGGATCTTCAGCCGGACGAAACGGCCGTCTGGCGCGCCCTACCGGCGACGGGCGTCGACGACCTCGTCGCCCGCACCACTCTCCCGACGCCGCGCTGCCTCGCAGCCATCGCATCCTTGGAGCTCGCCCACGCACTTACCGTGGGTTACGACGGCTCAATTCGACGGTGTGAAACCGGCGATATTTCATGACGTGCCCCCGCGCCATGTCTACGTCCACGTCCCATTTTGCGCCCGTCGCTGCTCCTACTGCGATTTCGCCATCGCCGTGCGCGCCAAGCTACCGGTGGCGGAATACCTGTCAGCCCTGAGGACCGAGTTATCGCTGCGCTATGGCGCTGACGGGCCATGGCCCGTGGACACGATCTACTTGGGTGGAGGCACGCCGTCGGCGTTAGGCGCAGATGTGGCTCGCCTGATGGAGCTGTTGAGGGAATTCCTCGACCCAACGCCAGACGCCGAAGTGACACTCGAAGCCAACCCCGAGCATGTCACTCCGCGCATGGTCACAGCTTGGCGCGAAGCCGGCATCAATCGCCTGTCCGTTGGCGCGCAGTCGTTCGACCCCAAGGCCTTAGCGTGGATGCACCGCACCCATCGCGTGGACGATATCTCGCGCGCCGTAGACGCAGCGCGAAGCGCGCGTCTAGAAAACGTGTCGTTGGACCTCATCTTCGCACTCCCGACAAAACTCGGCCGAGATTGGGAGGCGGACCTGAATCGCGCGCTCGCGCTCAACCCGGCCCACATTTCGCTCTATGGCTTGACCGTGGAACCTGCCACGCCATTGGCGCGCTGGATCGCACGTGGCGAGACCACGCCGGCCGATGATGCCGTATATGCGAGCGAATTCTTGCAGGCCCACGCGATGGCGACGTCCGCGGGCTTCGATCACTACGAGGTGTCCAACTTCGCGCTACCTGGCCGGCACTCGCGCCACAACTCGGCCTATTGGTCCGGTGCACCCTACGCTGGACTCGGTCCGTCCGCCCACGAGTTCGATGGGACAACCCGTCGCTGGAATGTGGCCCCATATTCCGAGTGGGCTTCGACACTCCATGCCGGCAACGATCCGATTGGTGGAGCCGAGCAACTCACCCGAGAAAACCGGGAGACCGAGCGCGTGTATTTGGGGCTGAGAACGGCGAGCGGTCTTGTAATCGAACCAGGTGATGAGCCCGTAATAGACTCGTGGGAGCAGCAAAACTGGGCGGATCGGCGAGCCGACCGAGCCGTATTGACCCCTGACGGTTGGCTTCGTCTCGATGCCTTGGCCACTGACTTGACTTATGCCAGAAGTCGTTCGTAGTTTTGAACTTATGCCATTGCCCGCGCTCAACGACCGCGAGCGTCGTATCCTTGAGGCCGTCATTCAGAGCTACGTCGAGACCGCCGAGCCCACTGGCTCGCGCAGCCTCGCCCGTCGCTTTGGTTTCGGCGTCTCGCCTGCGACGATCCGGAATACGATGAGCGACCTGGAGGAAAAGGGGTACCTGTACCACCCCCATACCTCTGCGGGCCGCGTACCGACGGACATCGCGTACCGCATGTACGTCGACTCGCTCATGCGCCTGGCTCCGGCCTCTCTGCCGCTGCCGGAGAAAGACGACCTCATGGAACGCTTGGCCGCGGGCGGCTCGGCAATCGAAAATATTCTGCGCTGCGCCGCGCAAAGTCTTGGTCTCCTGACTCAGGAGCTCGGCATCGCGTTGGGCCCTCGCATGGACCAAACGGTGCTAGAGCGCTTGGATCTCGTCAGGCTCTCGAGCGAGCGCCTGCTGCTCGTTCTCGGTCTCCGCGGCGGCGCCATGCGCACGATTTTCGTGGAGGTCGCGGGCGCGATAGCCGACCCAGTACTGACCGAAGTGGCTCTCGTGCTCAATGAGCGGCTCGCTGGCCTCACGCTACGAGAGATCCGCGCCTCGCTGGTCTCGCGCCTGCGCGACACGGTGCCGTCCAACGAGGCGGGCCAGCTCTTGAACATCTTCGTGCAGGGCGCCGACTCGATGTTCGACGCCCCACTCGCGACCGACAACGATGTCGTGCTCGGCGCGGCGTCGGTGCTCGCCGAGCAGCCGGAGTTCGCCTCGGGCGATAGTCTCCGCCGGCTGATCGCGCTGACCGAGACGCGCCAGCATCTCTCCGAGCTCCTACGCAAGCGCTCGATCACGGGCGGCATCACGATCACGATCGGGAATGAGAACGCCGATCCGCGACTCGATAACTTGACGATCGTGACCGCCGAGTACCGCGCGGGTCCGCTCGGTGGCGTGATCGGTGTGATCGGCCCCACGCGGATGCCGTACGAGAAGGTGATTTCGCTCGTGAGTCATACGTCGCAGATGATCTCCGCGCTGTTCGCTTGAGGACTGCTGTGGCCGATTTCTACTCCGTGCTCGGAGTAACGCGAACCGCGTCCGACGACGAGATCAAGAAAGCCTATCGCAAGCTCGCCATGCAGTATCATCCCGACCGCAACAACGGGTCGAAGGATGCCGAAGAGCAGTTCAAGGCGATCAGCGAGGCCTACGACGTCCTGCGCGATCCCAACAAGCGCGCGGTCTATGATCGCTACGGCGAGGCGGGCCTGCGGGGCGGCGGCGGCGGCGGATACCACCACGTCGACCTGTCCGAAGCGCTCAGCATGTTCATGCGCGACTTCGGAGGGCTCGGCGGGTTCTCCGATCTCTTCGGCACGGGCCGCGGACAGTCGAATCGCACGGGCGCCGACGTCAAAGTCCAGATCGATCTCACGCTGACCGAGGTCGCATCGGGCGTCGACAAGACGCTCACCATGAAGCTCCTCGATGCGTGCGACAAGTGTAACGGCAACGGCGCCGAGCCGGGCACGACTCCCCAACGGTGCGCGACGTGCGGCGGCAGTGGGGAAGTGCGCCGCGCCCAGCGCTCGTTCTTTGGCCAATTCGTGAGCGTCGCGCCGTGCCCGACGTGCGGTGGCGAGGGCACGGTCGTGTCGACGCCGTGCAAGAAGTGCCGCGGCGACGGCCGCGTGCGCGCCGAGAAGGCGTTGACGATCCGCGTGCCGGCGGGTGTCGCCACGGGTCAGTACATGACGCTTCGCGGTCGCGGCAACGCGGGTCCGCGCGGCGGCGAGCGTGGCGATGTCATCGCCATTTTCAACGTGCAGGATGACCCACGGTTCGAGCGCGACGGCGATGATCTCTATAGCGAGGTCTTGGTCTCCTACCCGCAGCTCGTCTTTGGCACCGACCTCGATGTGCCGACGGTCACGGGGACGGTCGGTCTTCGTGTGCCGCCATCCACGCACAGCGGGCACGTATTTCACATCCGCGCCAAGGGACTCCCGCGCGTCAACGCCTCGGGGACGGGTGATCTGCACGTCCGCGTGCAGCTCTGGACGCCCGACGAGCTCACGCGCGATGAAGAGGCGCTGATCCGCAAGCTCGCCGAGGTCGAGTCGAAGCCTCCGCAGACTCGCGCCAAAGGGTTTTGGACGAAGATGAAAGAAGCCCTGGGCGCTTGAGCTCAGGGGGCCGGTGGCTCTCGGTGCGCGTTTGGCCCGATG
>DATHNL010000190.1:0-10067 GCA_035486035.1 Gemmatimonadaceae bacterium
CCACCTGGCGCGCAAACCCCATTTCGTGCGTGACCACGATCATCGTCATGCCATCCCGTGCCAGCACCGCCATCACATCGAGCACCTCGCTGATCATCTCCGGATCGAGCGCCGAGGTGGGTTCGTCGAACAACATAGCCACGGGATCCATGGCGAGTGCGCGGGCGATGGCGATCCGCTGCTGCTGTCCGCCAGAGAGCGCCGACGGATATTTGTGCGCATGCGCGGTCAAGCCAACCCGGTCCAGCAAAGCCATCGTTCGCGCCGTCGCCGTCGCGGCGTCGCGCTTCAACACATGCATCTGCGCGAGATTGATATTGTCGACCACCGTCCGATGCGGAAACAGCTCGAAGCTCTGAAACACCATGCCGACCCGCGACCGGAGCGTCGACAGGTTCGCGTCGGGGGCTCCGACCGACAGGCCCTCGACGACGATCTCGCCCCCGTCGAATGTCTCCAGGCGGTTGATGCAGCGGATCAGCGTGCTCTTGCCGGCCCCCGATGGGCCGCAGAGCACCACGACGGAACCCGTCGCGATCGAGGCGGTGCAACCATCGAGAACACGAACATCGCCGTACGACTTCGTGACGTTGCGTATCTCGATCATGAGGAAAAATGACGCATGGCGACTGTAAGGGCTAGAGCGCTCGCCGCGGCGATGCTCCTCGCCCCATGCCTGGTTGGAGCGCAGGTCGTACTGGTACCGAGTCGCGTGTTCGACGCACCCGGTGGAACGACGCACGAAGGCTGGCTTGTCGTGATGCAAGGCGACCGCATCGTGGCGGTGGGCCCAAGGGCGAGCGTAGCGACACCGGCGGGTGCCCGCCGGATCGACTTGCCGGGCACGACCCTGTTGCCTGGTCTCATCGACGCGCACTCGCACCTGTTTCTGCATCCGTACGCCGAGACGCCATACGCGGACCAGGTACTCAAGGAGCCACTCGCGCTCCGTGTGGCCCGGGCAACCGTGGCGGCCCGGCGAACCCTGATGGCGGGCTTCACCACGCTGCGCGACCTGGGCACCGAAGGGGCAGGCGACGCTGACGTAGGCCTCAAACAGGCGATCGAGCAAGGCATCATTCCCGGCCCGCGTCTCCTGATCGCCACGCGGGCCATCGGTGCAACGGGGTCGTACGGACCTCACGGATACGCATTCGACGTTCCGCAGGGCGTACAGGAGGCCGACGGCGTGGATGGCGTAACGCGCGTCGCGCGCGAGCAGATCGGTCGGGGGGCGGACTGGGTCAAGATCTACGCCGACGGATCCGACGGCCCGACGTTCTCGCTCGACGAGCTTCGGGCCGCTGTGGAGGTCGGCCGACCGGTCGCAGCCCATGCGCGGACAACCGAAGGCGTACGTCGCGCCATCATGGCCGGCGTCACCACGATCGAGCACGCTGACATGGCGACGCCAGAAGAGTTCAAGCTCATGGCGCAGCGCGGGATCCCGCTCTGTCCGACACTGGGCGGGCGCGAGGCTGGCTTCCTGCGCAATGGATGGAAGAAAGGCGTCGACACCATGCCGGCCGCGATCGCGCTCTATCACAAAACGTTCGCGGCGGCCCGCGCGGCCGGCGTGACGATCTGCAACGGCAGCGACGTCGGCGCGTTCCCGCACGGCGACAACGCTCACGAGCTGGAGCTCCTCGTCGAGTACGGGATGACGCCAACCGAGGCGCTCCAGGCGGCCACGGTCGTCGATGCCAAGGTATTGCACCTGACCGACCGCGGTGCCATCGCGCCCGGTCTGCTCGCCGACCTCGTCGCCGTCGACGGCGATCCGACGCAGGACATTCACGCCCTGCGACATGTCCATCTCGTCGTCAAAGGCGGCGAGATGCTCACCCTCTCGTCCCCATGATTCTCCCGCTTCTCGTCCTCTTGCAACAACAGCCGATGACGTCCGAGGACGTCATGTCCTTGCGCTCGCTCACCAGCGTGAGCCTCTCACCTGACGGGCACTCGATCGCCTACGCGGTGAGCGCCTGGGATCGCAGTGGCGATAAACCGGCGCGCCGGAGCCACGTGTGGCTCGTGTCGAGTGACGGCGGCACGCCCAAGCAACTCACATTCGGCGAGCACGGCGAATCGAGCCCACGATGGTCGCCGGACGGGAAGACCATCTCGTTTGTCGCCACACGAGGCGAAAAGCCGCAGATCTGGTTGCTCCCGACTGACGGCGGGGAAGCACACGCGTTGACGCACGCCAAAGAGGGCGTAGAGACCTACAGCTGGTCGCCGGATGGCACGCACATCGCTTATCTCAGCGCCGACCCTGCAGTGGCTGCCGACGAGCAAGTCTACGAGCAGCCGACGACGCGTACGCACCTGTGGGTGGCCGCCGTTCCCTCCGGCGAGTCGCGCGAGGTTGCTCACGGTGACTTCACACTGAGCATGCTGGCCATCGAAGGCGAGCCGCAGTGGTCGCCAGACGGCACGCGCATCGCGTTCGTCGCCTCACCTACGGGACTGCTGCGCGATCTGCGCGGCACGGCGTACGTCGCGACTGTGGCCACGAGTACCTTCGACGCGATCGGGCCAGAATATCGCTCCGCGCCGGTGGGATTGACGCAACCCGTATGGTCGCCGGATGGCCGTACGCTCGCGTTCACGACCTTCCCGCAGGGGAAACTCCAGGGAGATAGCATTCCGGAGCCGGTGCTCAATGACGGTGACATCGTCCTCTATGATGTCGCCTCGAAGCAGTCGCGGACGATCCACGATCCCGCGCAACCCGTGACGTTGACGCAACTCCGGTGGACGCCCGACGGAAAATCGTTGCTGTTCGTTGCGGCCGACCACGTCTATCAGAACGTCTTCGCGTTCGACGTCGCGTCGAACCACTATCGGCGCGTGACGCACGACCAGGTGATCGGGACCCTGTCGGTCTCCCGCGATGGCTCCCGGGCTGCCTTCGGGCTGACGACGCCAACGTCGCCCACTGACATCTACGTGAGCGACCTCACGTTCGCATCGCCCAAGCGCGTCACGACGCTCAACCCGCAAGTGGCGTCCATGGCGCTGGGCGAGACGGAAGTCGTCACCTACAAGAACGACGGGCTCGAGATCGAGGGCATCTTGATCAAGCCGGTCGGATATCAGGCTGGCCAGCGCTATCCGCTCCTCGTCGAGGCACATGGCGGTCCCACCGGGGCAACACTCGACGATTTCAAGGCCAACCAAGTATGGGCCGGGCGTGGATGGGCGGTGTTCATGCCCAACCCCCGCGGGTCCGAGGGCTTCGGCGAGTCCTTCATGCGCGCCAACATCAACGATCTCGGCGGCGGGGACTATCGCGACATCATGGCGGGCGTCGATGTGTGTATCCGGCGCGGCATCGCCGATTCCACGCGCATGGCGTTCGAAGGGTGGAGCTACGGCGGCTACATGACCGCATGGGTCGTCGGGCACACGGGTCGGTTCAAGGCCGCCCGCATGGGCGCCGGCATGTCCGATCTGCTCAGCATGTACGGGACCTCCGAGATCGCCGGATACATCGGACTCTTCGAGGGCGGACGGCCGAGTGCCTCGACGCAGGAGAAGTACCGTCAGCAGTCACCGCTGACATACGCCGATCACGTCACCACCCCACTGCTCATTCTTCACGGCGCGAGCGACCCCCGCGTGCCTCCGGGCCAGGCGCTCGAGATGTACCGGGCCCTCAAAGATCAGGGCAAACCCGTCGAGCTCGTGCTGTATCCGCGCGAGCAGCACGCGCTCGGCGAGTACGCGCACCAGGTCGATCGCATGCAGCGCGATTCGGCGTGGATCAGCCGCTATACGCTCGGGAAGCAATTACAATGAACCTATGGATGTACGAGCGGCCTGTCGCGAGGATCTTCCGCAGCTGACGGAGATCTACAACCATTATGTCCTGACGACGCCCGTCACGTTCGACGTTGAGCCCTATACGGTCGAACGGCGCCTACCGTGGTTCGAGCAGTTCGCCCCGACCGGCCGCTATCGCCTCTTCGTCGCCGCTACTGATGCCCGCATCGTCGGCTACGCCGGCACGACGCGATTTCGTCCGAAGCCGGCGTATGAGACGACCGTCGAGTCGACCATCTACTGCAGCCCGGAGTGCGTGGGGCAGGGGGTGGGCAGACTGCTCTATGGCACCCTCTTCGACGCGATCGCCGGCGAGGATGTCCATCGCGTCGTTGCTGGATACGCACTGCCCAATCCCGCCTCGGCGCGTCTCCATGAACAGTTTGGTTTCCGACCGGTGGGCGTGTTCACGGAGAATGGCCGCAAGTTCGGGCGTTACTGGGATGTTGCGTGGGTCGAAAAGCGCCTTGCCAACCTTTTTTAGGGTGGCGATGTCTGAGGCTTACCTATGCGCCCTCTCATCGCGGCCCTCACCTGCTTCCAGCAGGCCATCACGCCAGGCGATCACTCCCTGCGCGTGGACCGAATCCATCTGGGAGTCGACACGATCGTCGTGCTCGCCAAGAAACCGCATGCGGACGAGCAGCTGCTCACCACACTGGTTCGCCGAGTCGAGCGCGACGGCGACCTCGTACGCATCGTGCAACGCTACGAGTCGCCCGATGGCGAGTGGGAGTACGATACCGTCGAGGTGTCAGCCCGAACACTCGCGTTGCGCCGCAGCGTCGAAGTTGCCGCGACGACCACGCGCACGCTTCAGTTCGATGGTGCGCGCCTCACGGGGACGTTCTCGTCGGAGGGCGCGCGGCCCACGGCAATCGACGAAAGGCCAGGGGCGTTCTTTCCCGAAGCCGCGACCGAGGCTCTCCTTGCCGCTTATCCAATCGCCGCGGGAGCGGTGGTGGTATTTCCCGAGATGAGCGCGACGAACCTCGCGGTGCACCCGGCCAACCTGGTCGTCGATAGTACCGCATCGATCGTCACGGCCGACGGCTGGGTCGACTGCTTTGTCGCGCACGGTCTGGGCCAGGAGACGCTCTGGGTCGCGCGCGGCGATGGCCGGCTCGTACGCGAAGAATGGATCGAGCGCGACGGGACAGTGATGTGGAAACTGCCCCGCCGCGACGTGCCGTTCCGCCACGAAGGCTACGTGTCCGTCAGGTAACCGAACACAGCGCCTCGGCCAACGTCCGCATGCCGGCAATGATGCGCGGCGGGTCCACGGCGGCGAACCCCAGCACCAGCCCGGCTTTCGCCGTCGGACCGTAGTAATAGTGAGAGAGCGGCGCGACTTCGATGCCGCGCTCCAGCGCCGCGCGCGCCGCACCGGTGTCGTTCCGAACCGTGTTCAACTCGGCCGCGACGTGCAGCCCGGTATCGCTTTCGCCAAACGTCAATGAATCGCCACAGAACCGAGCCGCAGCGCGGCGCAGCGCGTCATGCCGCTCGGAGTACAGGTGCCGCATCCGACGAACGTGTCTCGCGTAGTGACCCTCCGTGATGAAATCGGTGAGAACGACCTGATCGAGCGTCTGCGGATGGCAATCGAACCGGGCACGCGCGCCGATGAACGGATCCACGAGCGACTCCGGCACGATCATGAATCCGAGGCGCAGCGCCGGGAAGATCGTCTTGCTGAACGATCCGACGTAGACGACCGTGCCATCGTTGTCGAGTCCGAAGAGCGCTGGCATCGGCCGGCCCTGATAGCGGAACTCCCCATCGTAATCGTCTTCGATGACCCACGCGCCCGCTCTCGCGGCCCATCGAAGCAGGGCAAGCCGCCGCGAGAGCGAGAGACAGACGCCGAGGGGGTGCTGGTGTGATGGCGCAACGAACGCGAGTCGCGCGGATGGCGCCATCCGCTCACCGGCCGCGACATTCAACCCTTGCGCGTCGACGGGTACCGGAACGATCGATGCGCCCGCGGACGTCAACGCGCTGCGCGCGCCGAAGTAGCCGGGCTCCTCGAGCCACGCCTGATCGCCGTGGTCGAGCAGCATGCGCGCCGAATACGTGAGCGCGTGCTGCGCGCCGGCCATGATGAGCACTTGGTCCGGCGAACATCGGATCCCCCGCGTCACCGCGACGTGAGCGGCGATGGCTTCGCGCAACGGCCGATACCCGCCGGGTGTGCCGTAGTCGAGCAGCGTGATCGACGTGTTTCGTCGTCGTCGTGCCGCGAGCCGGGCCCACACCGTCACCGGAAAGTGATCGAGCGCCGGGGTGCCGATGCGGAACGGCCGCGGTGCGCCGACGACGCGTTCGACGACGCGCGGCGCATCGAGCAGCGCCGTCCCGATGCGGGAAAGCTTCGGCCGCGTTCGTCGTCGGGTCGGGCGGTGGGGATCATCAGGCAGCGTGCGCGCCACGAACGTGCCGGACGCACCCGCGGAAACGACGCAGCCCTCGGCCTGGAGCTGCCACAACGCGAACACAACGGTGGTTCGCGACACGCCGAGCTCGTCGGCCAGCGCCCGCGAAGATGGGAGACGTGCGCCGGGGCTCAACGAGCCCGCGAGAATCGCATCGCGGATGCCCGTGTAGATCTGCTGCTGCAGCGGCGTGTCACCCTCTTGGTCGACGCGGAAATACACTGTAGCTGACGAACGAGGATTTCTTCCCATGCGTTCTCACCTCCGTTTTTGCATGATACCCCACGAGTTCCGTAATTGGTACGACCGAGATCGAACAATTTGGCTCTCCCGGTAAGACCGCCCCGATCTAGCTTGGAGCAGTATGACGCGGTTGTTGTTAATCGAAGACCGGCCAGGAATTGTCGACGCATTCCGGGCCGAGGGGCTGTCGCTCGTCCGCACATCGGACGACCGCGCAGGCCTGGCCTGCGTGCGTCTCACCGGCTCCGGTCTCCTGACCGTCGACCTCGCCTTGCCGGGTCACGCCGGCTATCGATGTGTGAGCGCGCTCAGCGGTGGCACGGCGGACATCCCGATTCTCGCCGTCACCGGATGCGATCCATCCCTACACGAAGACGCACTCTCGGCGCGCCTCCGAGCCCTCATTCGCCGCGATCGCGCGATTCGACTGGATCACGTCGCCGGCTGGCCGTCGACGCTGGGACTGTCCCCGCGTGAATTCGATCGGCTCATGACCATTGTGAGACGCTGCGGGCGTGTCACGATGGATCCAGACCGGCGATACCTGCTGACCGTCCGCGCGGCTGGGTTTCTCGTGGCGACTGGCACCACACACGACTCCACAACGTACTCGGACGCGTGGCATGCGACGCAGGTCGCGATTGCCCGCGACGCAACGCTGGAACACAAGGCCATCGCATGACGAGACAGCAATTCGGACAGTGGGCGCTTGCCACAGGCATGATCGGATTCGGCATCCTCACGGTGAGCACAGGCGACTTCGTCGCACCGTGGGAAGCGGTGCCCGCGTGGGTACCGGCGCGAACGATCCTCGCCTACGCGTGCGGCGCCGTCATGGTCGTGACGGGCGTCGGCTTACTGATTGCGCGAACGGCGCCAGTGGCTGCGCGCATCTTGGCCGGCTATCTCGTCCTCTGGTTGCTGCTGCTCAAAACGCCGAGTGTGTTCGTCGCGCCGCAATCCGAAGTCAATTGGCTCGGTTGGGGCGAGATCGCCATCATGGTGGCCGGCGCGATGGCGGTCGATGCGAGGTTGAATGGTGGCCCGGGCAGACGCATCGCCCGTTATCTCTTCGGCATCGCACTGCCGCCGATCGGCCTCTCCCACTTCTTCTATATGAAAGAAACGAGCGGGATGGTCCCAGGCTGGCTGCCGTATCACTCGGGCTGGGTCGGTCTCTCGGGCGCAAGCCACATCGCCGCCGGACTCGGCGTGCTGTTCGGGGTGTATCCTCGCCTCGCCGCGATCCTCGAGGCTAGCATGATCACGATCTTCACGCTCCTCGTGTGGGTCCCTGGCCTCCCGCACACCTGGACGCCCGTGCTCATCTCCCTCGCGATCGGCAACGGCGCATGGGCCGTCGCCGGCGACGCCGACTTCAGTGATCGATCTCGCCCGGAACCGGAGCGGGTCCGCGTTGTGCCGCCGCGACGTGACGATCAAAAATCACCTGCTGCTCCGGTGTAAGCACCCCGCGCAAGTCGACGATCTCGCGCAGGACTAAGTTGTCCATATCGTCCTGATTCAAGCGCGTCGGACGCCCCAGGCTTCGGATCTGCGCACGGTACATCGTGCGGATCGAGTCGATCGCCACGTGCTGATCGTACGTCTGCCTGATCCCCAGCAAAGGGTTCGGCGCCCGCAATAGCGCCGGCAGCGGCACCGTCTCGATGACCTCCTTCGGAGGCCCGGCAAATGGATTACAGGCCAGGAGCCCCAGGACGGAGGCGCCGGACACAACGCTGACAAGTATCTTCATGCTCATCTATACACCCTGACATCCTGTGACGTTTCAGCGCAAGCTGTTGCTCGGGTTCTCACTCATGGCGGTGCCGGCGCTGCTCATCGCGGCGGAGGCGATCCGTACCAATGGGCTGGAGCGCAGGGCGCTGAATGCGCTCGGGGAGAATATGGCGCGGAACCGCTCCTATGGTGAGCTGGAAGCCGCCATGTCCGACCAGGCCGAGGTCGTGTGGCGCTATCTCACGGGTATGGATTCCACCGGGAAGCGGGAGTTTGCGCTCACGGACAGCGTGATCGACTACTGGCACGCGCGATGGATCGCCGATCTTCCGGCCGATGAGCTTGGCCTGGCCGATACCGTCCATCTGATCCGCGTCCAGATCGGCGCCGTGGCCCGGCGCGTGTTCTCCGAGTACGACGCTGGCCACCACCTCGCCGCGTATCAGATGGCGCAGCGCGACCTGCGCGATGTCGTGATGCCTGCGCTGTCTGATATCAATCGCGAGGTCTACCGACGGACTCGCGAGTCGAGCGTCAGGGGGGCGTATGCGCAGCTCGCCGGCATCATCGGCAGCGAGCGCTGGGCTCTGCTCGGCATCCTCATTCTTTCCCTCGGCACGGGGCTCCTCGCGTCGTGGCTCATCGCTGGAAGTCTGTCGCGTCCGATCCGCGAGTTGAGCCAGGCGATGGCCGTAGTCGGTACCGGGAATCTCGATCATCCCATCGCGGTCACATCGAACGACGAGATCGGCGACCTCGCGAAGGCGTTCGCGGCCATGACCTCGACGCTCCGTCAGACCCAGTCACGACTGGTCCACTCCGAGCGCTTGGCATCCATCGGCGAGATGTCCGCCGCGGTCGCGCACGGGTTGCGTAATCCGCTCGCCAGCCTCCGCGCGGCGGCTCAACTTGGCTCGCGTCACGCCGAGGGCGCCTCGCGCGAGCACTTCGAAGTGATCATAGAAGAAGTCGATCGGCTGGACCGCCGTGTGAGCCACTTGCTGAGCTTCTCGCGGCCCGCCCCATTCCATCCCTCGCAAGAGAGCGTGGCGACGCTGATCGATGATCTCCGGCCGACGTTCGCCGAGCTCCTGAACGATCATCACGTTATCCTCGAAGTCGACGCGCCGAGCACGTTGCGTCCCGTCCGCGTAGACCCGATGCAATTGGAACAAGCTCTGTTGGAAATCATCTCGAACGCACTGGACGCGATGCCGAACGGGGGTCGACTGCGTGTCGCCGCGCAAGCGGCGCACGACGGCGTGGAGATAGCGATTACCGACACGGGCGGCGGCATTCCCCAGAGCATCATCGCGTCGGTCTGCGAGCCGTTCTTCACGACGCGTCCAGAGGGTACGGGCCTGGGCCTCGCCATTGCCAAACGCTACGTCGAACAAAATGGCGGCCGCTTGGGCGTCACGAGCGAGAACGGCGGCACGACGGTCCGCGTCTGGCTGCCATGAACGGCTCGACGGTATTGATCGTTGACGACGAGCGCACACTCGCCCGATCGATAAAAGCGTTCTTGACGGAGTCCGGCTATAACGCCGAAGTCGCCGGAACGGCCGAGCAAGCGCTGGAGTTGCTGGAGCGCCTTCGTCCGGATGTCATCTTCCTCGACGTCCGCCTGCCAGGGATGAGCGGCATCGAGCTCCTGCAGAAGATCCGTGAATTCGACCCCGCGGTGCCCGTCGTGATCATGACGGCATTCGGCACGATCGAGGGCGCGGTCGATGCCGTCAAGCGCGGCGCGTTCGACTATCTCAAGAAGCCCGTCGACCTCGACGAGCTCAAGCTCTTGGCCGACCGTGCGCGCGA
>DATHNL010000191.1:0-3879 GCA_035486035.1 Gemmatimonadaceae bacterium
GGCGTGATGGTTGGCGGGAATTCATGTACTCAGAGTCTCGAAACTGTGGACTCGGGCTGCCTCACCGAGCCACGCCCGCCAGGAGCGAGACAGCGTCAGTGAGGCGCACGAGATAAGAAAAGGGCGTCGGACCCGCCGAACACAGCGCTTGGGGCGCTCATGAGCGCACCGGCCGTCGTTCGCCGGGCTCGACCCTATGTCATGAAACTAACCCACCTTGCCGCTTCTATCCACCTCCGCATATTGCATGCATGCGCCCCTGGCCCTGGCTGCCCCTCGTAGCGCTGGCGTTGGGTGCGTGTGATGATGGGCTCGGGTCGCGTCCGGTTCTTCGCACCCACGCCGAACAGATCTTGTTCACGGGTGCCTACCGTTTCGTACCGGTCCCGTACCCCGACAGCGGGACTGCGGTGCTCGATCTGGCGCACGATCGTTTTTCGATGCGCTTGATGGGCGGTGGGGCCTGGGCCATCGGCGATTCGGGTAGCCTGGGCCCGCAGACACCATGGCATGCTGATTCGGTCGCCTACTGGAGCCCGAAGGATCTGGGCTCGGTCGCCCAGATTTATATAGCGCCGGACGAGACAGTGCTGATGCTGCTCCCCGCGGCCGGCCAGGTCTCCGAGGTGGTGTTCGGGCCCTAGTCGCCCATGGCTTTGATGATCACGCGCTTGGGTCGCTGCCCGTCCCATTCGCCGTAGAAGACCCGCTGCCAGGGCCAAAATCCAGCGCCCCATTCGTGACGGGAACGATGACCTCATGACCCACCGTTAACGACCGCAGATGTGCGGCCGCATTGTCCTCGCCGGTTCCGCGATTGTGGCGGTACTGCTCCGGAGCCCATGGCGTTTGGCCGTATCGAAGGTGAGATATACAGTATGAGTTTTCATAGTTGGGTAATCTCATGACCCGACTCGGCTTCCGCACGCGGCTGTTCGTCATTCTGTCGCTGTTTGCCATCGTCCCATCCGCGGTCCTGACGGTCTTATGGGGGGGCGCGCTCAGCACGGCCCTGCCGCTTCTCTCGGGGAGTGCCCCGTGGAATCGCGTCGCCGCCACCGGCGAGCATGCTTTGGCGATGGTCAAGAACGCCCCGCTTACGCCCGAACAACGCGCGGCATTGGCGGCGCATGAACAGGAGCTGGCGGTCTCGGTGACCGAGGCTCGCCGATACGAGTTCATCGCTGGCCGGGCTGCGGAGGCAGTCGCCGGCGTCAGCCTCATCGCGCTGCTCATCCTGGCGCTCGTCGCCTCGCGTGTCGCCGGGCACCTGAGCCGGCAGCTGAGCCGACCGCTCGACGAGCTGGTTGGCTGGACCGATCGCATCGCACGCGCGCTCCCGTTGCCCGATGCGCTGCCACTACGCGGCGCGCCAGAATTCGCTGTGCTCCGCGAGCGCATGCGCAGCATGGCCGCCGATCTCGCGACCGGTCGCGCGCGTGCGCTCGAGGCCGAGCGCTTGCGGGCCTTCCGCGAGACGGCGCGCCAAGTAGCGCACGAGCTCAAGAATCCGTTGACGCCCATCAGGCTCGCCGTGATGCGGCTGCAGCGTGAGGCGCCGCCGTCGCTCGCCGAGACGGTCGATGTGCTGGGCGTCGAGTCCGCGCGACTGGAGTCCATGGCGCGTAGCTTTGCGCAATTCGGACGACTTCCCGAAGGACCGGCGGCTGACGTCGACATAGCCGAGATGGTACGGTACGTGGCGCGGAGCACGGTCCCGGAAGAGGTGCCGCTTACCCTGGAGATCGATGACGGCCTGCCACTTGTGGCGGGGCACCACGACGCCCTCGCACGAGCGCTGTCCAACGTGTTGCTCAATGCCGTCGACGCCTGTGGACCGACACACGGGGCCATTACGGTGACCGCGGAACGAGCGAACGGCGTCGTCGAGATCTGCGTGCGCGACACCGGCGTCGGCATCCCGGCCGATCGCCTGCCCCGTATCTGGGAACCGTACGAAACGCACAAGCCCGGCGGCACCGGGCTCGGCCTCGCGATCGCGCGCCAGACGGTGATCGCGCACCAGGGCACGATCGACGCCCAGAGCATCCCGGGCCAAGGTACCGAAATCCGGCTGACACTGCCGTGCCGACCGTCCTGATCGCGGACGACGAGGCGAATATCCGACGGATGGTCGGCGCCCTGCTGGCCGCCGAAGGTCATGATCTCCGCGAAGCGCCGGATGGCGCGGCGGCGATCGCGGCGGTCGCCGCGGGAGAGCCCGACGTCGTCCTCTTGGATCTCATGATGCCCGGGGCGGTCGATGGCCTCGCGGCGCTCGAGCGCATTCGAGCGATCGACGCCGAGCTCCCGGTCATCATGATGAGCGGCCGGGCCGGTCTGGCCGACGCCGTTCGCGCGACCAAACTCGGCGCGGTGAATTTTCTGGAAAAGCCTTTGTCGCCTGAAGGGATTGTCCTCGCGGTTGCCTCCGCGATAGAGCTCCGTCACGCACGGCGCGCAGCGCGCGCGCTCCGTGAAGAGCTCGGGCTGAGATCACAGATCGTCGGCACGAGCCAGCCGATGCAGCGCGTACGGGAGCTGATCCAGCGCATCGCGCCGAGTGATGCCCGGGTGCTCATTACCGGGGAGTCGGGAACGGGGAAAGAGCTAGTGGCCGTGGCCATCCACCAGGCCAGCCCGAGACGCGATCGCCCCTTTGTGCGCGTCAACTGCGCCGCGATCCCCCGCGATCTGGTCGAGAGTGAGATGTTCGGCCACGAGCGCGGCGCGTTCACCGGCGCGACCGAGCGGCGGATCGGGCGGTTCGAGCTCGCGCACACCGGGACATTGCTCCTCGACGAAGTCGGCGACCTGGGAAGCGAGGCACAGGCCAAGCTCCTCCGGGCCATCGAAACGCGGGAGATCGAGCGCGTCGGCGGGGCGAAGCCGATCAAGACGGACGTCCGCATCCTGGCGGCGACGAACAAAGACCTCGCTCGCGCGGTCACCGAAGGGACGTTCCGCGAGGATCTGCTGTTTCGGTTGAACGTGATTCCGCTCGTCGTCCCGCCGCTCCGCGAGCATCCCGACGACATCCCGGCGCTCGTCGAGCACTTCGCCCGTAAACGCTCGACGTGGAGTCCGGACGCGCTCGCGAGCCTCGAGCGGTACGCGTGGCCTGGGAACGTGCGAGAGCTGGCCAATATCGTCGAGCGACTCGCCATCCTGCACCCGGGCGAAGGCGTGACCGCGTCCTACGCGCGCGATGTCCTGAGACTCGCGCCGCCCTCGGCCTCGGTGGCCATCCTCACCGACGGCGAGCTCCCGGCGACCCAGTTGGATTTCTCGCTCGCCGATACGCTCGATGCGTACGAACGGCTCCTCATACACCGCGCGCTGACCGCGGCCGAGGGCAACGTGACGGCCGCCGCGCGACGGTTGCAGACCGATCGGCCAAATCTCTATCGCCGCATGCGGCGGCTCGGCATTCGCGACCCGGAATGAGAACGCGTTGGCTTTTTGCCCTTGCCTGGGCCACGTCCCTGGGCGCCCAGGACTCGACCGGTCTGCCACGCGAGGTGATTGACGAAGCCGCCGCGCGATACAACGCGGCGGGCACCCTGCGAGCGGTCGGCCGGCTCGATGTCGCCAAGGACCAAGATATCAAAGGTGACGTCGCCGTCATCGATGGCCCCGTGTCCGTCGCGGGTCATATCGGTGGCCGACTCACGGTCATCAATGCCGACCTGGAGTTGATCGCCGGCGCCACTATTGATAGTGGCATTTTGGTGGTGGGCGGCACCATGAACGCGCCCACGGGTGATAGTGTCCACGTCGGCGGGGCCGTGATCGTGCTCGCCCAGAAGCTACGATATCGGCTGGTCAACGGCCGTATGGTGACGGGGATTGACGCGGACCCGCTGGCGAATTGGTGGG